>CBDUUV010000107.1:0-8020 GCA_965370495.1 uncultured bacterium
GGGAGTGCGAAAAAATGACTGGATATACCCTGGATGAATTGAATGGAAAGATAGGCTGGGTAAATTCTGTTTATCCAGACGACAGGGAGAAAGCCAGGAAATATATGGCCTCCTTTTTCTCCAGGGATCGTATTATCTCCGAATTCAGGATTATCAGAAAGGATGGAGCTGTCCGGTGGAACCTGGCGTATGGACTCAGTCTCGGAAAAACTGATGATGGAGGAGTCCATATCATCTGCGCGATGAAGGATACAACGGCGAGGAAACATATTGAAATCGATCTGGAAAACAGGAACAGGGAATTCAGGGTTCTTGACAGGATTCACAAGATTTTCGATAATTTTCAGCGCGATGAAACCATCCTCGATAATGTAATGGATGTCCTGATGGAAGAATGCGATATATCTGTCGGAGCGGCGTATCTTCCTGTCGCAGGGTACAATGCTATAGAATGCAGGACAATCAGGGGCGCGGCGAAAGATCTCCTGGAGCCTGTCAGGGTCATAAGCCTGGATGATCCGCTGGCGCTTGCTGTTCTTGACAAGAAAGGGATATATGTCATTGAGGAAGATGGTTCCGAAACAACACCGGAGATTGAAGCTGTGACAAGGAACCTGGAGATATTCAGGGTCGTATTGTTCTCCGTACGGTTCGGGGAGGTCCTGAAAGCTGCCTTTGTCCTTGGCTTCAGCGGGGATGAGGATATTTCTCTCGAGAAAAGAAGGTTTTTCGACATCATTCGTAATCAGCTGGGGCTTGAATTCGAAAGATGTGATCTTCTGAAGGAACAGATCAAGTACGAAAAGAACCTGAAGAATCTTGCCGGCAACCTTATCGGGTCTATTGAAGAGGAGAAAACCCGTATCGCCCTCAATCTTCATGATGAGATAGGACAGTCGATAATCGTGATAGAGGGCGGATTCTCCATGCTCGAGAAAAAAATCGATTTGGCAGATACGGAATCGCTTGGCAGGATCAGGCGAATACGTAACCAGATACATGGGTTGACAGAATCGATTCGGGAGGTGTCATATTCCCTGCACCCGGCAATGCTGGAGGATCTTGGCCTGATCCCCACCATCCAGTGGTATATTGACAAGTTTGTAGAAAACAGCGGGATCAATGTGACTTTTGAAACTGCGGGATGGAATGAGAGGATAGACAAGCAGTTATCCCTGGCATTGTATCGTGTTACCCAGGAGGCATTTACCAATATAATACGGCACGCGGACGCAAAAAATGTGTCATTGAAGCTGACAAAGGGGTACCCTGATGTTATTATGAGGCTGGAAGATGACGGGAAGGGATTTCACGGTACCGGAGAAGAAAAAACCAGTAAAGGGTTAGGGATAGTCGGGATGAGGGAAAGAATCAACAGCCTGAATGGCAAATTCACAATATATTCCTCACCCGGAAGAGGAACTCGAATAAAGGTTACACTTCCGCTGGAAGGATTCAGGGATGGAACGGATCAAAATTGTTCTGGTTGAGGATCACACGATTGTGAGGCAGGGATTCAAGATGGTTCTCGAAGACGGAGGACACGAGATTGTCGGTGAAGCAGACAACGGCAGGGATGCGATAAATATAGTCGACAAAAATCTTCCCGATCTTGTTATCATGGATATCGGGCTTCCGCGCCTCAGAGGGATAGAAACGACAAGGAAGATCAAGAAACAGCACCCGGAGATCAGGGTCATAATATTAACGATCCATACCAGGGAGACTTATGTCTATGAATCGCTGGACGCGGGAGCCGATGGGTATCTTGTCAAGGATACCGCTTCAGAGGACCTGCTTGAGGCGATCAATATAGTGATGGGGGGGAAGATATACATCAGCTCGAACTTTCCCGACGATGTAATAGTCAATTACAGGAAGCTCCAGAAATCAGGGAAAAAAGCAGATGAATTCAGCCGTCTTACGAAGAGGGAAAGGGAGATATTGCACTATATCGCCGAAGGGCTGACCAGCCAGAAGATAGGGGAAGAGCTGTTCATAAGCAAAAAGACTGTAGAAAACCACAGGGCGAATATAATGAACAAATTGAATATCCATGAGACAGCGGGCCTGGTTATGTATGCCGTAAAAATAGGATTGGTCGACAGCTATTGATGCTGTCTCACGAAGCGTATAAGAGCGTATAAGACAGGGAAGTAAAATAGGGATGTTTTCCTATTGAAAAGGGGGCGGTAATGGTTTATGCTTTTAGAGCCTGGAGTAATTACCGAGCGGGGGGCTGCCGGACTTTGAGAAATATTGACAAGAAAAAATAAAACGAACTTTTCTCTCGGAAAATGGTTCATTATGGTGCAAGACCTTGGAGGTAGCATAACGACAGGGTAGCGAGATAAAAAATATCAAAGGCAGGTATTGCCGCCTGGTTAAAGGAAGTCTTTTCTTTCCTACCTATAAACCCCATCTCTTCCCCTAGGAGATGAGCCGCTTGATAAGGGAAAGTCTTCTGCCTGATTTTTCAGGCTTGGCCTTCAACGCTCCGATGAGAGTCCCTTAGGATCGCTTTTCATACCTTTGGAGCTGTGGCTGAATACAGGCGGCATTTTTTTATTGTATTTTTCCTGCTGTTTCGGATATCCTCAGAACGGCTATAACGATCAGGTTGAAATCTTTTGTTGCAGGCGCGGGATAATGCGTGTAAAGAATAAAACCGTTTTCATGACAGTATTTGTTTTTTTACTCATTGCTTCTATGAGTCCAGGAGTTCACAGCGAGCAACCGCTTCATTCCCTTTACCCGGTCAAGCTTATGAACTTGGAGACCGGTTATGTGCTGGGTAACGGCCAGAACGTCAGGATAGGCCTGGGAGATTCAGGTTTCGCTCTCAGGAACAGAATTCAGTTTACTACAAATACATTGATGGATCTTCTTACGTTGCTCAATGGCCAGGTGAAAGTTCGTGTGTTGTCTGACGATGGTCCCATGCCGGCCCTTTCAGTCGGTATAGCCTATTACAATCTCCTGTCTTCAGATTATATAGTCGATATTGTTCTCGAGGAGGCATTTACTGAAGAGAAGATGTCCCTGAGTTCCGGGCTTGATATTTTCTGCTGGTTCATATCTGCGAGCAAACAGGCAACGGACAGACTGCGGTTCCATGCCGGTTTTCAGTACAGGCGTCTTGACGGTTACCTTGAAACCGATGAACCGGTGGATATGGGCTCTAATGGAGAGTCGATGGGCATAGAGGTCTTTTTCGATGAGACGGCTTCCCACAAATCGATACTTTTCGGGATGGATTTTGATATATTGGACCATGTCAAACTCATGCTGGAACTGGGTAATGACCTTTCATACGGTAAACCGCGCGGTGGTGCCGGTGTGAGGGTGGGTGTCGGAGCCTCGTTCGCTTTTCAGGCGGGTATACTGTGGCCGGGAATTTCGCTGGATGACGATATCGAGATTCCTGTTCTTCCACACCTGTCATTTTTTTGGAGATTCTAGCCGAGGGAGCCGAAGGTGAAACGTCTTATATTATTTGTCCTGGCAGTCGCTCTTCTGGCTGGATGCAAATCAACACTCAAGATTACCAACCGGTCCGACCCGAAGAATTTTGAACCTGTTTCATGTGCGGGTGTTGCAGGACTCTATTTCGGAGAGAAAACGATAGATGTTCCGGAGGAGGTCAGGAGCGATGATTTCGATATAACACGCGCTGATCTCTTTGCGGACATTTTCGCTGATACGATCTGGTCGGAGGGTGACGTTACAGTTATTGTATCCTTCTACCTGGGACTTGAGAGTGGGAATGTTGACCTGGATGATTCTGATATCAACCAGCTTCTTGTGACTGTAACAATAACTGAACAGGATCAGCACAACCTGGTGGAAATGACCGATCCCGCGCTTTTGCGCAAAGCGATCAAGCAGGAACAGTTCTACCTGAAAGCCGTGATAGAACTTCAAGCGACCGGGGTGACATTTAGCATTATCCATCTTGATGATATATACTTCGTCGCGTACCTCGAGAGAGAGACAAAGGGCCTCTTTCCTATATTTTACATGTTCTGACCAGGTGCTTTCGTGTTAACACCTTCCCGGCTTCAATATAGTCTGCCGTGACCCAGGGACATTTCCGGTAGAAAGGATGTTTCCGGTGGATATGAAGTACAGCTGGATTGAGCTCAGGGAGATCATGCTGAGTGCCGTTGCTGGTGAATTCTCCAGAAAAACCTCGATCAGCGAGGAGGATTTTTTCAGGGTATATATCGCTGGAGACCCTCCTGTGCCGACAGGTGATTTCGTGAGCCAGTATATACCGGATGACGATAGCCTCGACGGAATATTGGGGGTGCTTGCGCGCAGAACAGGACTCGAACCATCAAGAGTAAAATCTCTTTTTCGTTCCCATGAAAGTTTTGCGCAATTCAGCGAACGGCTTCTTCGTTCGGGAGGGCGTATAGATGGAAAGGGCCGATAGATGAGCGGCAGGGAAAAAATCATTTTACAGGTTCTCATGATACTTTTCATGTCACCGGGGCAGGCGAGCGCTACGGTTTTTTCCGGGGAAGGGGCGCTCTATTTCGACCGCGGACATTACTGGATAGAGTTGTCCCTGTCAGGAATCGACGAAGGTACACCCGGCCTGCTTGAGTTTTCCAGGGCACAGTTTGTTATTAAAGATCAGGCACAGGGGGAGGGATCGTTCAGTCCGTCGAGGATCGAGGTGATCGAGACACCCACAGGGAGAAAAGTGGTCATCCTGTCCTCCGGAAAGATAAAAGGGAAAAGATGTTATACTGTGATATTCCATGCCGATAATGGTGAGGAAACATTTATCGGCCCTGTATGCGACCCTTTTTTCTACAAGGCTTCCAGAAAGCACGGTGGGAATAAAGGGTTCTTTGACAGGTATATCATTCCCGCGTTTTCAACGAGTGGCGAGCATTACAGGTTCAACAGGTTGAGCTACGGGTACGATTTTACCTCCGAAAAATCCAGCACCGAGCTGGAAATCGAACCCCGTTTCGGCGGCAGGATCATCAGTGTTCAACCATTTTTCGAATATGACGGTGTCACATACGAACCGGGCAGCAGTGATGAAAGGGATATAACCAGGCGAAAGGCGGGGTTATCCGCTTTGGCTTCTTCGTGGGTTGGTGAGATGAAGTATACGCTGGCCCTTGAATACCGCCACGAGCGCGAATCCGGGTCTTCGGCAACTGGTGAAACAGTATCGTTTTCACAATCCGTGGCCGCGGAAGGCGCCGTGCGGCTCGATAATCTTTTCGATAATATCAACAGGCATGGATCGAGCGTTTTCAAGGGGATAGATCTCGTCATCGGGCATGGCGTGGTATGATTCAAATGACAAGGATCTATGGAGAACGGACTCATTCAGCCAGATAAGCCCTTATGTAAGGGGAAGAGGAACCTGGACGGTGGCAGGCGGCCTTCAGTTATCCTATGGGGTCGAATCGTACTGGCCTTCGTCCGAAGGCGGGAAACCTGAAATTTTTCACAGGATCAGAATCAGACTCCTGTTGAGAAACGCGATACAGCCTCAGGACGGGAAATCGTATCATCCCGATCTTGAACTCGTATTAGACAGCGGCAGGAGGTTCCCCCTGTTCGAACGTGAAGAAAAGATCTCTCTTGGATTTACCTTCGATCTTTTTCCGTGGTGACAGAAAGGGCGGCTGGCCGGCACAGGCAGTGCCGTTCAGTATGCCCGTCTTGTCTTACCGGGGTGTCTGATCATTTGAGATGCGTATATAGTATTTTCTGTCCCTGGGCCCGTCGAATTCACAAAAGAAAACAGCCTGCCAGTGGCCAAGCAGGGGTTTGCCATCGGTGATTATCACAAATTCAGAGGGACCGAATACCGATGATTTGACATGGGAATCCGAATTTCCCTCTGCATGCCTGAAGCTCCAACCGGCCGGGACGATTTTTTCAAGTGCCGCGGAAATATCGGTCGCCACATCAGGATCTGCCTTCTCGTTGATCGTCACGGCAGCTGTCGTGTGGGGAACAAATATGTGGCATTTTCCCTCGATTACCCCGCTATCAGCGATAACACGGCGTATCTCCCCTGTAATGTCTTTGAGCTCGTTTTTTCTGCCGGTTGTGATCTTGATCTCGCGCAACAATTACATTGCCTCCTTTTGATATTGATTGGGTATCCCTTTACGATAGGAATAATAGAATAAATACGCTTCAAAGTGCAGGGCTTTGTGATCATCTGGAAATCTTTTTTGCGGGAATTATACCAGGTGATATTTTTGCCATATATAAGCAGTTGTTATACAGGCATATGGAAGGCTTGACCATGAACACCAGTTTGCGTATAATCCTCATCCCGGCAAGCTCCGGGTTCGGGTAAGCCGGATTTTTTCTGATGGATTGAGGTTATAGATTCTGTTTTTGATTGTGATCTGAAAAAGGAGGTCGGTGAAATGTCTTTGAGTGGATTTGAACCGGGAGAACTCTGGAAGCACTTCGATAAGATTCTAAGCATACCCCATTGTTCCGGTAACGAGACACAGCTCGGCGAATATCTTCTTTCATTCGCAAAGAGTAAGGGATTCGAAGCAGACAGGGATAACACTGGCAATATAGTAATCAGGATACCCGCAACGCCCGGGCATGAGAATGCCCCAACGATAATTTTGCAGGGACACATGGATATGGTCGGGGAAAAGAATTCAGATGTAGAACACGATTTCTTCAAAGATCCGATCAAGGTCGAAGTCGAGGGTGAATGGCTCACGGCAAAAGGGACCACTCTTGGAGCCGATAATGGAGTAGGTCTTGCTGCCGGCCTGGCCATTGCTGACGTTGAGGGCCTCGTGCATGGGCCGATAGAGATTCTTGCTACGGTTGACGAAGAAGTCGGGTTGACCGGTGCGGCTGAACTACAGCCTGGTTTCCTCAAGGGAACAACGATGCTTAATCTCGATAGCGAAGAACTGGGTGCGGTGTACATAGGCTGTGCCGGTGGCGGCGACAGCACCATCAAGTTTCCGATCGTTTTCGTGGATGTGCCTGCCGGAACCAAGAATTATCGGCTTAAAATCGCGGGTCTTAGAGGAGGACATTCGGGGATCGATATCATCGACCAGCGTGGAAACGCGATTAAGATCCTGGCGAGGATCCTCGGAAAAATCATGGCTACACAGCCCTGCCACCTTGCCGAGATCAAGGGCGGCAACAAGAGAAACGCGATTCCCCGTGAAGCATTTGCCCAGTTGATGGTTCTCGAGACAGCTGTCGATGATCTTGCCGGCCTGATCGAGGATGAAGTGGAAAAACTGAGGGTCGAGCTCGGCGGGCGCGAGAAAGATCTTGTTGTCACCATAGAACCGTCGGACGCGGTTCAGTCCAGGGTTATGGATGAAAAGACCCGGAGAACCCTCATCGATTTTCTCCTCGCGGTTCCGTATGGGATAGAGGTGATGAGTTATGACATCGATGGGCTGGTCGAAACATCCAATAACCTCGCGACGATCTCGACGGGTGGAAAAGAAGTGACGATCGGAACCTCTACCAGGAGTTCCATCAAGAGCGGGCTTCAGGCGCTGAGAGACAGAATTGCTTCCACGGCACGTCTTGCCGGCGCTGAGATAAAAGAGGGCGAGCCTTATCCGGGATGGATGCCTGATCTGGATTCGAACATTCTCAAAGTAGTCAAAAAGGTCCATACCGATATATTTGGCAAAGAACCGGAGATGAAAGCCATTCATGCCGGCCTCGAGTGCGGCATAATCGGGGAAAAATACCCCGGCATGGATATGGTCTCCTTCGGTCCATGGATCGAGCACCCCCACTCTCCGGAGGAAAGGGTGAACATCCCCTCGGTAGAGACCTTCTGGAAACTACTTGTAGCGGTACTCGAAGAGATGGCCTGACAGGGCATTTTAGAGGGAAAACACGAATACCCCGGAACCTGGTAAGGCTGCCGGGGTATTTTTATCAATGGCCAGGTGTTTGTATCGATAGAGATGCTTTTATCGAAAAGTAAAATGGAAGCCTGATATTTCTTTAGTATTTCAATTAACTT
>CBDUUV010000108.1:0-7961 GCA_965370495.1 uncultured bacterium
ATGATACATGTGTACAGATCATCCACGTTGTGGAACCTGTTCCTGTACCTCTCTTTACGGTACCTGTAGCGGTGTTCATGGTTCTGGCCACGATCCTTGCCGCGGCAGTTATCATCAGGAAGCGTGCTTCCGGCAACGCCTAAAAAGCGGTGTCGCTGGCAATAAAGATCTGTAAAGATCATCGTGAGCGCGGGGCCCCAGGCCCCGCGCTTGCCTTTGTTATAGACCTGGCCGTATGATCTCGACTAGTATTCACGCATGAGTGGAAAAGTCGTTACCGGAAAGACCTACCCTCTTCTTGAAGACAAGCTTCTCGAAGAACTCCGCAGAGCCAGGGCCGGTAATATCTACGGCAGGATCGATATTCTTGTCGGTTCCAATCTGCTTGGCAGATATCTCAGGACGAGATTGGCATCCGCCCTTGGGGGGCTCCTCAATATCCATTTTCTGACATTCCCGGACATGGTTTCCCTGATGCTGGAAAGAACCGGGATGGCGGAAACCTTTCCCCTTCCACCCTTTGCCGAAAAGGTAATAATAGATGGAATGATAGCTTCGGGAGATATTCCTGCCTGCTTTGGGAATGTTGCCGGGACAAACGGATTTCCCGATGCATTGAAGGATTCGTTTACAGATCTGTCAGAGGCCGGGTGTTCTATCCCTGTTGCCGGAAGCCTGCTTGATACACTGGAAGTGAAGGGGATGCATGACAGGGTGGGCGGGTTGCTGTCGATGTTTATTTCATACAGGGAGAGAGTCGAGTCACTTGGCGGCGATATCCATTCACATTTCAGGGCGGCAACAGTTCCGGAAGCGTCAGGTTCCTCCGGGATCCCGCTTATCGCTTATGGGTTTTACGATTTGAACGAGGAGCAGTGGCAGCTCCTGTCTTCTATAGCTGAAAACAGGGGCCTGATCCTGTTTGTGCCGTGGAGTGACGAAACACCCTTCAGGTTCGCGCGGAGACTGATCGATCGGTGTACTGCAAAAGGGTATGAAATGGTACATGTGCCCGACAGGGCCACAGACAAGGGTATGGTGGGCAGGGGTACACTGATGGTCAGTATGAAGGATGGTGAAGAAGAGTTGAGGGAGATAGCCAGAATGGTTATCGAGTCTGTCAGGAATGATGGATCCAGGTTCGGTGATATGGCGATAGCCATCCCTTCCGGAGTGGATGTTGCTCTTCTGCGTGAGATATTTGACGAGGCCTGGATTCCGTTTTACCTGGCAGGCAGGTTGAATACCGGCATTTCCCCGGCGGCGAGTGGGGCGATCCGGTTAACGGAACTTCTCGGTGGAATTCCAGGTAGAGGTGAGCTTGTTGAATTTCTTGTTTCGGCGCCGCTTGTGATCCCCGCTGATTGTGGGTGCGGCGCCGACCCTTTTTCCGTCTGGATCAGGAAAAGTGCCGAGGCAGGGATGACAGGTGAATATGGCTGGCTGAAGGAGAACGAACGACTCGCTGGACGGCTGGCCGGGGCCGTGTCGAGAGGGACTGAAATGGAAAAGACCGTTTTTTCCGTCACCCTTGTCGGGGATATTCTGGGAAAAATACTGTCGGCAGGTTCGGAGTTTTCAGGAAATGCCGATTGGGAAGAATTTGGTGAAAGGTTTTCATCTGTTGTGGCAGAGTTGTTTGGGGATTCCGATGAGACACTGTCTGTATGCCGGATTTCAGAGGGGTTGTCCAGCCTCGATACAGTAACGGGAAAAACTTCGCGGGAACTCTTCTTTAAAATATTGCGTATGGCCCTCAGCGAACTTTCGACGGCCAGTGGGAAACTGGGGGGTGAAGGTGTAAATATTCTTCCTCTCGGTCAGGCTCGGGGTTTGTGTTTCAAAGAGATATTCATACCTTCACTTACAGAGAATTCCATGCCTGGCAAGATCAGCCAGGATCCGTTTCTCAAGGATGACGAAAGGGCCATGCTCGAAAGGGTTGCCGGAGGAACACTTTCTTTTTCGAAAAGGAGTGGGCGTATCGATGAGCAGGCATTGATATTCAGGCTGGTCTGCGATTCTGCTGCTGACCGCCTGATCTGCAGCAGGCCCAGGGCGGGAACCGGGTCGGGCAGGGAAATGATAGAGTCTTCGTTTCACCGATTCATTGATGGATGGTCTCCAGATGGTAATCATGGCCCGTCTCTCAAGGAGATCAGGGTTCCCGGGCGACTGGGAACGATCGAAGATGTTGACCCTTTGAGCAGTGATGAATATGACCTGCTGCTGATGGGGTCGGACCGGAAAAAAGCATTTTCAGTGATATCCAGCATTTTTTTCTCGCGGGGACTCAGGCTGTCGAGAAAACGCTGGCACAGCAGGGAACTTACTCCTTTCGATGCCGTGTTCAGCTCACCGGAGGCAGTGTCTGAATCGAGGAAGATCCTCGAGGAGAAAAAATGGTCATTTTCAGCCACTTCGCTGGAACGCTGGGCCAGGTGTCCGTTCGCGTATTTCCTGGGCAGCGTACTCGGTGTTGAATCGGTTGCCGAACCTGAACGAATCCTGTCGATTGATCCCATGCAGAGGGGGACACTGGTACATTCCATCCTTGAAAGATTATACAGTACCCTTGGAAAAAAAGGGTGCCTGCCCCTTTTCGCTACTCCCCGTGACAGGGTCAGGCAGATAACGGTCGAAATCATCGACAGCCTGCTCGAAGAATATCCTTTCGAACACCCTGTGGGGCTGAATCTTTTCTGGGAAATGGAAAAGCACAAGATAAAACAGGCAGTAATCACATACATGGAAGGGGAATTACTCGAAAGTGGAGGGCTGGTGCCGGACAGATTTGAGGAATCGTTCGGAATTGGTGACGAGGACGCTGTCACCTTTGAGACGGGAAAGAGGACACTGTCGTTTCATGGAAGGATTGACAGGATCGACCTTGGCGAAAAGGGTGGTTTCAGGGTCATCGATTACAAGACAGGCAAATTACGCGGAAAGGATGAGGATTTCGGGGGAGGCATCTATCTGCAGCTGCCCGTATATCTTCTTGGAGCCTCGAGCAAGCTCGGTATTCCGATAGAAAAAGGGATTGCCCAGTACAGGCAGGTTTCGTCCATCGGTTCTGCGGTGGTAAGTTTCAGTGGATCCGACTGGGGAAAAAAGAAAAAAGAGTTCGCACGGATACTCGATGTAATCATCGGTGGAATCGAAAAAGGCATGTTCTGTATTTATCCGTTCTCCACCGATTGCAGGTTCTGCAGCGTAGGCGATGCATGTCCCTCAGCAAGGACGACCCTCTTCGAACTCAAGGCTGAACATGATGAGAGATGTTTCGATTTTCTCGCGATGAAAGGATATCGGGAGGAAGACGATGGCTGATACCGGAAAGCGCCTGATCGACCGGGAAGCCAGGGAAAGGGCTGCCGCAGACCTGGATTCTTCGTTCTGTGTCGAAGCGGGAGCGGGTACAGGCAAGACGACGATTCTTGTTAATCGCTATCTTTCGATAATAAGGAGCGGCAGGGCGGCATGTGGCCAGGCCGTCGCTATAACATTCACTGAAAAAGCTGCAGGGGAGATGAAGGTCCGGCTCAGAAAGGAGATAAATACTCTGGTCCGGGAAGGGGTGGATGATCCCGGTGAAATGATGAGGCTGGAGGCTGCCAGAGACGGTCTTGAAAGCGCGCCTATTTCGACTATCCACTCTTTTGCTTCATCGATTTTGAGAGAATATCCACTGGAAGCAGGGATAGACCCGAATTTTGTACAGCTCGACGGGGTCGAAGGGTCTCTCTTGCTTGATGAATGCTGGAGCGAGTTTCTTGTACATACCGCCCCCCGGCACGAGAGCCTCCTGAGGAACTGGTTTCTTGCAGGGGGTAGCATCGAGCGGTTGAGAGGCTTTGCATTACAGGTCTATTCATGTCGTGGTGAACGGTATCTCGAGGGGATGTTCGGGGATTCATGTAAGCCGGATGATGGGGGAAAAGGGAAAATGGACGGGCTCGAAAGCAGGGGGGGGGAGGATTCGGGGGAGTATCGCCCGGGAGTTGTGAAGGCCCATATCGAAGCTGTGGCGGCTGAACTGAAAAAACTCCTGGAGGCCTGCAGGGATCCCGGAGACAGGGGCGCGGTGGCGATAATGAGATTTCTTGGCGATGCCAGGGGGATGGACAGGCTTTCAGGGGATGAACTGGCGGGTTTCCTCATTAGCCTGGAGATGCCAAAAAAAAATAAAGGAGCAATGAAAAACTGGGAACCGGCAGAAGCCTGCAGGAGGCAGAAAGAGATAGCGATTGAGCTGGCGGAGTGGCAGGACAGGTTCAGGAAGGTGTTTCTCGACCAGGTCAGGGATGGGTTGGTAGAATGGTTCGACGAGTTTGTCGATTATGCCGATGCGCGCAAAAACAGGGAGAGCGCCCTCGATTTCGATGATCTTCTTATAAAGCTGAGGAAATTGCTCAATGATACTGTGGCGCTGGAATCTCTCAGAAAGAGATACAGGTATATCCTTGTAGATGAATTCCAGGACACGGATGCTTTGCAGGCGGAGATCATTATGCTTCTGGTGGGAAGGGTGGGCAGCTCAGACAGCTTTGATTCCGAACCGGGCAAGTTGTTCATAGTGGGAGATCCGAAACAGAGTATCTATCGCTTCAGAAAAGCCGATATCGAGATCTATGAAAAGATCAAGCAAAGGCTGCCGGGGACCGGGGCACATCTTAAGATAACCCAGAACTTCAGGTCTGTGCCCGGAGTGGTCAAGTGGGTCAATAATGCATTTTCCTGTATCATAACCCTTCCGGAGAGCGGTTGTTATCAGCCCGGATATGAACCTATACATGCAGTGCGGGATGGCGCGGGGACTCCGGTGATCTCTCTGGATATTGAATGCGCGGGAACAAAAGCAGGAGAGATCAGGGAAGCAGAAGGCAAAACGGTCGCGAGGTTTATCCTCGACCTGACAGGCAGCGGTCTGGAGGTCAGGGACCCGGGCAGCAAGTTGATGCGCAGAGTGGAGTTCGGTGATATCGCGCTCCTGTACCGGGGGATGACAGGCATCGAACATTATGAGGATCCACTTCGGGACGCGGGTATCCCGTACATGGTCGAAGGCGGAAAGCTCTACTATACCAGGCAGGAAGTAAGAGATCTCGCGACAGCGCTATGGGTCATCGAGGATCCCTGCGATGCGCTTGCACTGGTAACCTGTCTTCGTTCAGCGATGTTCGGCTTCAGTGACGAGGAACTGTTTCTTTTCAAGAGGTATGGAGGAAACCTGGACTACCTTTCGCCGTCTCTGCCGGAAAGGGGTGGATTCGAGGATTTTGCGGAGGCCTTTGAATTGCTCCGGGAACTTCACGAAACCCGTAACTCGAAGGGGCCGGCCGGTATATTCAGCGAACTCCTCAAACGAACCAGGTATCTCGAACTCTCGATGCTCAGGCAGCATGGCGAGCAGCGGGTACTGAATATAAGGAAAGCACTCCAGAGTGCCAGGATGTTCGGCGGAAAACTTCATTCGTACAGGTATTTTGCGAGATGGTTCAAGGACCAGGAAAAAGCGGGTGTCGCAGAAGGTGAATCCCCCGCGATCGATGAGGAAGAAAATGCTGTCAGGCTCATTACCATACACAAATCGAAAGGGCTGCAGTTCCCCGTGGTTATTATCGTTAATCTTGTCCAGAAGAGGCATGCTCCGGCAAAATCGCTTGCAGGTGGAGGGAGGCGCCTCTCGTTCAGTCTTGGTAAGGGTTGGGAGACGAGTGACTTTGCCAAATCATCCCTGGCCGATGAACTCAGGGAGGAAGCGGAAGCCGCGAGGCTTCTCTATGTTGCGGCCACCCGGGCGGGGGATATGCTGGTGATTCCGCAGACGGACAGGAAAAACTGTTATTATGATATGATCAGAGAATATATTTGTCAGGCTGGTGGGGAAGATGTTACGGGAAATGGGCAGCTTTCCGATAGCAGACGGGATGATCTGGATGATCGGGGTCTGCACCCTTCAGTAAGGGTTGTAAAGGCGTCTCAGCTCCCCGGGATCATTGCTTCCGGCACCGTATTTCCAGGATTCGGCAAGGGTGAAAATGAGAAGAGTGACGAAGCGGTGCGCGTGAAGGACAAGTGGCTCCAGGAAAGAAAGAGGCTTGTTGCCAGGGGCAGGAAAGCTCCCGTCTTTCTTTCACCTTCGGGGTTGGTGGATCATGGGCAGGAGATATTTTCAGATATGCGGGGCAAGCCCGGCCCGGAGGACCCCCTTGTTTTTGGAACTGCTTTTCACAGGGTAATGGAAGTTGTGGAGTTCCAGGGTGAGGCTGATATCGGTTTTCTGGCAGGCCCTATCGCTGATGCCGCGGGGCTCGAGGGTGGAAAGAATAAGCTCGTAGAGCTGGTCACCAGAACACTGGCTTCCGATATTTTCAGGCTGGTCGCGTCTGCCGATACTGTTCTCAGAGAAGTGCCTTTCACGTTTTCGTCTGGATCGGAATGCGCGGGGGTGAGCCTGGCCGATACGGGAGCGGCCTGTTTTGTCAATGGCAGGATAGACCTTGTTTTTGAGAAAGACGGCAGGTGGACACTCCTTGATTACAAAACTGACAATATAGAGGGGTATATGGTCGACGAGGCATTCGAGCGCTACAGGGTACAGGGAAGTGTATATGCTCTTGCCATGAAAAAAGCCGGGTTTGAACTGGCAGGGGGTGTTATATTTTATTTCGTACGGCCTGAAGAATCGCGGATACTCGAAATTACCGGGCAGCTTCTGGAAGAAACAGAGCTGCTGATCAGTTCGGCCGCCGGTCAGAAAAGGGGTGCTGCTGATTTGCGGGACTGAGCTGTTTTTGCCGTTCATCATGCAGGCAGCGCCTGTATTGTGTGCTGGATCAATGATCCGATAATGGAGTAGCGGAAATGGGTAAATACACAAAGGAAGCTCTGGAAAATATTGTTGGTGTATTCGAGTATGCCCCGGATGCCATTGCCATATATACGAGAAACAAGGAATATGTTTTTTGCAACAGGGCCTGGAAGGTTTTTCACGGGCAGGACCCCGACAAAGACGTAAAACCGTTAAGCGGCCTGGTAAAAGACAATGAACAGTTAAAGGCGATTTTCAAAGAAGGAAAACAGGCGCTTGACGAGAAGAAAGAATTCAGGACTGAATTCTTTATGGAGGAGCGAAAAAGATGGGTCGAGGTAATCGTGCGGGTTGTGGAGGATGTTGACCCTCCCTGCGTAGTCGCGGTGATAAGGGATATGACCGACAGTGTCGAGGCCAGGGAAGAAATTGTCCAGCGCAAGAATAGCCTGGAAGAACTGGTCAGAGAACGGACAAAAGAACTGGAATCCATCGACAGAAAACTGATGGTTGAAATAGAAGGGAAGTTTCTGGTCGAGGATGGCCTCAAAGCCAGTGGAAAGAGAGCGCTGGCTCAATTCATGAATGTGCCGGTTCCGATCTATATATGGAAAAATGATGGTGATGATTTTGTCCTGGCAGGTTTCAATAAGGAGGGGTTGAAATTCACCGAGGGAACGATTGCCCGGTATATGGGTATTAAGGCCAGCAACTTTCATAAAGACGAACCGGACATTATCAATGATCTGCATCGTTGCTTAAACGAGAAGATTACAATCGAAAAGAAAATCAGGCTTCAGAGATATCTTCTGGATAAGGTCTGGGATCTTGCCGTTACGTATGTTTTCATCCCTCCCGATCTTGTGCTTGTCCATACGGTAGACATTACGGAACGCCTGGAGACAGAGAGGAAACTTGCCAGATACCGCGATCAACTCGAAGACCAGGTGAATGAGCGGACTCTTCAGCTGGAAATGACGAACATGGAGCTGAAAAACGAGATTTCCGTACGCAAGAACGTGGAAACCGCTCTCAGAGAATCCGAGGAGAAATACCGGTTCGTCGCCGAACTTGTGTCCGATTATTCTTTCGGGGGGATCCGTCATCCGGACTTTTCTACAACGATAGAATGGAGTGGAGGGGAGTG
>CBDUUV010000109.1:0-7825 GCA_965370495.1 uncultured bacterium
ATATCCTATGAATTTGAAGATATCCAGGACCACGATCTTGCCCTGCGAGCGCAGGGTTTTAATCCTGTCCATCACATCAGACATGTCGTTCTGTGAAACGATTCCGTCCTTGTAACAGCTCCAGAATTTATCCAGTGTGTATTCGAGTTCTTCGCCGTACTTGGATTCCAGTTCCGGTTCAAGCGTGCCAGCAAGGGATCTGCCCTGCTTCAGGTACAGCTGTTTCGCGATGCTGTCTCTCATGGATATGAGGGCCGCTACCGCGCAGATTACCAGAATCAGCAGGATAATGATCGTTCTTCGGGTGGGCATCAGTGTTCCTCCGTTTTATTTTCTTTCAGCGTCCTGGTGAACCATTCAGATGTCATGACGATCGCTTTTTCCAGGCCATCTGTCGGCGTCTTCATCGGGTGAGTGACACCGAATGTGTGCCCGCACCCATTTATGATTTCCATCCGTACCTCTGACAGGCGCGGATATTTTATCAATGATTCGGCTTCCCGCAGTGTCACAGCGGCGTCCCGCCGGCCATGTATGATCAGGTGCGGACTCTGTAATTCCGATACCCTCCTGGGCAGATCATAGAGATCCCGGTAAGTGTTGATATCCTCAAAGTACGCATAGTCGAGCCACAATGTATCTTTTGCCCTTTCATCCTTGAACTCGAGGCGGCCTGAACGCTTCCATTCCTTTTTTCTCCTGTCGCTGTAACGGTCCAGTTTTGACAGGGACGACCAGGTGACAAGTGATGAAATTTCAGGGAAGCGTAACGAGACAAGTATCGATATTGCTCCACCGCGGCTGTGCCCGAGAAGGCCCCAGCCGTTCCCGGCTGTTCGAAAAGGAAAATTCTTTGACCCTGCATATTTACAAACGGCCTCGAGGTCAGCTATCTCCCGGCTGACGGTATTCGTGGCAAACTCTTTCGGGCGGGTTATCATTCCGGTTTCTTCGTCTGTACCATTATGCGAAAAACTGAATGTGAGGACATGGAACCCCGCGGAGGCGAGGCGTTCCGAGAGGTATGGAAAGAATCCCCACTGTTTGTACCCGAGAAATCCGTGAGATATGATGATCAGAGGCAGGGAGGCCGAAGGGGCAGTGGATCTCAGGTCGGCATGTATGACAGGAGCTCCGGGGGCGGTTATTTCGATCTTTTGTATTTCAGCGGCATATGTGTCCATCCGCGTCTCCATTCCATACATCCGTAGACAAAACCAGGAGATTTTCGGCAGCAGGGGTACTTCATGTGCGCAATATAGTCAATCGAGCCGGAAAATGCCATCCTTGCAAAGTGTACTTCAGTGAAGTATCATCTCTACAGTTGGAACTGATGGAGGTGTGTCGATGATGAAAAGGATCATAACCGGTATTCTGCTGACTCTGGTGCTCCTGGTTGTTGCCAGACAACTGTCAATGAATCAGCCCGAGGAAATAAGCGTTACCGGACATAACCTCAAGGTGAGCCATAGTTCGGTTTTTGAACAAGTCGGCGCAGGGGCCTCGCGGTTGGATCTCGATATCGTTCCTGCGGGTGATGAGATGCCCGGCAGCTGCCGGGGAGCTGAGATCATTTACACTGTCTCCGGAAACAGCGAATCGATACGCGTCCCTATGGAAAACACAGGCGGGATTTCCTGGACAGGATATCTGCCTTCGATGGAGAAGGGAAACCGGGTCAGGTATTTTTTCGAGGTGGCCACGGGAGAAGACTGTATGGTCAGGCTTCCCGAAGAAAAGGACAGAACCCTTCTTGTCAAATACAAGGGAAAGGTCTCCAGCCTGGTGCTTTTTCTTCATATAATTTTCATGTTTGGTGCTTTTTTCTTCATGATAGAGGCCGCGCTCAGCGCTCTTGAAGTCCTGAGAAAGAAAGAGGGAAAAGGAGCCACCATTGTGATGATCAGGTGGCTGATGTTTTTCACATTCGCCGGGGGATGGCCGCTTGGGTTCATACTCAATATGCAGAGGTTTGGCCCCGTGTGGGAAGGTTTTCCTTTCGGGTACGATATTACGGACAATAAGACACAGTTAATGTTCATTTTCTGGATCGTGACGATCTTTCTTTCATGGAGCAGTTTTACAGGACGAAGTGAAGAAAAAGACCGTTTGGGCAGGAAAGGTTTCGCGGTGGTTGTGCTGACGAGTTTTGTCCTCAGCTTCGCGATCTTTCTGATCCCGCACAGCCTTTGATGGAGAGGATCCGGGATTGGATCTGAAAAGCAGAAACAGGGATTATGATCTGTTCGCTTCGAGTCGTGTATGCCTTGCCCCTATGGCCGGTTTTTCGAACGCGCCTTTCAGGTTGATCTGCAGTGAATATGGCGCTGATTTCTGTGTCACGGAGATGGTCAGCGCTGACGGGCTGGTCCGTGGTGGAGAAAAGACTAAACGCATTTTTCAACGTATGGATGGCGAGGCTCCCCTTGGTGTGCAGCTCTTCGGATCGGATCCTGATATATTTGCGGAAGCAGCTTTGATCCTGGTCCAGAGTGCTCCCGCGTTCATCGATCTGAATTTTGGATGCCCTGTTAAAAAAGTTATCAGAAAGAACGGGGGTGCCGCCATAATGCGGGATCTTGCTCTGATGGAGAAGATTGTCAGTGCTGTTGTGGAAGCTGTCGATCTTCCGGTCACCGCAAAAATACGGAGTGGATGGAATGAAGCAGAGCAGAATTTTGTCGAAGCGGGAAAGGTGATTGAGAACTCCGGGGCGGTTGCTGTTGTTATTCATCCCAGATACAGAGCGCAGGGGTTTACGGGAGAAGCGGACTGGAACCATATATCGAGGCTCAGGGAAGCTGTTTCGATACATGTGATCGCTAACGGTGATGTGAATAACGCGGATGATTACTTGAAAATCGTTGATGAAACCGGGTGTAGTATTGTTATGATAGGCAGGGGGGCGTTCGGGTGTCCATGGATATTCAGGGATATAAAGGATCGGCTTTGCGGCAGAGAACCTTCCCGGGTCTCGCTGGAGGAAAAAATAGATGTGCTTGAGCGTATTTTCAGGATGGAGATGGAGTGGAAAGGGGCGCGTGGCGGGTTGCTGGAAATGCGCAAGTTCTATAAATGGTTTCTGAAGGGCCATTCGCGAATGAAAGATTACAGGCGCCGCCTGTCCGTGGCTCTGACGGAAGTAGAAGTTCTGGACATACTGACAGATCTCAGAGAGGAGATCGAACCGAAATGGAAAAGACCCGTATAAAAGAACTGCTGGAAAAAGTGGCAAGCGGAAAGGTCAGCGCGGAAGAAGCCCTGGAAAAACTCAGGGTACTTCCATTCGAGGAAATGCAGTTTGCCAAGGTGGATCATCACAGGGCGCTGAGAAGGGGCGTTCCGGAAGTGATATTCTGTCAGGGGAAAACGGATGATCAGATTGTCGAGATCTCAGGTAAAATCATGGGGCAGGGGGTTGATCTCCTGGCTACGAGATGTGGAAGCGAGACATTTGCCAGGATTCGCAGCCGGCTTCCGGAAGCTGTTTACCACAGGGATGCGTCGCTTTTTGTCGTTATACAGAACGATGTGAAGAGAATGGGCAGGGTGGCTATCATCAGCGCAGGCACTTCCGATATGCCGGTCGTGGAAGAAGCGGCTCAGACGGCTTATTATTTTGGATGCAATGTTGACAGGTTCAATGATGTGGGCGTGTCCGGTATTCACCGGCTTTTTTCGTGCTGGGAGGAAATCAGGAAAGCGGATGTGATCATAGTGGTGGCGGGGATGGAGGGAGCGCTTGCCAGTGTGGTGGCCGGAATAGCGGATGCTCCTATAATCTCTGTGCCCACCAGTGTCGGGTATGGCGCCAGCTTTGGGGGGCTTGCCGCATTGCTGGCGATGCTGAACAGTTGTGCCGGGGGCGTGACGGTAGTCAATATAGATAATGGTTTTGGAGCTGCCTATGCGGCAGCAGTAATCTGCAGGAAGATATACAGCACACGAGACGACAGGTAATCCGAAGTTTCGCTGTTGTCAGGCGGTCACCTGTATCTGGAGGAGAGGCTTTGAAAAAAAGAGGAAAAGAGAGCAGAGCAGGGAAGATGCTGATTGTCGATCCGGCTGGCGGCCTGAGCGGCGATATGTTTCTCGGTGGTCTTTTCGCGCTGGGAGTGAATCCGGGGGATGTGGAAAAGGCAGTGTCGAGCCTGCCCGGGCTTGAACCGTTCAAAATAGTTTTTGGACGCGTAAAGCGCAAAGGGATCTCGGCGGTAAGGGCCAGGGTTGTCTGCGGTGAAAGCGTAAAGTCACGGAATCTGAAAAAAATACTCTTGATGATCAGACGGTCGGGCCTCGATCCGGAAATCAGGGAGATGGCTTCGAAGACATTCAGGATACTTGGTGAGGCCGAGGGGAAAATACATGGTGTGCCGACGGAAAAGGTGCATTTTCATGAAGTCGGAGCCGTCGATTCTATAGTGGATATAGTTGGAGCTGCCGCAGCTCTTTTCATGCTGGGGTGTCCTGCTTTGTATCACCGGCCTTTCAGGCTTGGTTGTGGTATTATGTCGATGTCTCATGGGAAACTGCCGCTGCCGGCGCCTGCCACGCTGGAACTTCTGGCGGGCAGGACGGTCACGATGACCGGCGATGAGGAAGAAATGGTTACTCCCACCGGGGCCGCGTTGATGAAAGCGCTTGCCCGGGAACTTCCCCTTTCTCTGTCTTTTGTCCCCGGCAGGGCTGTTTATTCGGTCGGCACGAGGGAAACCGGTCCAGGCCCGGGTATGTTACGAATGGTCGAGGCAAGTGGTGTGGCCGGTGATTCGACCGTTGTGGTGATAAAGACGGCGGTCGACGACATGAATCCCGAGATCTTCGGGTATCTTCAGGAAAAACTTTTCGATTCCGGTGCACTGGACGTCTATATGACGCCGGTTCTCATGAAGAAAAACAGGCCAGGTACGCTACTGACGGTCCTTTGCGGGATTGCTTCCAAAGACGATCTGGTCTCCCTTATCTTCAGGGAGACGACGACATTCGGGATACGGATAAGTATCGAGGAGAGGACCGAACTGGAAAGATGGATCGAGAGGGTGGATACTCCCTATGGGAAAATATCGATAAAATGCGGCCGTCTTCAGGGCGGTGAGATCAAGGCATCACCTGAATATGAGTCCTGTCGCAAAAGGGCGATACAGGCAGATGAACCGGTCAGCAGGGTCTACGACGCGGCCAGAACAGCTGCAGGAAGTGCAGAACCGGCCCGAAAACGGTTCAAAAACAAGTCTGCCGGAAGGAAGGGTCCGGAGTGAGAGCTTTTTTACCTGCTGTCATAATCTGTTGTCTGTTCATGGTTTCATGCGCGTCGAGGCGGCAGATCGGCGTGGCAGGAGAATATGAGAGGGTAATCACACACAAGGTTGATGACAGGGATACATGGGAATCCATCGCCGGGGAGTATTATGGTGACGAGGGGGCAGGTGTGGAGTTGGCTGTCTATAATGGAGGAGATCCCGGGGAGGATCCGTCCCCTGGCTCCGGTGTCAAGATTCCTTTCACGGGCCGTGAACTTCGCCGTTTCAACCGAAGGCTTTCCGCTGCCAGGGAGTATAACAGGGGGCTGGAACTGGCATCTAAAGGGAATTATTCCGATGCTGTAAAGAAGTTCCAGGAGGCGATCAAGGCAGCTCCGCCTTTTGCCGATGCAGCCTTTAATCTTGGTGTGGCCTATCAGAAACTCGGGCTCTACGGGAATTCCGCGATCGTTCTGAGTGACCTGGTCATTAAAGAACGTACGAACCCGGATTATTTCTACGCGCTGGGTGTTTCATATTTTCATCAAAGAGATTTCGCGGAAGCAGAAAAGTCATTTCTTGCAGTTCTTTCCCTGGACCGGGCTCATCTCAAGGCGCTTTTTTCTCTCGCAGTCATCTACGAAAAAACCGAAAGGTTAGAAGACGCTGTCAGGTGCTGGAATCGATACCTTGACAATGCAGGGGATGGAGAGTGGGCAAGGGAGGCCAGGATTCGCCTCGATAAACTGCAGAGTAATCAGTAAAAGGGACTGGCCACCTGTCTGAAATCGAAACCATCCATAAAAAAACTCATATTAGGACTTGCATAATATTATAATGTTATTATATAATAAAATGATGCAAGACAATATGTAACCATATTGTCTTGGGATTTTTTAAGCATGTATAAGTTTTCGAAGAAGGAACATGAAATGAACAGGAATACTTTCATCGCCGCGGCCACAGGTTTTGTGCTGGGTATAGTGGTTGTCGGCGTGGCGCTGATGTCAAGCGCGTCATCGATGATGATCAAGGAAGATGTCAGTTCCATGGATTTTGAAGAGACAGTGCAGAGAATTCAGGATGCGGCTGCCAAAGTGGAATGGAAGGTCCCGGCTGTCCACAGGATCGACAAGTCGGTTGCAAAGGCTGGCTACGATGTGTTGCCCGTAGCCGTAATCGAACTTTGCAAACCCGAACATGCCGGAAAACTTCTTGTCAATGACGATAACAGGATCATAAGTTCGTTGATGCCTTGCAGGGTAGCTGTATATCAGGCCAGTGACGGCAGGGTGATCATTTCCCGGATGAATACGGCCCTGATGAGCAAACTGTTTAGCCAGGATGTGGCTGATGTCATGGCTGCTGCTTCTTCCGATACCGAGAAGATATTTGCGGAAGTATTTAAGTAGGGCCGGCAACGCCGTAAAGACAATCAAAACCGTATAACGCGATTTTCCAGCCTGACAGGATGACCTGCCTGTCAGGCCTTGGCACCGATCAGAAATTTTTGTTTATCGAGGTGAAAGAATGAATGCTGAAAATAACAGAAACGTGGTTTTGTTACGATTACAGCAGTTTCCGATTACATCTTTTGCTGTTGTTCTGGGCTTTGCCGGGTTTGCCCTGGCTGTGCAGAAGGGAAGCGGCCTGTTTTCAATCCATCCCCTGGTCAGTACTGTAATACTGAACATTACTCTTGGCCTGTTTTTTTTCTTTAGCCTGTTATATATGCTGAAAATGGTTTTCTTTTTCAGCGAGGTCAGGGCCGAGTTCAGTCACCCGATAAAGATCAATTTCTTCCCTCTTGTAGCAAAAATTCTCCTCGTGCTGAGCATTGTCTTTATCGAACGTGATTTGTCTGTTTCGTACTATATGTGGATCGCGGGTGCGGCCGGGCAGCTCGTGGCTTCCCTTGTCATTATCTCGACATGGATCCACCACACACAATTCAGAATAGAACATATGACTCCCGCCTGGTTTATTCCCATAGTCGGGTCTCTTATTATCCCGATTGCGGGAGTGAAACATGGTTTTACGGAAATGTCCTGGTTCTTCTTTTCTGTTGGGCTGATTTTCTGGCTGATGCTTTTTATCATAGTAATGTACCGGATGATTTTCCATCAGCCGATGATGGAAAAACTGGTCCCCACACTTTTCATACTGTTTGCGCCTCCGGCGATCGCATTCATAGCCTATATCAAACTCACAGGTGGGTTCGATTCTTTTGCCAGGATCCTCTATTCCTTCTCGCTTTTTTTGTTTTTTCTTGTCTTGTTCAAGATAAGGGTTTTTTTCAGGATAAGATTTTTCCTTTCCTGGTGGGCCTACTCTTTCCCCCTGGCCGCAAAAACACTCGCAACGATTCTCATGTATCATCTGACAGGCAGTGTTTTTTACAGGGTGCTTGCGATAACAGAGTTTTCGATGCTTGCCATTACCATTATTATACTTGTGTTAAAGACGGCAAGGGCGGTGGCAAAAAAGGAAATTTGCGTTGAAGAAAGTTAGGCGCGGTTTTACAGTGGAGCATTCAGATGTGTATACCGGGGAAACATGACAGGGAGGAAAGAGATGAAGCTAGT
>CBDUUV010000110.1:0-7733 GCA_965370495.1 uncultured bacterium
GAAATATTCACTACATCCGGGCCAGTTCGAGATACTCACGCGCCTGGGCTGTCAGCGCTGACGGTATACCGAATTCCTGTTCTATCCTCGATTCGAGGTTCAGCCTGATATTCTCGTTGACCCTGTGGTTGTCGCGACGAAGCCTCAGATGGTGGTTCTTTATGTATAGATGGCCATCGTCTGTAAGTTTTGTCAATTGGAGTGAGTTCATCATCGGCAGCGAAAACGATTTCTTCCAGAACCTGATAAATTGCACTTTCGCCACAGGTACCGTCCGCACCCTGTAACGCCATTTCCTCTCACTTCCGGTAACGGTATAGAGGTCATAGCTTGCTGTGCCTTTGGGCCTGAATTCGACCCTGCCGAATGTCGTATCTATCGAAACAGCCCTCGAGTCAAGCTCGATCGGTTCGCCGAGAAGATACCCGGGATCCACCATATATCTCTTTTCTCCGATATGGACCACCATGGCACAATGGATATTGTTTCTTTTCATGTCGGCCATAACGGGATAGCAGCGGAACCCGCTGTCCGAAAGGATCGAGCCAAGACACCAGGCAAGAGAAAAACACGTTCCTCCTGTATGATCCTCGATATATCCACTCATCACCCGGGCGGGGCCACGCAGGCGTTCGTCCGGATCATCTATAGTGAATTTTGTTATGATCTTCGTAATATTTTCGTATGGCAGTTTTGTGAATTGAAATATCACTGTCCTTAGCATTTCGAGCTCCGCATCGCCATCAGACACGCAGAAATGCTTGAAAAAAAGTTTTTTCGCGCTGCTGTTTTCATAATTCATAATTACCACATTTTTTTAACATCCAACCTGCCTTAGATAGCATTTTTTAATACCCTTATGCAATAAAAATCAAACTCTCCCGGGCTGACAGCGGTTGACAATATCAAACAGTTTGCTTTATATTGATTTTTCGACATTATGTCAGCATCTGTCGGGTATAAAAGATTTTTGCCGGCCGATAAGGAGCAAAGAATCTGCACTGGCCGGGGAAATCGATAGTTTCTAACCAGGAGGCTCAATCTTGTCAAAAAAAGGGTCCTACAAGAATTTTGCTTTTGGTACAAGACGCGCGTATTACGCGGAAATCGGCCCTGACAGCAAATCAAGCCAGGGAACCGAAGACACCATCAAGATGTTTGATGACTATGACCTGATCTACAGAACTCTCTGCGGGATCCTGTACAACTTTGTCCCAAAGTCAGGTCATCCGGGAGGAAGTATTTCCTCCGGCAAGATCGTCGAAAGCATACTCTTCAACACGATGGATTACCGTATGGGCGACCCCGAATGCGCCGAAGCGGACATCCTGTCATATGCGGCAGGGCATAAAGCAATGGGGCTCTATGCGATGTGGGCGCTCAGAAACGAGTGCGCCAGGGTATCGAAACCGGATATGCTTCCCGGTGAAGAGAGACAACTCAGGCTTGAAGACCTTCTCGGCTTCCGCCGCAACCCGACCCAGGAGACTCCGCTCTTCGCTAAATACAACGCCAAGCCGCTCGATGGTCATCCCACACCAATTACTCCTTTTGTAAAGCTCTCTACCGGCGCTTCCGGCGTCGGAATCACCACGAGTTTCGGGCTCGGTTTCGGTGCCATGGACGCCTTTGGCAAAAACGCTCCTTTTATACATGTTCTTGAAGGGGAAGGCGGCATGACTCCGGGACGCGTTTCTGAAGCGCTGGCAGCGACCGGTTCGGCACAGATGTGGAATATCGTACTCCATGTCGACTGGAACCAGTCCTCGATCGATTCGGACATGGTCTGCCGCGATGGAGACACCCCCGGGGATTACGTGCAGTGGTCACCCGCCGAATTCTGCTACCTGCATGACTGGAACGTCATCCTTGTAGAAGACGGCAAAGACATCGGCCAGGTCCTCGCGGCCCAGGAGCTGGCGATGAAGAAACAGAACGACCAGCCCACGGCGATCATCTACCGCACGATCAAGGGATGGCAATACGGTATCGAGGGAAGAAAATCGCACGGTGCGGGCCATGATTTCTGCTCCGATGAATACTACGAGACATTAAAACCGCTCGAGGATCGCTTCGGCATGAAATTCCCGAGGTTCGAGGGTAATAAAACTCCCGTAAGTATAGAAAAAATATTTTACGACTCCCTTATAGGGATCAGGGAGATCCTTGAAAACAACAGGGAGATCGCTGATTTCTTCAGGGCCAGGCTTACGGACGCGGATGAAAGACTCACAGGTCTTGCCAGGAAGAAACGAGATAACGCCGGCGATATCAGCATTATCTACAAAGACGATATCAAGGCCGATGAGATTCCCGAGGAATGCACATACGCGGTCGGATCCAGCCAGACGCTCAGAGCCGCACTCGGTGAAACTTTGAACTACCTTAACAAAAAATCCGGAGGCGTTATACTTGCCGCTTCAGCAGACCTTCTTGGATCGACGAGTATCCTGAAGGTCGGCGACGGATTTGCAGATGGATTCTTCAACGCTGT
Source organism: uncultured bacterium (assembly GCA_965370495.1). Classification (GTDB taxonomy): domain Bacteria; phylum Krumholzibacteriota; class Krumholzibacteriia; order Krumholzibacteriales; family Krumholzibacteriaceae; genus Krumholzibacterium. The sequence goes on from CBDUUV010000110.1 coordinate 2,495, forward strand.
CACCAACCCGGATTCGCGTATCCTGCTTACCGGTGGTATCTGCGAAGACTGCATGGGCGGTATCATGGCTGGAATTTCCACATACGGCCATAATATCGGCGCCGGCTCGTCATACGGGGCCTTCATCGCTGCGCTTACACATATTACTGCCCGCCTTCACGGTATCGGCCAGCAGGGCAAGCATGATTATCTCAAGGAAGCTTTCAACCCCTTCTTCCTCGTTTGCGCCCACGCCGGACTCAAGACCGGTGAAGATGGACCGACTCATGCTGACCCGCAGGCGCTGCAGCTTCTGCAGGAGAACTTTCCCAAAGGCATAATGATCACATTGACACCCTGGGATCCGCAGGAGATCTACCCGCTGGTCATTGCAGCGCTCAAGAAACGCCCCGCTGTCATAGCTCCTTTCGTGACACGGCCAAACGAAAAGATATTCGACCGCAAAGCCCTCGGGCTTCCGCCCGCGACAGCGGCAGTCAAGGGACTATACGCCATGCGCAAGGCTGACAAATCCAGGAAACCGTACCATGGCACTCTGGTTCTCCAGGGAAGCGGTATTACAAACACCTTCATGGAAGAAGTGCTGCCGAAGATTGACGAGGCAGGACTCAATATGAATATCTTCTATGTCACAAGCGCCGAACTATTCTCCATGCTTCCCGATGATGAGCAGAAGAGTACATATCCCGACAGCCTGGCTTCTGAAGCGATGGGGATAACCGGCCTGACAATGGCGACGATGTACAGATGGGTAACTTCGACTGAAGGCAGAGAGTTCAGTGTCCACGCGTTCAAGCATGGACACTTCCTTGGAAGCGGACAGGCCCACAAGGTACTGGAAGAGGCAAACCTGCATGGCGCGGGACAGTGGGCGGCAATCAAAAAGTACGCCGACTGGATGGTAAAGAAAGGTTCCTGACAGGGAACAATACCTGGCTGACACAAGGAAATCTGCCTGGTACAGAAACATTTGGATCGAATAGAAAAGAAGGGGGACATGTTTTCGAACGTGTTTCCCTCTTTTCGCGGATCCATTCACCATTACCGGAAGTATCGGTGTGGTTATGGCAAAACAATCAGCGCAGGTAGTTGAGGTGTAAGTTGCAGGTATGACGAACCTGCCTGCTAGTGCCAGTGCGAGCTTACCCGCGGTCTTTTGAGCAGGGCGGCTGACCCGGAACATACTCAAAGCTTATTTACACACTTTATCGAACAGCCTGAGCAGGTTTCCACCCATAATCGCGCCTCTCTCTTCCTTTGAGTAGCCGCGTTTTCCCAGCTCGGCATCTATCATGGGTACTTTCGAGACATCCCCAAGGCCCACCGGCATGACGGGAGTGCCGTCAAAGTCGGAACCGAGCCCGACGTGGCCCGTTCCGATTACAGCTGCGGCATGCTCGATATGATCGACAACCACGGAGATTCCGGGAAGAGGGATACTTTCCAGCCGTTTCATATACGCAGGGAGTATCTCAGCGTCCACGCGGGCAACGTCCCCCCCATATTCAGCGGCAAGCCTGCTTCTTTCTTCCTTGTACTCCCCCCACTGAGCCATGATCCTCTCACTGCATTCCTGTTCGAGAAAAGCAGGGAAATAATTTATCCCTATCACCCCGCCATTTTCCCCGAGAGCCTCGAGCATCTCATCAGTTACGTTCCGGGGAACATCACATATCGCGCGCATACAGGAGTGAGAAATCAGGACCGGGTTCGAACTTTCCTTCAAGATATCGAAAAAAGTATCATCGGAGCTGTGCGAGCAATCAATCACCATCCCTGCTTTGTTCATCTCGTGGATTACCTCGCGCCCGAAACTGCTCAACCCTCCCCACTTCGGACCCCCTTCACACGAATCGGCGATCTCGTTCGTGTTGTTCCACGTAATGGTTATGCACCTGACATCATTTCTGTACAATTGAAGCAGCGACTCCATATTCGAACCTATTGCATGGCCTCCTTCTACACCAACTACCGCAGCGACCTTCCCCTCACCAGCTATCCGCCTGATATCAGAACCTGACTTCGCTATTGCTGCTTGGTCGCTGTTTTTTTCGATTTGTTCCCGCAATCTCCTTATCATATCAAGCGTACAACTGTTCCATTTGTCAGAAGAAAGGTCCGGGTCGACCCAGCAGGCAAAGACCTGGGCACCGTAACCCGCTTCTAACATCCTGGGCAAATCGACCTGCCCGTCACTTAATCTCTCTCCCAGATCGATATCGCTGTTATCCTTAAACCGCATCGCCGTATCGCAATGCGCGTCAAACACAAAATCGGAATCTGCTCTGTCCATGTTTTCCTCCGCCACCTTTTTAAGCTTTCGAGATAAGTGTCTCGATGTATATCAAACCAGCATATGCAACATCGCCTGAGGCCAGCACTGCATCGTTATTATATTACAGGTGTTTCGGAAATTGAAAGCAAAGCATGAAAGTATAAACAGACTATTAACCCCGGTACCGATCTACAAGAGCTAATGGACAATTTTCGCTGAAGTAGCCGCATCGCCATAGACATACAAAGCGTAAGGAAGAAGGGGCACATTGCTCTTTATCGCATATTCCTGGTTTGTCGGCCCGTTAAAACGGATATCGATACTATGGCTCGCGAAAAATTTCCAACCACCCTGGTTTGCAGCAGTCGTTCCGCCTATATAATCCAGGTTTTCGGCCACTCTTCCTCCGTAGAACTGGAGCCATATCGTGTTCAATGTCGCGGGGAATTTGTCTTCCATAGCGAAATATGAGGTCAGCGCAGTCTGAACATTCTTGATGTTCTGAACCGTAACCGCCACCTGGGCGGCTTTTTTGGATCTGTAATAATTTGCCATAACAATAGTTGCAAGAAATCCTATGATCTCGACCACTATAAAGAGCTCAAGGAGTGTAAATCCCGCAATGCCCAGCCTGCGCAGCAGCGGTTTCTTCTTTTTTCTGCACCTGATTGCAGAAAGACCACTTATCCAGCGAAAAAATCGCAACATGCACTCCTTCAACGCATTAATCCCTGACGTTTCTCACACGCTGCAGTTCGATGCAATATTTATGACAAAAAAGGGGGGGCAGTGACACCCCCCATCAAATAGCTTTATTGTAGATATTTTGTTGATCCAGGGAAAAACGTATCTCTCTCCCCTCAAACAACCTTACTGCAAAATATTACTCATCGAAAGGTACAGGAACTACCTTGACGACCTCCGGGATTCTTTCCTTAAGGACCTTCTCGACGCCGAATGTCAGAGTCATCTGGGACATCGGACAACCGGCGCACGCGCCTTTCAGCCTTACCTTGACAACACCGTCTTCAACGGCTACCAGCTCGATATCGCCTCCATCAGCCTGAAGGTTTGGCCTGATCTCTTCGAGTACTGCTTTCACTTTTTCAAACATAATATCAACCTCCTTCATCCGTGTCCGGGAAGTATAATAAATCACTCTTTACAATCCAAGCAGGAATTGTATTGACGAAACGATCCTGATGGAAACCGAAAAATTTACCCCCGGCCTTGATTACTGTTCCGGACAAAAACAGCTTGTCAGCGCTTCTGACGTATTCTATTTTGTAATATGACCTTGACTAAGGATAAGCCCGTCAGGATAAATACAGGCAAGGAGACAACCTATCATGAATCGTCCCGTATTTAAAAACATCGTTATTATTCTTCTGGTAGTATCGGCAATTTTCGTCTATCTGGGTTCCCCGCTTCTCGCTGAAGAAAACCAGGAGGACAGGATCGCCAGAATCAACAGGGAAATAGCAGAGAAGGGTGAACACTGGACAGCCGGCAAAACGACAGTGGGAAACCTCCCCTGGGAGGAAAGGCAGAAACTCACCGGGTATATCCCGCCAACAGCGGAACAGTGGAGCAGGATTCCCCTGCGTGAATCTATTGTAAGCCTTGCGCTGCCGCATGCTTTCGACTGGCGCTCCCTTAATGGCACGACTGTAGCAAAAAGCCAGGGGGGTTGCGGATCATGCTGGGCCTTCGCTGCTGTAGCTCAACTGGAAGCACACGCGAGGATATTCGATCAGAGGATCCTCGACCTCTCAGAACAGGCAGTACTCGATTGTAACCTGGATGGCGGCGGCTGCAATGGAGGCAGGGTGTTTGCCGCACTCGACCTTTTTATCGCGCGCGGAGCGGTCAACGAGATTTGTATGCCCTACAGGGCTGCCGACGGCTTTCCATGCACCATGGACGCCTGCGACAAGCTTGCCGAGATTGACACCTATGTGGGACTGGCCGCCACGGTCGATCAGATCAAACAGTCTGTCTATGATTATGGCCCTGTCTCCTGCGCGATGTACGCGCATGACAACTTCAGCAACTATACATCCGGATGTTACAGCGCCGACTATTCCGACATACCAAACCACGCGGTCCTGATCGTAGGATGGGATGACAGCGCGTGCGGAGGAAATGGCGCGTGGATCATCAAAAACAGCTGGGGTACCAACTGGGGATATGATGGATATGGATACATACAGTACGGCGTCTGCAGTATCGGATCTTACCCTTATCAGATAGATTACCATCCGAGCATAGTACTCGTTCACCTGGACACGCCCAACGGTTCCGAACAGCTTGAAATAGGGGAAGTTTTTGATATCACATGGATGCTCGGCCGCGTGACTCCCGATTCTGTAAATGTCTTTCTCAGCCTCAACAGCGGTTTCTCTTACGATTCAACAATCGTTTCCAACCTGAGCGGCATTACAGAAAATTACCTGTGGGTGGTCCCGGAACTGCCCGTAACAACCGCCAGGGTCAAGATCGTAGCCTACTACGGCGGAGTGGTCGGAGGTTACGACGACAGCGACGAAGATTTCACGATCGTGGGCCCGCCGTACAGATACGTATCGCCTGCCGGTGGAAACGTCTACCCCTATTCTCTCCCGCGCTGGGCCGCAAACAACATACAAACCGCGGTTGATGCGGCTAACGTCGGTGATTCCATCCTGGTCGAAGGCGGCTATGTATACAATTCGCCTGTCAACGTGTCGACACCTCTTTTCCTCCTCGGAGGATATGACAGCTTATTTGAGACGCGCGACCCTGACCTGTATGTTACAACGATCCAGTCTGTCGGCTCCACTGTGTCTTTTATCAATACCCTCTTCATGAGTTGCGGCATTGATGGATTCACTCTGGCCGGTGGCACAGGGAGAAGCGCCACGATGCCGGATATCGGTGTATACGGCGGGGGGATCTTCTGTTACTCGGCATCGCCTGTTATAA
>CBDUUV010000111.1:0-7539 GCA_965370495.1 uncultured bacterium
CAAAGAAGCCTCTCTGACAGAACAGGGGGGTCACCTTGTCTGTTCCTATTCCCACAACCAGCAGCAGCTGTCAATTGACAATTGCATCATTTTGGTGTATACTAAGTGCCTGTTATCTTTAAATGAGAGGAATCCATAGAGGAGCCTTCTGCTAACGAACTGGTACTATTCATGTCTAAAAAACGCGCTTCAGCGCTCACTATCGGTGTGCTGCTTGTCATACTGGCCTTTCACCTGTCTGTCGCATGGCAGGATTTTGGCACGCTCTCACGAAATGGTTTTCTCTACGATGACAGTTTCTACGCTTTAAAGATCGCTCAGAATATAGCAGACGGGAAGGGAATCACATTCGATGGCCTTCATCCCACAACCGGGTTTCAACCGCTGTATATTTTTTTCCTTGTGCTGATATTCCTGGCGTCCGGCAGCAGCCTCGTCCTGCCTGTCTATATGGCTCTGTCCCTTCTGGCTGTCTTCGCGTGCCTTACCACTTATCTCATTTACCGGATCTGCAGGCGCTATGTCGGTGAAGCTGCTTCGCTCATCGCCGCCCTGATCTGGACATTCTCGCCTGTTGTTACAAAACAGAGCGCGAACGGTCTTGAAACAGCTATTGCCGCCTTTATGATTGCTCTTTCTGTTTTTTATTATCTCGACAGGGTGCGCAACACCGGGAATCCGCCGGCCGGGCGTTTTCTGATTCTTGGCGCTTTTCTCGGGCTGACGGTTCTTGCCCGAATCGACGGTGCATTCCTGGTTCTCGTGATATTTCTCGATTATCTTCTGCTGCTGCGCAAGAGAGGCACACCTTCAAAAAACATTCTCCGCCTCTCCCTTGTGCCGCTTGGTATCTTGCTCTTTTACGGCCCCTGGTTTCTATTCAACCTGTTCGAAACAGGCAGCCCGCTCCAGGACAGTGGAACCGCGACCCGCTTTCTCTCCCTTGCATACGCGTCGTATTTCGGTTACGGGGCCGATAATCTTGCCCGAAACGGCCCTGACTCTACATTTCTGTTGTCGCAGGCAACTCACTCCATCGCGGCAATGAAAGTCATTCCACCAGTGCATATCCTCTTCCGTTTGATCGATAAGGCCGGCCTGGCACTGGGAGTTAACAGGGGATTCCATCTGGCAGGAAATATCTTTGGATTTCTCGCTTTGTTCGCTGCCGGCTTTAATATCGTCAGGTGGCGAAAGGACACGGAGAAATCGTGCAGGCGGGAAATCGATTTTCTCCTGCTGTTTTCGGTTATTCTCGTCGCCTCTTATTCATTTTATATCTTCGGGACCTTTTTCTTCCTTCGCTACTACTACCCCGTGTACCTGGTAGCTTCTGTTTTTTGCGCCTTTTTCCTTCAGGATCTTTTCGACTGGCTTGCCGCGAGACCACAACCGGTCCGGCGGATGGTCATCGCCGCAGGAGCTGCCTATTTTCTGCTCTTCGCTATCTTTTCATACTCCCAGGCGTTTCGCTCGAAGCCGATCTATCCATTCTACGATATCGCCCTCTGGGTAGAAAAAAATATCGGTGAAGACAAAACAATAGGAGTGTTTCAGGCGGGAACTATCGGATATCTCTGCCAGCACCAGATCATCAATCTTGATGGCAAGGTCAACCGTGAAGCACTCGTCGCGCTGAAAACCGATAATCTTGGCGGTTACATCCAGGAAGAAAGGGTCGACATCATTCTCGACCACTCGAAAATCCTCGGAATATTCCTCGGACTCTCATCTGAAAAGATGAAAGACTGCTGCACGGAAGTCCTGGATGGATCGATGAAGAATTCGTCAGGGTGGATCGCCATCCACAGTTCTGATGCTTTTGAAGAAAACCCCCCGGAAAACAGGGTCGGCCTGGAACCTTCCTCCACCATCCCGTTTTTTATGAATTAACGGATGAAAGCCCCCCTGTCAGTCACCGGCTCCTTTTCCCTCGAATATATCAACTATCCGCTGACAGAAGAATGGGGACGTTTTTTCAGCAAACTTCTTGTTCGGATGTGAATTTGTCGCGCTTTTTGCGTTCTCTTCCTTCAGGTAGATCCCGCCTTCCGTCTCCAGGTCGAAGAAATCCCATATAAAAATATTGTCTTCCGGCCTGTTCCATTCATCCCTTACCCATCGGGCGAATTCCCTGGCACGGGCGCCTCTGCCCTCGTCTGAACGTTCGGCAACGAGAGCAGCCCCCGTCCAGACAAGAAACTTGACATCGGGAAATTCCAGCATCTTTTCTCTGAGGGCCTTGTATTGTAATTTGTAGTTTTCGATTGTCTTTTCGCTGGACGTGACCAGGGGCGTGCCTGTCGCTTCCTTAATATCACTGACGGGAAAACAATGTTTGAAGATTATCATGCCGTATTCTTTTGTCAGGATCTCGAGAGTGGGCTCGCCCATGTATTTATCTTCCCCCGCGTTGTTTACCCAGATGTTCCAGTAATCATATGGATAATTGTCCCAGCCGTAAGGAGTCTCCTTTGGAAAATCCCTCTCCACGATCTTGTAACCAGTCCCATTGCTCCTGTTGTACTTCTTGAACCATTTCTTTACGCCCCCGTCCCATATCACCTTCCCGGTACTATGATGCAGAAAAAGGATCTTCATGTTTCCTCCAGTTGTGTCGGTGTCTTTTCCTTCATTTTTCGTTTCTGCGCAGCCTGCAAGAACAAACACAACGGCTACAAGGGCCACCGCCATTATCATCACTTTCTGTTTCATGCCAACCTCCGTTTTCTTTCGACCTTTCTCACCTGGGCCCACAACACCGGATGCGATACGGCCCCCGATATAACATAGGCAACAGCAAGCGCCAGAAAAACCCCCGTAACTCCGAAAAACCTGGCGCCCAGATATGCGAGCGGCACTGTCAGCACGAAAACCTGCATCACGCCTAGCGCCGCCGCCTGGAGAGGCCTGTTCAGAACATTCAGTATACCGATATCGAGCCTGAAAATGCCCTGCATGAAGTACGCCGCCGGAACGATGCGCAGATACAGAACGATCCACGACACCACTTCCGGGTCTTTTGAAAATATCAAAGCGCAAGGCCTGGCCACAAGAACAAGCAGGGCGCAGGCCCCCAACCCCCAAACGAAAGCAAACCTGCTGCTGAGACTAATCCCTTTTTTCAGGCGATCAAATTTCCCCGCCCCCCAGTTCTGCCCGACGAAGGGCACGATCACCGAAGACAGCGCCATTATAACTGCCAGTGTGAAGAACTCGATACGATTCGCCACACCGAGAGAGGCTACGGGCTTCTCTCCATAGGCAGCCACGATGCCGGTCAGCACACCAAGACCCACCGGTATAATAACCCTTGTCGCCGCCGCCGGGATCGCGATATAAAGTATGCGTTTCCAGGAATCGAACATCTCTCTCAGCGAAGGCCTTTCAAATGTTATCATTCTTTTTTTTCGATAGATAACATAGAACGATACGGCGAACGTCACCGCGCGAGCGATAACGGTAGCAACAGCCGCGCCCCTTATCTCCATCCTCGGAAACGGTCCCAGGCCGAATATCAGGAGAGGGTCGAGAATAACATTTATCGCTACAGCCGTCAGCATGATCTTCATCGGAGTCTTCGTGTCTCCGGTCGCCCTTATAGCATTATTGCTTACCATAGGGAAGACCACGAATATAAGCCCGAAGTACCATATACGCATATACTGCCCGACAAGGACCAGGACTTCGCCCCTGGCGCCCAGTGCCCGGAAGACATTGTCGATCATCAGGAATCCCGCTATCGTAATGATCGCCACGATCATACCGGCGAGGATCAATCCGTCAGTTGTCAGTCTCTGTACAGCTTTCCAGTTTCCTTCGCCAATGGCCCGCGAGATGACCGAGGCCGACCCTATCCCAATGCCAAGAGCAAAGCGGGTGAGCACCAGAATCACAGGAAACGAAAAACTCAGCGCGGCAAGCTCACTGGTTCCGAGACGTCCTACAAATAAAGTGTCGGTCAGATTGAACGCGACCATCGCCACAATCCCAACAGACATCGGAATCGTCATCTTGACCAGTGTCTTGCCTATCGGCCCTTCCGTCAGCACCGCTTTTCTTTTCAGTCTCTCTCTCTTTCCTTGTTGTACCTGGCTTTTTTGCTGCCGCTGTAGATACTGTATTTCTGAAAACGACACTCGGACGGCCCGTTGTACAACGGGACTTTTCTCGATGGACGCAGGCCAATATGTTTCATTGCTTCTCTGTTCGAGCTGATGATCCAGGCATCATAACCGTTGTATTCTGACTTCAGAGCATCACCGATCGACTTGTAAAACCCGTTTATATCCTCTTTTCCCATCCGTTCACCATATGGAGGATTGGTGACCATGATTCCCGGTCCCGGCGGCGGCACAAGCTTTTCTATCGAACCCGTATGAAGCCGGACGGCTTCCTGCAGGCCGGCTCTTTCAACATTCTTCGTTGCGACCCGGATTGTTTTGCCCGAAATATCCGAACCAACGATCTGGTGTGCCGGCCCTTCACCTGTATCTGCCGATAATTCGCGGACGATTCTTTTGTACAGTTTGCTGTCATAGTCTTTCCATCTAAAGAATCCGAAATCCTTTCTCAATAGCCCGGGGGCTATATCAAGAGCTATCATCGCGGCTTCGATAACTATCGTGCCCGACCCGCAAAGCGGATCAATAAAACTCCCCGATCCGTCATACCCGGACAACATGACCATCCCGGCGGCAAGGACCTCGTTGATCGGCGCCGTGCTTCCTTCGAGCCGGTAACCTCGCCTGTGAAGAGGGAATCCCGAGCTGTCGAGAGATATCACGCATACGCTCCGATCAATATGTACATTTATCCTCAGGTCCGGCCTTTCCCTGTCTACCGAAGGACGTCTGCCGTACCGATCCCTGAACTGATCGACTATCGCGTCCTTGATCTTGAGCGCAACATACTTTGAATGGTTGAAATGCGGTGAATGAACGACACTATCGACGGCAAACGTGTCTTTCACACCGAGATACTTTTTCCAGTCTATGTCTCGTGCTGCTTCATAGAGCTTCTTCTCATCCCGGACACCGAACTTTTGTATGGGAACCAGCAGGCGCGAAGCGGTTCGAAGAGAGAGGTTCGCTCTGTAGAGAAGTTTTTTGTTCCCGCGAAAGGATACAGCCCTGTTCTTTTTTGTTATCTCTTCCGCGCCCGCCTTTTCAAGCTCACCGGCAAGAATGCCCTCCAGCCCGTAGAGGGTCGTAGCGGTTACCCCGAACTTCTTGTCTTTCGAATCCGGCATCAGCCTTCCCTGGCCTCCATGATTGTAATTGTTGCCCGACAATTTCCATTTTTCGCGGCTATACAGAAACGCCAGATACGAATAACAGGGAGTTAACACGACGCCTGTTACCTGCGGATAAGCTCCACCATCTCCCTGACAGCCGTTTCTATTCCGACAAAGATCGCTCTGGAAAGGATACTGTGTCCGATATTGAGCTCCTCGATCTGCTTGATCTGGATAATCGGATGAATATTGTGGTAAGTCAGGCCATGCCCGGCATGAACATGCAACCCGTATCCCGCCGCGCCGGCCGCGGCGTCCTTTATCGCCTTGATCGAACGATCGATGTCAGCCTTCGATGCATTTGCAAATTCCCCTGTATGTATCTCGATAGCATCGAACCCGATCCTCGCGGATTCCTTGATCTGCGCCTTTTCGGGATCGATAAAGGCAGCCACCTTGATGCCACCCTCTTTAAGGGCCTTGACCACCCCGGCGTATTTTTCACCGCCGCGGAGAAGATCGAGCCCCCCTTCCGTCGTCACTTCCTCACGCCTTTCGGGCACCAGTGTCACTGAATCCGGATGCAGCGCCAGAGCGATCTCCTGCATCTGTGCCGTTGCGGCCATTTCGAGATTAACAACCGTCTGCGCCATTTCGCATATCAACCTTGCATCCCTGTTCTGGAAATGCCGCCTGTCTTCTCTCAGGTGAAATGTAATCTGGTCGGCTCCACCCATTTCAGCCATCATTGCCGCCGTGACCGGATCGGGTTCCGTTGTTTTTCTGGCCTCACGCAGCGTCGCGACATGATCGACATTTACCCCGAGTCTTATCCTGTTCAAAACCTTCCTCCCTGGTTTGCCGCGAGGGACGCGCCCTCGAGCATTTCCGACAACCTGACCATCCTTATTCCTCTCCTGCGAGATTCTTCTATCAGCCATCGCAGATCTTTCAGGCTGTCTTTTCTTACATGCATTATAGCAGTAACCCTGCCTTTTCGAACAGCCATGGAAAGCAGTTTTTCCATATTTTCTCTAGTGTTTTCCTTTTTATTATCGAGAAAGAGGTCGTTTTCGCAACTTTTAACTCCGGCCGCTTTCGCCGATTCACTGACAACCGATCTTGAAGTGGTAAGGCTGTCGAAGAAGAAAATCTTCTTTCTTCGACAGACACCGAGAACCGCATCCATGACTTTTCTGTCAGCCGTTGCCTTCGAGCCCATGTGATTGTTTATTCCAATAGCTCCGGGTGTCTCTCTCAGGGCCATTTCGACAACCTTCTCGATCTCCCGTTTTTTCATCGATACCCTGACGAGCGGGATATCCCCGACATCATCCGCTCCTTTTTCAGGTTCCATGGGAAGGTGGCAGAGTACTTCCTTTCCTGCCTGCCCGGCCAGTTTGCATATCGCGGCTGAATGTTTCAGCCCGGGAATAACGGTAACCGTTATCGGGACCTTAAGGCCAAGAAAATCCCTGACCAGCCTGTTGTTGAAAAACCCGAAGTCATCGACGACTATCGATATCACCGGCCCTGCGAACCGGGTCTTCGCGGATTCTTTTCTTTTTCGGGACTTTGCGATGTAGCATCTGTGCGTCACCTCGCGCCTGGTGCCGATCTCCATTTTGAAAGACCTGCCGTTTTTCTTTTCCCGGCAGAAACGAACGCTCGCGCCGACCGATGACACCGCCTTGTCTATCGCGGCATTGACCTGTATCAGGGAAGCTTCCGGGGAAATCTCGATCTGCAGTGAAACAACCGGCCGGTTATTCCTCTCGCCTTTCTCCCTGCTTGACCGGATCTCCTCTTCCCGGATACCGAGAGACCCAAGCTGCCACCTGACCTGCCTTCCCAGTTCTTCCTGCAATGATTCAAAGTGGCCGTTCAATGCTTTTCCGGGCAAAAACAGGCCCGCGTTGTCGAGAAGAAAGACACTTCCCCTTGGAGTCCCGAAAAACCTGTAAAGCGCAAAAACAATGACGACAAGCGCGACAAGGGCCCATACAAGCCTGTTGATATTGAGGTTCTTTTTCCCTGAACGCTTTTTTTGCGATTTCTTTTTGGCCATCTCTCTTTCCTGACAAACGGGCTGCAAAACGCCATCTTTGTTCTGTGGCCGGCACCCGGCCGTAACAGCGCCCCTCCTCGGGGCAGGAACACTATAGTTGGAATCCGGCGCCGGTGTCAAGAGGAGGGGGAGGAGACAAACGAAATCCGTCCGTGTATCCGGATCGTGACGGCAGGAACTGATTGTGAACCTGGCCGCTGCCCCGGCGCGCCGCAAAAAGCCCCTGCCGGTAACA
>CBDUUV010000112.1:0-7521 GCA_965370495.1 uncultured bacterium
GAATTGATCATTCTTGTAAAGATTATGGGGCCAGGTTCGCGTATCCTGACGACGGCCCGGCCTGGAGATGAAATGGATGTCGCAGGGCCGCTTGGAGGTGTACCGTTCAGCCGCCCGGCTGGTGCTGATACTGTCTTTGTAGCTGGTGGAACAGGGCTTGCGCCGATAATATTTTGCTCAAGGATGTGGAAGCAGGAAGGTGTTATCGGAGATGCTCATCTCTTCCTGGGTGCTTCAACGGAAGAAGAACTTCTCAGCGGTCTCTATGATGACGATTTCACAGCTGTGCACACAGCGACGATAGATGGTTCTTCGGGTTTTACGGGTAATGTGGTCGAGCTGCTTGAAAAGGAACTGGATGAGGAAAATGTGCCTTCCGGCATCTTATATTCGTGCGGACCCCGGTCGATGATCATGGCCCTTATTGATCGGGTAAATAACAGGTTCGATACCCATTACACCTCCCTGGAGGCGGTAATGGCGTGCGGTATTGGGGCCTGCAGAGGATGTACGGTGCCTGTCAAAAAAGATGGAGAAACAGTGCCGAGACCTGTCTGTAGTGATGGGACGGTGTTCAGGGTGGAGGATATTGACTGGGAGGAGTGGGAGTCATGAATGTGAAGAATATGCAGCTGCGTATCGGCAAAGCCGTTTTCAAGAATCCCGTTCTTCTCGCATCGGGCCCGGCAGGGTATGGACTCGAATTCTACGGTTTTATGGACCTTAAAAGGCTCGGTGGCGTAGTTACAAAAACGATCTCTTTCGAACCGAGGCCGGGTAATTCGGGAATAAGGCTGCAGGAAACACCCGCGGGACTGCTGAACAGTATAGGCCTGGAAAATGTGGGTGCCAGGGCCTTCTTCTCGCAGAAAATACCTCTTCTCGCAGGGGCAGGCATCAAACCTCTCGTGAGCCTCGCTGCTGAAGACTGGGATGATTTCAGGAAACTTCTTGATTATACAGCCGGACAGAAAAATATAGAAATTGTAGAGCTTAACCTCTCGTGCCCCAACGTGGAAAGGGGAGGAATGGCTGTCGGCACCGATCCGGAGCTCTTGAGCAGATATATCAGGCAAGCGAAGGATGTTCTCGGTGATAAAGCGGTTCTGGCCAAGTTAACTCCGAATGTCAAGGATATCGGTAAGCTTGCCCTTGCTGCCGAAGAGGCGGGGGCTGATGGGATAACAGCTATCAATACTATTCTTGGGATGGATATCGATACGAGAACTGCCAAACCCGTTTTCCGTAGAGTCAGCGCCGGGCTTTCCGGGCCTGCGATTCTGCCGGTAGCTCTTGAAGCAGTCTGGAAAATATCGAGAATAGTGGATATTCCAGTTCTGGGAGTCGGTGGAATTTCTTCGTGCGATGACGCCGTTAAATTTTTCATGGCCGGTGCGGCCGGCATTCAGATCGGGACGGCGATATTCTACGATCCAGGTCTCCCCGGAAGGATCATAGACAAACTGGAAGAAAGCGGGATCCCCGCAGCTATAGATTGATTCGGATTATAGCCTGTGAACACTCTGAAAAGCCCGAAAGGAATCCAGATGACAGCCCAGCCAGAGATAATAGCGGCGATTGATGTCGAAAACAGAAGCGATGCGATCAAACTGGTCGAAGCCCTGAAGGGAAAAATCGAATATTTCAAGGTCGGCAGCAGGCTCTTTACCGCGGAAGGACCAGGCATGGTCAGTGAAATAAATGATCTTGGCGGCTCGGTCTTCCTCGACCTGAAATTCCACGATATTCCCGCAACCGTTGCCGGCTCGGTCAAAGCGGCGTGCGGGCTGGGGATCAGGATGATGACCATCCACACGTGCGGTGGTGTAGAAATGATGAGAGCCGCAGCCGAGTCGGTTGCTGAGAACTCACAGGATTCAGGATCGGCAAGGCCTGTCCTCGTGGGAGTGACAGTTTTGACGAGTATGTCGGGTGAGGATCTCTCCGCGGTATCCTGCTTCGAGGGTGATGTCGAGAGCCTCGTGCTGAGGCGAGCGACAAAGGCGAAAGAAGCTGGCCTGGATGGTGTAGTCGCCTCTGTGAGGGAAACGGCTGCTATAAGAAAAGAGCTCGGCGATGATTTTGTAATCGTAACCCCGGGGATCAGGCCCGCGGGTACCGCAATTGGGGACCAGAAGAGAGTTGCCACCCCGGTGGTTGCAATGAAGGCGGGCTCGAATTTCCTTGTGATCGGGCGGCCGATATACCAGGCGTCCTCGCCGGCTGATGCTGCCGAGGCGATCCGGGTCGAGCTGCTGGGGGAATAGGGGTCGTCGAATGTTAAGAGCCTCGATAATATTTATACTTGTTTACGCAGGGCTTGTAATATCCAGAAAGCACAGGTGGCTTATCGCGTGGAGCGGCATCGTGGCTGCTCTTCTCATTAAAGCTCTGTTTCTGCCCGAGATAGTTGCCGGCATCAACTGGAATATTATAGGCATCTTTGTCGGTTCGCTTTTTCTGGCGGAGTCTTTCATATATTCCAGGATGCCCGAAACTATTTCAGATATTCTTATTAACAATTCGCCGAATCTCGGTACCGCTTTTATGGGGATCATAGTATTTGCTTCCCTGTTCTCGATCTTCATGGACAACGTAGTTACGGTTTTGATCATAGCCCCGATCGCTCTTCAACGTACAAGGAAAGCAGGTGTATCGCCCGTGCCCGGAATCATTGGGCTTGCCATATCCTCGAATCTGCAGGGAATGGCAATCCTGATCGGGGATACACCGAGTATGCTGCTCGCTGCCGAAATGAAGCTGAGTTTCTGGCAGTTCTTCACATACTCGGGCAAACCGAGTATCTTCTGGATCGTCCAGCTTGGAGCGGTCGCCGGCTTTATCGTGCTTTACTGTTTTTTTCGCAAAGACAAACAGCAACCGCAGCAGACCGAGGTCACACCGGTAAGAAGCTGGATCCCGGTGTGGTTTATAATACTTGCCGTAGCCCTCCTGTCGTTCATGACTAAGATAGATCCAGCATTCAAGTGGTTCGGTGGAGCGGCTACCATGGTCGCTGGAGGTGGCAGCCTGGTTTGGCAGCGTACCAGGACAAGGCGTGCCGGGGAAAGTATGGCCTGGAATTTTGACTGGGGGACCGTCGCTTTTCTTATGGCTATATTCGTTCTTGTTCACATGATGGTTCAGAGGGGAGTTGTTGGCAAGCTTGTCTCAGGATTTGGGGAGTTGGAGGGCTATAGCCCCTTTCTTATATATTCGATTATTGTCTGGTTCTCCGTCCTTATATCGGCCTTCATTGATAACATTCCGTACATAGCAGCGATGCTTCCCATTGTAACGGGACTCAGTGCAACACTCGGGATCAGTCAACCCCTGCTGGCATTCGGTCTTCTTGTCGGTTCGTGCATGGGGGGCAACATAACTCCGATCGGCGCGACGGCTAATCTTGTAGCGATGGGGATCCTCGACCGGGAAGGGAAGCATATTTCCTTTGCCGGTTTCGTGCGCGTCGGAATGCCGTTTACGATTGCCGCAACTGCTGTCGCGTGGCTTGCACTGTGGTATATATTCGGGCCCGGGAACTGATAAATACCCGTAAAGACAGGCAAAAACCGTCTATATCGTGGAGGGGATTTTCGAGTATGAAAAAATCGTACTTCTGAAACCAGGGTGTATCTCCTTTACAATGCAAATCATTTCAAATATAGTTTTATCTCGAAAGTTGATTCGGAATAATCCGTTCGAAATAACAACCCCAGGGAGAAACACGTTCCGATGGCGAATGCTGAGGCCAGAACAGAGACCTCCGGGAATGGCAAGGCAGGTCCTGCAACGCCTGCCGGCAATGCTCCGGCAGGTGCAGCGGTCAGATTTGGAACATTCCTTGGAGTGTATACTCCAAGCACATTGACTATTCTCGGCCTGATCATGTACCTGAGGTTTGGATGGGTATTAGGTAACCTGGGTCTTCCGCTCACTCTGCTGATAGTTTTCCTGGCCAGCGCGATAACATTTATCACCGGGCTGAGCGCATCGGCGATATCGACTAACATGCATGTTGGTGTCGGCGGTGAATATTACATGATCGCCCATAGCCTGGGGCTCGAACTCGGGGGCGCAATCGGGATTCCTTTCTACCTGTGCCGTACACTGAGTATAACATTTTACAGTTTCGGTTTCGCGGAAAGTCTGGCAGTAATCTGGCCCGCAAGCTGGGGAGTAATGCCGCCCCATATGATCCAGTTTGTAGCGGCCGGGACGATAATAGTTATTACATATCTTTCGGGAAAAAGTGCCTCGATAGCTCTCAAGCTTCAGATCCCCATTATGGTCGCAGTAGGACTATCATTTATCGCGCTATTTATCGGTGTGATGATGAAGGGGTTCAATGCTCCTGAGATGATAGCTACCTACAGGACAGCACCTGAGGGGTTCTGGTATATCTTTGCTGTCTTTTTTCCGGCAGTGACGGGATTTACCGCGGGGATCGGAATGAGCGGAGATCTCAAAGACCCGAGCCGGAGTATACCCAGGGGCACCCTTCTGGCTGTTATTACAGGAACTCTGGCGTATCTTGCAATACCTGTGCTTCTATCCGTGACAAAAGGGATCACTCCGGAACAGCTTGCTTCGCCCGAAAATAATGTATGGATCATGGTATCGATATTCGGGCCCCTGTTTGTCTTTGTGGGGATGTGGGGAGCTATCCTCTCGTCAGCTTTCGGTAGTGTCCTTGCAGGCCCGAGGGTTCTGCAGGCTCTGTCAAATGACGGTCTTGCACCGAAGTTTCTTTCCCGTCTTTCGAAAAAAGGCCAACCTACGATCTCGACCTGGATTTCGGGTATTCTCGCGCTCGCGGCAGTCATGCTTGGAAATCTCAATGCCGTGGCACAGTATGTAACAGTACTCTTTCTGACCCTCTACGTGATGATCAACCTGAGCGCCGCGATAGAGAAGCTTGTCGGCGACCTGTCGTACAGGCCGACGATCAATGTTCCATGGGTCGTTTCCATGAGCGGCGCTGTGGGCGCGCTTTTTGTCATGTTCCTTCTGAACCCGGTAGCTTGTGTCGTCGCTGCTTTGTTCGAACTCGTCATCTTCTTTTTTCTTCGAAAGAAAGCGTTGAAAAAGAGGTGGGGTGATGTAAGGGCCGGATTGTGGTTTTCGGTCGCCCGTTTTGCCCTTCTCAAACTAAGAAACCACGAGGTTGATCCCAGAAATTGGCGCCCTCATATAATCTCGTTTACAAAGGACGTATCCAAGGATATTGACCTTGTATACCTGGCGAACTGTTTCAACCAGAAACACGGGATTGTTACAGCCTGCAAGATCATTGAAGGTAGGCTGGATGGCGAAGCTTATGAAATCGCCAAAGATGAAAAAAAGATGAGCAAAACCCTGGAGGCGTACGGCCTGGTTGCCTTCTGCGAAGTAAATGTGGCTCCCGATTTTGAGTCCGGGGCAGCGAACATGATACAGGCGAACGGTATCGCGGGACTTCATTCGAATACGGTAATGTTTGGATGGCCGGATGAGAAGGACAGGCTGGTATCCCTTCTTCGGATAATGCGCGCGGTATCCAAGATAAAGAAGAATATGATCATATCGAAACTGGCTCCTATCAGGAGACGGAAGCTTAAGGCGCGGATTGATCTCTGGTGGGGTGGACTTGAGTATAACGGTGACCTGATGCTTCTGCTTGCCCATCTTCTGAAGATGAATACGGAATGGCAGAAGGCTCAACTGATGGTCCATACCATTGTCATGACCCCTGAGGAAAGGGAGGGGATGCAGGAGAGCATTTCTACACTGATTGAGTCGGTGAGGATACATGCATCTACCGAAGTGATCGTGAAAGATCCCGAAAAATCGATCAACGATATTATCAAGGAGAACAGCCGGAGGGCGGATCTGGTTTTTATCGGCCTTATGATACCTGAAGAGGGTGAAGAGGAGATGTATGCTGAACGGCTCATGAAACTCTCTGAAGGCCTGAAGTCAGTGATCTTCATTAGAAATGCAAGCGAGTTTTCCGGAAGGCTTATCTAGCCGGCATCCGCACGGATACTTCCGCGCCATAAACCTCTGCAATGGCACACAAAAAACTGCCCGGGAGCTTCAGCCCCCCCCGGGCAGAACGGGTACAGCAGAAGAACTTCTATCAGCGCTGATATTTTTTGAATACAACCCTGTCGAAATCATCCCAGTCTATGTCGATTTCATCGCTGTTTTCCATTTCGATGAAAATGCCCTTGTTGTCTTCATCGACATCGTTTGATCCCCGCAGGCGGAAGCTTCGCCCGTCCCACAGAGTTACAATCGACGAGCGCGACCCCTTGCGTTTGATTTCGGCAATATTGATGAATTCAATATCCATCTCGATATTGCGGTAGTTGCCGTCTATGTATTCCCATGTAAATTCCTCGTCGTTGTCCCAGCGGATTCTGCCGGTGTACTCTTCGCCGTCTTCGGTGAAAACGGTGCCCTCGATGAAATGCCCGCCGTCAAAAGCGTCGTATCTTACCGTGGAGACGGGAATCTCGAGATCCAACCGGTCGAAGTCATCCCATTCTATTACTATTTCACCAAGGGCCATATCTGTGACTACGATACCCCGGTTGGAATCGTCCACATCGTTTGTGCCGCGCAATTTGAAATCGTTGCCGTTTTTCAGTGTGACAATCGCGCTGTCAGAAGAATGTCTTTCGATAGACTCGATATTTTTGAATTTGATTTTCCTGTTACGGTGTCTCTCTTTTCCATCGAGTATATCAGCCGTAAACGACTCATCTATGTCCCAGGATATCCACCCCGTGAAATCATCGCCATGCCGAGTGCGTACCGTGCCGTAAAGCCGTTTGCCGAATATCGACTTGATCCCCGGAGGGCCCTGCATGAAGTCGATACGTTCGAGGTCATCCCAGTCGAACTCGATCTCACCCTCGTCAGGGTCTTCGATGACGATCTCGCGATTAGCGTTGCCGATATCGGTAGATCCGGAATCAAGTTCGAGTGTTCTGCCGGATTTCAGTGTCAGCAGGGCAAGGTCGTAGTCTATGATCTCCATCGTTTCAATATGTCCTATACGGATCCCCGACTGTGCGCTGCTGGAATAGAGGTAATCTGTATCCCTGTAACCAAGCAGGATGCCGAAGATAGTGATCTTTTTCTTTCGGTCGCGGTACTTCCTGGCGGAACTCCTGTGTTTGCTGGAGAGTTTTTTGTTGCCGTTGAGAAAATCGACCCATGTTCCCTCGTTCCTGTCCCAGCGTATCAGGCCCTCGAAAACATCGCCGTCGACAGTCGTGATCTTTCCGTAGATCCTGCCTGTGCTGTCGGCTGTGGCAGGCGAGGCGGATACGAATACAAGTATCAGGGTAATAGTGATTATTCCTGCCAGTCTCATCGTTCATCTCCTTTGTAAAGGGTATTATTATACCTTCTGTAGGTAAATACGATATCATATCCGGTTTGGTTGCATAAATATTACACTTTGACAATAAATTTTCATGAACATACCGGGTGTTCGTGAAAGGAACTGTTAAGGGCACCTGCGGCTTG
>CBDUUV010000113.1:0-7315 GCA_965370495.1 uncultured bacterium
TTTTTTAGAATCTCATTTTCCATCTGCAGCATCTTCACTTTCTTGCGAAGATCGTACAGCTCCTGCTGCTCGGGTTTCATGTGGCCCTTGCCTGGGAATGCATGGGCCGGATCTTTTGTCAGTTGTCTCTTCCACAGACCAAGAGTATTTGGATGAAGACCCAGATCTTTGGCTACCTCGACAATACTGTTACCCTCTTTTGTTACAAGGTTTACAGCCTCTATCTTGAATTCCCGGCTGAACCTTCTACGTTTCCTCTTCATTCAACACCTCCAGCGTGTTATTCTAACACAACTTTTCGAGGTGTCCATCAATTCGAGGGAGCTTCAATCGAACATTATCAGGGTTTGTATGTTTTTTCAATGTTTTGTTCCATTCTATCGAAGAATCGGTATAAAAATTTCCGCTCCAGGCTGCGCCGGGATGATTTTTTGGTCTTTTTACAGGCGAAACCCCGAATAATCTGGAAATATCAGCCTGCTTGATTGTAGAATCGACAGGAATGAAACACAGGATATTGCATATAGTATACTCCCTGTATCACGGCGGCGCGGAACATCTCATATATACGCTGCTCCGATGTGGAGACCTCGACAGTTTCGAGCACCGGGTAATTGTTCTTGCGTCGGGCGGTGAACTCGCCGAGGAGATGGAGAAGGCGGGCGCCAAGGTTATTTTCCTGAATAAAAAGCTCGGGGCCGATCCCGCGTTATTACCGCGGCTTATCTCTCTGATCAAGCGGAACGAGCCGGATATCCTTCATCTTCACAACTCTTCGGCAGGATTCTGGGGAACTCTTTCATCCTTTTTCACTGGCAGCGGTATACCGATTGTCCGCACCGAACACAACCCATGGCTTCCCGGGAATCTCCCTGCCATCTACAGGTGGAGCTACCCGCTGCAGGCGAAAAGGGCGGCAAGGATCATTACCGTCTCCAGGCATGCACTGGGGACATTTACAGACAGGTTCCCCTCCCTGAAAAACCGCTTCACAAGTGTTCTGAACGGAATAGACCTTGGCCCGTTCAGAGAACTCGAGCCGATGGAAAAGTGCAGGAAATGGTTCGGCCTGCCAAAAGCCGTCCCCGTGATCGGCACGATCGGACGCTTCGTTCCCGTAAAAAACCACACGATGCTGATCGAGGCGTTCAAACAGGTCAGGGGATCGTTTCCCGAAGCACACCTGGCGATCCTCGGGCATGGTGAAATGGAATCGAAACTGCGTTCTTTCGCCGCTGACATCGGGATAGGCTCATCCGTATCGATCCTTCCTGCTACGCCTGCCATAAACAAGTTTTTGCAAGCCCTCGATATTTTCGTCTTGTCTTCCCGTTCGGAGGGGCTTCCCCTGACCCTTCTGGAAGCTATGGCCTGCGGCCTTCCTGTCGTGGCGACTTCCGTAGGCGGTATTCCTGAAGTTATCGATGACGGTGACGACGGATACCTTGTCTCTCCCGGATCATCCATTGATCTTGCAGAACGGATTTCTCAGCTGCTGGGTTCGCCGGAGGCCGCCATTTCCATGGGTATCAGGGGACGCGAAAAGATCTTCAGGCAGTTTAGCGCCGAAAAATTCATCGGACAGATCGAATCGATTTACCTGGAAACAATTTTTCAGGCAGCCCGCTGATCGCTCTGGAAATTCTCGACAGAATCCATTATCCTTCCACATCATGATCATCAGAAGACTGGGAAAAACAGATATGAAAGTCTCGGCAGTCGGCTTCGGGGGTATTCCTCTCCAGGGACTTTCTTCAAGTGAAGCCGAGAGAGTTCTTCTTCACGCGGTCGACAGCGGGATCGATTTCTTCGATTCTGCCCGGGGATATACAGACAGCGAAGAAAAGATGGGCAGGAGCCTGGAAAAACACCGCGACACCATCTTCCTTGCAACCAAGGCAATGGCCCGTGATGCCGCCGGGATGAAGCGCGAACTCGAGGCAAGCCTCCGCAACTTCCGTACCGGCATGATCGATCTGTACCAGTGCCACGCCGTTGGAAATGATAAGCAGCTCGAAAGGGTCCTCGGCCCGGGAGGCGCATGGGAAACCCTCTCCAGGGCCCGTGAAGAAGGAAAAGTACGGTGGATCGGAATAACCGGCCATTCGAAGGATATCCTGCTCAAGGCAGTAAAGACCGGCAGGTTCGACACTGTGCAGTTTCCATTCAACCCCATAGAAACAGAATGGGCGGAAGGAGTCATTCCCGCGGCCTCCGAACGCGGTGTCGGCACAATCGGTATGAAACCTGTCGCGGGAGGCGCGATAAGGAAAGTCGCCCTCTCTATCCGTTATACCCTCACAAGGGGTATCGATGTATCCATCCCCGGAATGGATTCCATCTCCCAGATCGACGAGAACTGTTCCGCGGCTGAAAACCTGCAGCCCCTTTCAGAAAGCGAGCTTGATGAACTCTCCAGGGAAAAGGAATTCTGGGGAGAGGCATTCTGCCGACGCTGCGGATATTGCATGCCCTGCCCCAACGGGCTCAACATCCCGTTCCTGCTGCTCATCGAGGCATACTACACAAGATACGGTTTGAAGGACTGGGCCCTGTCGCGCCTCGGCGGTCTTTCGCATTCATACAATGACTGCGTCGCGTGCGGCGAGTGCCTCGATAAATGCCCCTACCATCTCCCGATCCCTGAACTTATGGAAAAAGCCGCTGAAATCGTTCTGTGATATATAAAGATGTTGACAGTATCAGGCGGGCTGACATAAAAATCAGCTTATTAACCACCATCATGGTTGTTATTAATCCAGTGGGAGGGACCAGGATGAAGAATTGCTTGCTTCTGTTTGCCATATTGCTGGCCATCTCGCCGGCAGCCTTTGCACAGGGACCACCTGTCGGATATATCGGCCTTTTCTCCGACTCGGGCCATACGAGCTGGTGTGCCACCGGCACGCTCCCGTACTACGCAGTGACGATGTACATCTTCTGCCTGCCGAGTGAGAACGGCCAGATGTGCGCGGAGTTCGCGGTTGATTACTCAACCGACCCCGGTATTATTAAAACCAGTCCTACTGAAAACTCGCATATTTCTGTCGCGCTCGGAGCCCTTGATTCCGGCATGAGTGTATGTTTCACGGAATGTCAGACCGACTGGCACTGGCCGTTCAGCCAGAATCTGTTTATCAATACTGCGGAGAAAGTCGAGATCCGGATCATCGGTCATCCGAACGTCGGCGACGACCCGACATACCAGTTCGCCAATTGCCTGGAAGATTACCCTCTGGAACCCTGCATAATCTATACGAGCCTCTTCATCAACTCGACAGACGGTGTCGATCCCGAGTGCATGACAATGGGAACAGGCCCGGCAAACTGGGGTGCTATCAAAAGCCTTTATAACGAATAGTACAGGCCGGACGATATGATCGTACCCAGGATTTCCAGGCTCAATTCGTCCGCTACCCGGGGGTCATCGCCGAATCCTGAAATGATCCCCACACATCTACCATACCAAAAGGCAACTACCCTTCCGCGATAGGGCGCGTCACCGGCGGCGGTCAGGCAGGTTTTTTCTTCTACTTCCATCTCTTTCGGCTCGGCTCCGATCTGCCCGGCGTACCAGTCAAAAAGTTCTCTGCCGGATTCATTCTTTTCGAGACTGAAGATATACAACTTGCCCAAAACACCGCCTCTGTCATATTCAGCCACAAAGGCCGGGGGAAGCTTACTGCTTCCCAGAACGCCCTTTGTAATATATGTTATGCTCTTCTCTACCAACCCGTCCGCTTTGAAAAGTTCTATCTCTCCGGGAATACTGCCAGCTGCTTTGATCTTTCCCTCTACTACCCTGGCGAACCTTTTTATCACCGCGGCCGTCTCAGGCCCTTCCTCGCCAGCATATATCCTTACATAGTACCTGCCCTTCCAGAAATGAAGTGTATACTCATCTCCGAAAGCTTCGTTGCCGATCTCGAAATAATCTCCGCCATGGGTTCTGTGCAGCGAGTAGATGCCGAACGCGTTCAATGGTGCCGAGTGCATATATATCTCGACCTTGATCTCTTGCCCCTTTCCATCCAGGTAATACCTGGCCACAACCCGCTCGAACCCGTACATCAGAAAACTCTCTGCCGATCCGTTAATATATTCCCACAGGTCGGCGGCCTCATAGGAAATCATCTCTCCATCTTTTTCCCATCCATCGAGATCATTTCCGGCCGGCAGCAGTTCTTCTACCGGTTTCTCTCCTGAAGCAGAAGCCACCGCCTGAATCGAGACGGCCAGAACAAACATCAGCATCGTACCCTTTAATCCGTTTTTCATTATTTTCTCTCCCGGCGATCAAGCGGCAAACACCTTTCACCCCCCCTCTCCATCCACCACGCCACACTTCCAAAAAACACCACTTCTGATTATACTGCGCAAGACTTCTTTCTGCGTCAAAAATCTTTTTGCTTCAAGAATCCTTTCCTCTTTTCTCCTCGAATTCGAACTGTTCTTATCTGTAGTCTTTGCTCGCGTGGCGTGTTATATTCGGAAAAGAAAGGACTTGTGCGATGGGATTTTTAAAAAGATTGCTGGGACTTGAAGTAATACCGGGAGAACCGGTTTCCCTGCCTTCGTACAAGAATTTTGAAGAAGCGATAAACGGCGACTCCCCCGGACTGATATATTTTTTCCATCTCTGGTGTTCATCCTGCCAGGTAATGGGAGGGTTATTGAACGAGATAGGGCCCGAATATGTCGGAAAGGTGAATTTCTTCAAGCTCGATATACACAAAGTCCCGAAAGTCGCTGCCAAACTGAAGATCTCTGGCGTTCCGACGCTGATCATATTCAAAAAAGGCAACCCTGTCGACCGGCACACGGGCCTTATGCCGATCGATCTGTTGAAGGAATGGATTGATTCGCACCTGTAACCCGGCAGTGTGAGACAGGCAGGCCCTGGCATATGTAACATTACCAGCCCGGCGAAACAAGGTCTTCATGGATGCCCCTGATTAGAGGTGCCCGGTGAAAAAAGGAACTGCTGCTGTTGCTCTTTTTCTTGTTTCAATACTGTTGAGCCATCCATCTGAAGCAGGGGAGAGCAAATATTTTTTCCGGTTCGCTGCCGGAACCAGCCTGCCTTTCATAAAAAATCTTTCCGACGAACTTGCCCTGCAGGGACAGAACAGCGTCAGCCCGGGTTACAGCGTCGGGGTATCACTCGGAAGAGCCTTCATGAACAATAGCTGGTCTCTCGAGGGGCACATCAGCATCTCGCGTTACCCGATTTTTCATTATGAAAACAACTTTCCGGAAGATAACGATGCCTTTCAGGAATTTGAGGGACGGCTTCTGCATTACGGATATTTCGTGATATTAAAAAAATGCTTCAGGCCCGGAAAAGACAAACTCGTTCCGTACGCCGGGATAGGGGCAGGTTACGGAAAACTTGATCTTTCCTCGGGGGGCGGAAAGATCGATGCTCCGGAAATACAGGTTCTGCTTCAACTGGAACACAGGGTAGGAAGCCATGTCTGTATTCTCGCTGAGTGCATATGGACCCCCCTGATAAGCGAGGAACAATACAGTTCGCCTTTCCTTGTCGAGAATGACTACGATTATATTGCAGGCAGCAACGGGCAACCTCTCGATGACGGATTTTCATCAGTTGACTTCAGGCTGGGCGTGAAGGTATGGCTCAAACCCCCGAAGAATTTTTGAACCTTTGTACTTTGCCACGGTTCCTCTCGAAACATATCAAACAGGGAGAAAATTAATGTCGAAGCTGCGTATAACCATCCCGTTTCTCTGTATCATGCTCATCGGGTGCACCAGCCAATCATCCGACAAACAGGACAGGCGCATAGGAGGATGTGTGCTCGATACCATCAATGTCGGCCTGAGTTTCAAGGGCTCCGCCACCGCGGGCCGCACCCCTGACAGAATAACCATCAAGGCCACGAAAGACCCTGGCAAAGATCTCTTCGCCCTTTGCGCCGGGAACCTCACCGATATCCTCGACTCCATCGGCATCATGGTATACGAACGATCAGATATTATCCATATCGTCAGCGGGCCCTGCTGGCCCGCATACAGCATTGTTTTCAGGGTGGACGGCAGCGGGGGCAGGTTTGACAGGCTCCGCGAAGAACTGCTGGCTATCCCTGTCGCGGGACACTTCCCTTCAGACCAGAGGCCGGAAGAATACGGCTCTTTCTTCATCACAGCAGGCAGGGGCTCCAGCGATCTCTGGACAGTGTGGTACCCGGAAAAAGAATGATCATTCGTCCGGGCTTTTCAACCAGCCGGGAGATGGTTTCGGGTGGAACTTTGATCCGTAGACAAGATCGTCACCAAGCACAAGAACTCTGCGCATCCATGGCAGATGGACCGCCACCCAGGCGATCATCCTGTGAAAGGCGCGCTGAGGCTTGGTCCATGGACAGACTATCTGGCAGATGGCACATGTATACCCGGTACGCCCCCAGTACTGGAGACAGGATTCGGGATTGAGCTGCCATTTCCGGATCCCGCGCACAAGCGTCTTTTCTCCCGCTGGAATAGCTCCCGAGGGACAGTTCACAGCACATTTTTTGCATTTATCACAAAAATCCTGGATCCCTATATCGACAGGTTCATCATGATCAAGCGGCATATCTGTCGTAACTGTCGAAAGACGGAAGTTGGCTCCCAGCGTCCTGCTTACTATATACCCGGATCTCGCCAGTTCTCCAATTCCCGCGTCTACAGCGACGGGAACCAGCAATATACAATAATTTCTCAGATGGTGGGCGCGTGCCGGATAACCAAGCGCCCGGATGAATCCCGCCAGCTGAACCGCCGCGAGCACGCTGTTGGCATACACCCTTCCGACTTCGAGCTCTACAGCCCTGCTTGATCCCGTAGCGATCATTTCTCCGGACTGCCTGAATGCCATCGATATCGCGTTTTTGTGTGATATTTCTATCTCTTCTCCATACGAAGAGCCCTGGTACTCCTCGGGAGCACCCTCAAAATATGGAGGATTGATATAATCCTCGCTGAAGAAAGGCCTCGAACCCTTGTTTGAGTAAACCCACTCCTTCCGCAACGGGCCTATGCGCACGTCATCCGCCCCGATCAGGCGGGCAAACTGTTTGATCTTTCGTGCCGCTTCGCCCGGCGGCCATACGGTCTTTTTTTCTGCGGGAACCCCATCGACCATATCGGGCAGCGCAAGGGAGGCCGGAGGGATGAACATCGATTTGTAGATCGCCCTGGCCACATGGTCGGTTCCCGGAGCCCCTTCCATCTTGGAGATGATGAACCGGGCAAGACGCCTGTCGATTTCCGCCCTTTCGGGATGTACGCGATGATATTCCATCTCTTCCGG
>CBDUUV010000114.1:0-7133 GCA_965370495.1 uncultured bacterium
ACGGTGAAGCAGGTATGCAAACGTCGAGGGAACACCCGAGAAACCAGTAACCCTCTCTTCGACCATTTGATTTACGACAGTGGCAGGATACGCGAATGTATTATTGACTACGATGGAACCACCAACAGCGAAATGAGTATTCAAGAGCGACTTGCCCATGACATAAAAGAACGGAAGCACGCACATCTGAACATCATCATCAGTCAATTCGAGATACGCGCAGATAGAGCGGGTATTTGCTATGATATTTCCATGCTGCAGCATTACCCCTTTCGGCTTTCCGGTCGAACCCGATGTGTATATTATACTGGCAAGATCTGTAGAATCGATATTGAGGTTCACGTTTGATTTTTCCCTGTTGTTCAGAGCATCATCCCATCTGATATAATCAAACGAGTCAACAGGTTCGGCTTTCGGATCCTTTATTATTACCGCCTTGAACCTGTAATCGTTTAACCCTGTTCCGCGGAGAACTTTCTCGAATTTCGAAGTACAAAGAATCGCCGCCGCATCGAGCTCATCCAGCAGGGGTTTCAACCCATCAGGCTTGATTTCCGTACTCATGGGTACAGGCACCGCTCCCACCTTGAGTATCCCGAAATATGTAACAATATATTCAAAACAATTTTCCATGACAAACGGTACACGATCTCCCTTTTTCAGTCCCTTTTCGATAAAAAATCGTGTCAGCTGATTCGCGCTTTCATTTATCCCTGCATAGGTCGCGCGGAGATCATCATGGATAAAGGCTGTTTTTTCCGGCAACCTGTCTGTGCTGTACTCAAGAAACTGATGGAGCAATTTGATTTCTTCCGGAATCATTTTTTTCCTCATTTCCCTGTACAATATCAAGGCTATCCATGCCATACGCCATGATAACCCCAGACCCGTTTACGCGGCGGACCCCGTTTCCTGATCTCCAGCCAGAATCATACCATATTCCGCAAGATCCTGAAACTGCAAGTAAAAACAGTTTGCTTTGCTGTTCTTTGGCAATAAATGGGGGAACTTTCTCCATATTATCCCTTGTCATTCCATACACGTCTGGATTACCCTGGAACATCACCATTATTTTCTGAAAGGTAATAATATGACAGCTCTTAAGATAATGAAAGCGGTGGAAGTCGAAGAAAACGAAGTGACAATGGAAGGCGCAGAGAAGGTCACAATCAGGTGGCTGATCTCAAGGGATGACGGAGCACCAAACTTTGCAATGAGGCTTTTTACCGTTGGGCCCGGTGGCCACTCGCCGCTGCACAGTCATGCCTGGGAACACGAGGTCTATATCCTGGAGGGCGAGGGAAAACTTGTTTTCGAGGGAAAGGACAACCTTTTCTCCGCCGGCGACTTCATATTCGTTCCAGGCGGGAAGAAACATTCATTCATCAATTCAGGCGGTGGAGATATGAAGTTCCTCTGCCTGGTTCCGAATGATCGTACGAAGGTATGAATTGACAAAAGCCCTTTTCGAAATTAACTTTTAACCATACAAGTGGTTTGAGTGATCAGGAAAGTGGCCATGTGTTTCCTGACTATCAGGAGAATAGGAGTATTCATGAAAAAATTTGCAGTTATCTCCCCGATTGTTCTTGTCTGTTTCATCGTTTCGAACGCTATGGCTGCTTCTTCGCTGTACAAACAGAAAAAATATTTCGGGCCCATCCCTCAAAACAGTTTCAACATCAGCATCGGCTTTATTGATGGGCCGAACGCCGACTATCTGAACGAGTACCTGGCCAATCTGGCCGTTACCGGTAACCTGGAGTTTGGCGGAAACGTCGGAGGTGGCGGAGAATATTTCTACGATGACATTAAAACTGTCCCATACGTTTCGTTGGGATATGAAAGAATGATCTCCCCGCTTCATTTCCTGAGAGCTACCCTGTCATTCGTTTACCTGAAATCTGAGGGCTATGGTAATTACAATACCGGGAATCCTATCACCTACCTCGATGTTGAACGCACTTTTAAGGTATACTATCTGTCTCTGGACCTCGGGTTTGCATATTACCTGGCCGAGCCGAAGGTTCACACACTGGTTCCGTATGTCTCCGGCGGGTTTTCTTCCGTATTTCCGATGGTACGCCTGGAAACCAGTTTGGCCCTTGAAGATGGAAACCCTTATGACAGCCCGGAGCTGGACATCTCTCAGAACAGTTTTGAGCCGGGAATCCATATGGAATTCGGGATAAAATATTTCATCACAAACAGGTATGCCGCAGGCATGGAAGGCCGTTACCAGATATCGCAGAGCAAGTTCAAGGTTCATACGCCGTACTTCAATAACACGAGCCTGGA
Organism: uncultured bacterium; assembly: GCA_965370495.1. Classification (GTDB taxonomy): domain Bacteria; phylum Krumholzibacteriota; class Krumholzibacteriia; order Krumholzibacteriales; family Krumholzibacteriaceae; genus Krumholzibacterium. The sequence goes on from CBDUUV010000114.1 coordinate 2,299, forward strand.
CATCGATTACAGCGGATTGTCGCTCTCCATCAACTTATACTATAATTTCTGATGGAACCTGAGCCCTTCGGTGTTATTGCCGCATGCAGCATTTGTTCATCCCGGCGGGTGCCATGGAATGTCCCGGGCAGCAGTAACATTTACAGAATGATTGAAAGAACCAGACTTCCAGACAGGAATGAATAAATGAACAGTGAAAGCATTATCAGGATCGGAGAACTTGTCGTAGGCCCCCTGGCGACTAATTGTTATCTGTTATCATGCAATGAGACTGCCGAGACGATCATCATAGATCCGGGCGGTGACGCCGAAATAATCAGGGATCATATCAAAGGTGAAAAACTAAAGCCTGTGAGTGTTCTTCTCACTCACGGACACAGCGACCATATGGCCGCGGCGGCAGAGCTGATGAGGTATTTCGGCATCGGCCTGATCATGCACGGAAAAGATATTGAGACGATGAAAAAATCTGCCGAGGACGCGCCTCTCTGGGGTCTGGGACAAGTCGAGTGCCCCGATGCCGAAACTCTGGTCACATCGGATGACACGATCGATTTCGGAAAAGTATCAGCAACTATTATCGAAACACCGGGGCATACTCTTGGTGGAATCAGCATTTATATCGATGGAGTGGTCTTTGTCGGAGATACACTTTTTTCCCGGTCAATAGGCAGGACTGACTTTTTTGGAGGGGATATGGATACGCTGCTGAATTCCATTCGTTCGAAGCTGTTTATACTTCCCGCGGAAACAACCGTATTATGCGGCCATGGGCCGTCTACATCGATCGGGGTTGAGAAAAGCCAGAACCCATTCCTTAATGGACTTATATAATATTTTTCCGCGGGGCGCCGGGTGGCAAACAATCGCTTGCCCTGTCGTTTTCGGTATTTTTGGACTTCTTCTTGCTTCTTTTTGCCCACGATGTCAGAATATCATGATTCTCGCCAGTGCGCTCGACTGGTTTGTTCATAACGGTTTTTAGATTCGGGAGGACATTTTTGGAGATCAAGGAAAAGATCAGGGGATTTATCGTTGAGAATTTTCTTTTCGGCTCGGATGACATGTCGCTCGGTGATGACGATTCTTTTCTCGAGTCGGGGATTATAGATTCAACCGGAATCCTGGAAGTAGTAGGATTTATCGAGGATGAATTCGATATCGAGGTGCTGGATGAAGAGCTGGTTCCGGACAATCTGGATTCACTGAACAAACTCATTTCGTACATTGGCCGGAAACAGGGTTGACCTTCTGGTGCTCCTGTTACTTTTGTCGAAGAAAGACCATGTTCGTTCAGGAATCTTCTGAAACCATCATACACATGGGGAGAGGAATCAGGTAAATGGAATTCAACCGGAACATACTTGATATCGATGCTGAAAAACTCTCGGAACAGCTTATCGGTTTCATAAGCGATCAGGTAAAAAACATATTCCACAGGAAAGGGATCATCATCGGCCTCAGCGGTGGAATAGATTCCGCCGTCAGCGCGGCCCTCTCCGTCAGGGCACTTGGTACTGACCGTGTATTCGGCGTAATCCTTCCCGAGGAGGATTCAAGCCCGGACAGCTGCGAGTTCGGCCGTAAATGTGCTGAATCGCTCGGAATCCGGTACCACGAAGTCGGAATCACTCCGATGTTGGAAAGTTTTGGCGTATACGCGAAAAGAAATTCGGTTGTGGAAAAATATTTTCCTGAATACAGGGGTGATCTCAAATTCCGCCTGACACTACCCCGGGACTTTCTCGACCGCGACAGGATCAGCGCCTACCAGCTCGAGGTGCAGAAAAAGGACGGCAGTATCGAGTCAAAACGGCTCGCCCACAAGGATTACCTGAAGATGATGGCCGCCAATAATATCAAGCAGAGAGCCAGGATGATACAACTCTATTACGAAGCTGAGAAAAGACATTATCTCGTTTGTGGAACAACCAACTTCCCGGAAACTATCCAGGGGTTCTTCGTAAAATTCGGCGATGGCGGAGTCGATATCGAACCGCTGACAGACCTGTACAAACAGCAGGTTTTTGCGCTCGGAAGATATCTGGGTGTTCCCCAGGAAGTCATTGACCGCGCTCCCAGTCCTGACACATACAGTCTTCCGATCAACGACAGGGACTTCTACTTTCACATGCCATACGAAACACATGATCTTGTTATGTATGCCATGCTGAACAACGTGCCTGTTGAAAAAACAGCCGAAGTCACCGGGCTTACCAGGGAACAGGTCGCAAGAGCATGGAAAGACCTCGAAAGGAAAATAAACGCAAGCAAAACATTAAGGATGCTGCCACCAGCTCCAGAGTTAAGATAATAAAATATTAATTGCCTGTTTTTGACACTATTGATTCAGGTCCTGTCCCGGCGCGCGGTGGCTCCACCGGAAATGGATCTACCGGATCGAAAGGTTAGGAATATGAAAAGATGTTCTCGATGTGTACTGCCGGAAACATACCCCGGGATCCAGTTCGACGAAGAAGGCGTCTGCAATTTCTGCAGAATGTTCAAGGGCAGAGAACGACTCAGGAAATCCATGGACAAATACCGGAATCGTTTCGAAAAACTCCTCGCTGAAAAGAAAACACCCGGCGGCGAGTATGACGCCCTGATGGCTTACAGCGGGGGTAAGGACTCGACATACACCATGGCAGTGCTGAAAAAAGAATACGATCTTAACTTCCTCGCGATGACGCTCGACAACGGGTTCATATCACCCAAATCACTGGATAATACCCGCAAGGTAGTCGAGGGGCTCGGCGTGGACCACATCATCTACAAGCCAAGGCTCGATACGCTCAGCAAACTCTTTAGCCACAGCGCGGAAAAGGATCTCTACTCGCGTAAGGGGCTGGAACGTGCCAGTACAATCTGCACGACCTGTATGGGAATAGTCAAATTTGTAGCACTGAGGTTCGCTATAGAAGGCCGGATACCATTTATCATATATGGATGGTCCCCGGGGCAGGCCCCTGTCGAGGCTTCGATCTTCCGCAACAACCCCACGATGATCAGAACAATGCAGGAACAGTTTACGGGACCTATGAAAAAAATCGTTGGAAACGCGATCAACAGTTATTTCCTGACAGATGAACATTTCGCGACTCCGGAACGTTTTCCTCACAACATCAGCCCCCTTGCCTTCCTCGAATATGATGAAAAAGAGGTCTTCGAACAGATCAAGTTGCTTGGCTGGGAAAAACCGGACGACACCGACCCGAACTCGACGAACTGCCTGCTCAACGCGCTGGGGATAGATGTCCACAAGAAACGTTTCAGTTTTCACCCGTATGCATTCGAACTGGGTGGACTGGTTCGCAGCGGGTATATGGACAGGGAAGAAGCAATCAGCAGGCTTGAGGAAGCACCCGACAAAAAAATCGTGGAAATGATCAGAAAGAGGCTCAAAGACGCTTCCAGCCGATTCTAGAACCAGATTAGTTGATTCCACGGCCAGTACCTGATACATATTCTGGAAAGGGATTACAACCTGAACATGCACACAGCCCTGATCTGGTTCGGATTCTTTTTTTCAATCACGGTAATGCTGGTAATCGCCAGGAAGAATCTCTGGCTGGGTATTACAGTCGCGGCTTTTGTCATCGGCAAATTCAGCCTGAGTTTCGGCGAACTGGCGGAACAGGCCAAAATCACCCTGACCGACCCCTCTGTTATATTGATCGCGCTGGCAATGGGGTTGATACCGATAATCGGCGGGGCAATGGAAAAAGCCGGCCTGATGGACGATCTTATCAATAACCTGCCATTCAGAAGAAAACTGCTGCTCGCATTTTCTTCCGCGCTTGTCGGGCTGCTGCCGATGCCGGGGGGAGCACTGCTATCAGCTCCCCTGGTAGAACGGGGCGGCAGGAACGTCAACAAGGAAATCAAGGCCGCTATTAACGTGTGGTACCGTCATGTTTTTCTGCTGATTTACCCTCTTGGAATGCTGCTGGCAACTTCTGCAATGGCTGGCGTCAATCTCTACGCGGCGATTCTTTACCTGCTGCCGGGTTTTGCGATAATGCTCCTGCTGGGAAACTGGTTCCTGCTTTCGAAAGTAGCTAATGACGGCGGCAACCAACCCGGCATCAATACTAAAAAGACAATTATCCCGATCCTGATCTTCGTCATCGCTCCACTGATCCATGTTGCCCTTATGAATATATTCAAAAACTGGATCAGGGAAATTCCGCTTCTTATCGGTGTCCTTTCGAGCATCATCCTGACACTGTATGTCAGCAGGCTCAGCCTGAAAAATGTCAGGACGATCGTAATCGAGATGAGGCCATGGAAATTCTCATTGATCATTATCGCGATGTTTCTGTTTTTGAATATCTTCAAGGCATCGGAAACATCGCGGGTTATCGCGGCAACCTCTTTCTCGAAGGAATTTCTGTTGATCGGAATGGGCGCAGTCCTTGGGTTTGCCACAGGCAGGGTACAGGTACCATTCTCTATTCTTCTGCCGATCTTTCTCACACAGTACGGTGCCGGCGCCATGACTCCCCTCGTCTTTGCATTAACCTTCTTCGCGATATACCAGGGATACCTGATCTCACCCGTTCATCCCTGCACTTCTGTTTCGATGGAATATTTCAACACAAGCCTGAAGAGTTTCTATCGATTGTCTGCCATGCCCGCCATGATATGCCTTGCTGTTGCGTGGGTATTATCGATGATATTACTCTAACCTGTCATTTTCAATTTGCAGGAAACCGGGCAGTTATTGTGCCAGAGGCACAAACGGGTGAATAAATTTCATTGTTTTTATGTAATTGAATTATAATAGTTTTTTTACAGAAAGTATGTATTCGAAAAGGAGTTTCTATTATGTC
>CBDUUV010000115.1:0-7123 GCA_965370495.1 uncultured bacterium
ATTACGATGCTGGACAAGATTTCCGGCAGCTTCAGGCAGGATGATGATATGCCATGGAGATCGGTCACACAGTATGATGTACTGCGATACGCGTACAAGGACCCGAACGATCCTGTAACCGCAGGATTCCCCGGAATTCCAGGGAGGCTCCGGCTTAAAGACCAGGTCACCGCCACCGGGATGTTTTTCAGTACCGATTCTACAAGCAGCCCGGGTGGATTCACATATGTCGAGATCTATAACCCGGAATACTGGATGGACTGGAAGGCTGTATATTCACAGCATTGTTTCCATCCCGCATACAGGATGCGAGCTGCCGACAGGGCTTCTGTGATGAACGACTGTGTCGTGGCGTTCTGGATCACGAAGTATGATGATATTGTGCCTGATGTGGTTTCGGGAGCCGCGGTCGCGGCTCCAAGTATCCATTTCGGATTCCCCTTGTGGTTTTTCAGGGAAGATGCTGTTGACAGCATAGCCGGGCAGGTGTTCGAATGCTGGGGCCTGGAAACAGGAGGATAAATGCCTGAACGTGACCGGAACATAAAAAAGCGGCTGAATATCAAGGGGAATATCTGTTCTCCGGCAACGGTTCTGTTGTCTGCCGTTTTGGTATTCTCAGGATGCGGCGTTGATTCTCCCTCCCACCCGGCCGAAACAATAATAACACCCAGGGTAGATCCCAATACTTTTGTAATACCGGAAAATGACAGTCTTTTTCTGCACCACCGCGAAGGAGACGAGTATTTTCTCGTATTCGCCAGTCACCCGCCCCTGATCGAAGAAAAAACCATAATAATCGGATCGGGAGACGGCGGTTATATCAGGCGGGTGCTGTCATCGAGAATCGAAGAAAAGATCATGATTCTCCAGACAGAACAGGCTTACCTGACCGACGTGCTGATATCCGGAAAGATTGATACCTTTTTCATGATCGGGCCGGGATCGATCGGCACAACCGAAAAACAGTCCTTTTCGACCCCCTCCGCGTCATGGCTGTATCTGTCAGGGCTGTCCCTGTTTCGCGCCGTCGAAGGCCAGGGGGAAGCATCGGTGTATATAAAAACCGGGTATATCGAATACAACCCTGTTCTGAGGTTCGGGTTGAGTATCAGGGGCAAAGAAATAATCGAACTTCATGCTATCGCGGAAGGGCCTGTCTCCATCTACTGCAGCATACACGCTGATCTCCCGGAAAGCTTCGATTACTCGGGAGAGGTCCCTGTCGCTTCTTTCCTCAAAAAGATCGTGATACAGATCGGAGAGGTTCCTGTTCCTGTCGAGCTCTGTCTCGAATTCATCGCGACCATCGAGATGGAAGGTGAATACGCCGGTATCTGCGAAACGGGTTATTCTGGTTCGGCAGAGATAATTACCGGCATCGAATATTCGGAAGGGGCCTGGAGTGCGCCAGGCTCCGAGAGTAATTCATTCTCTCCGATACTCCCGGTCTGCGAATCTTTCTCAAGCGGAAATATCAGGGTCTCCCTCAAGCCTTCCATCGATATCCGCCTGTTCGGAAGGGATGGTTTCCATCTGGGCATTCAATCATGCGTGAATTGGTCTTCAACAACAGATATTCCTCCCTTCTGGATATGGGAACTCGAAAACCTGATAAGATCAGATTGTACTTTCGATACCGGTATACTGAGTGGATCCCTGCCGGGATGTTTTCTGACAGATTTTGAATCAGATATGCTTCTCGCCGTGGGGCCTTTCAGAACAGACGATTATATCTTTGTCCGCAGTTGGGGAAGTTATGGAACAGGAGATGGCCAATTCAGCTTACCCGGGGGAATCACTTCCAGCCCGGACGGCAGCATCCTTGTTTGCGATAATGATAACAACCGGATACAGGAATTCCAGCCGGACAGCACCTTTGTCGCTTCATGGGGTACAAGAGGCGACGGGCAGGGTCAATTCAGTTTTCCCACGGGGATAGCAACAGATTCGGATGGAAATATCTACGTGGTAGACAAGGGTAATTACAGGATACAGAAGTTTACATCATCCGGGTCGTTTATCACTTCATGGGGCGGCCCCGGAGACGATAATGGCCAGTTTCGTGGACCGGAGGATATTACGGTATCAAATGACGGGGATATCCTGGTCGTCGACAACTTCACCGGAAGGGTTCAGAAATTTACATCATCGGGAGTTTTTCTCGAAGCATGGGGGGAATCCGGCAGCCTGCCGGGACAGCTCGGGGCTCCCATGGGAATCGCCTGTGACAATGCCGGGAATATCTATATCTCCGAGTGCCTGAATCACCGTATACAGAAATTTACAGATGATGGAACATACATCAGGGGATGGGGCGTTCAGGGAAGCGGTGAGCTGGAGTTCAACTGCCCCGCGAATATCGTTGTCGGACCGGAGGAGAACATTTACATATCAGACTATGGCAACAACAGGATACTGAAATATACGACTGACGGCACCTTCATCTCGAGCCTGGGCGGTTATGGAGTCGGCCAGGGACAGTTCGACCACCCTTTCGGGATCGTTGTCACAGAAAACGGATATATCTACGTCTGTGATTCCTGCAATCGCAGAATACAGGTATTCGCGCCTCTGCCTGCCACGGAGGATGAGGAATAATTTTCCCGCGATCAGGCCGGCACCTCAGGGAACCAGCTTCCATTGCAGTTAATAAAATGAACTTTTGCCGAACAGGCGCGTATTCTATATATTGTTTCCGTATGATTGACTTGGCAAATCATTCTCAGCCGCAGGTTTGGACTATATGATTCAGAATCCCGAAACCCGGCCATGCAGCGGGGTCTGTGTTTCAATTGCTGCCATCGCGGTAATCGTTACACTGGCGTTGCCGGCTATCGCTTCGGACAGGTATAGCCCTTTCGATTCCAAATCAACGTCACCCGAGCGCTCGCCTGTTGTCAATGGAGAGTTTGTTCACAATATCGGCAATCTACATATGAATATCACGAACTGGGGATTCGTGGGGTCACTTCCAAACAGCAACCTCCCCATGCGTGATGCGCCCTCTGCGCAATATCCCGCCGGATCGGGCGTCGAATACCTCTACGCTGCCGGAATCTGGGTTGGAGCTGTTAATAACGGCATCCCCAGCGTGAGTACAGGGTACCCGGAAACCGAATTCCGGCCGGAAATGGGTCCGCGGGGTACGATCTACAGGTCTTTCGAGGGAGATTTGCGCGGAAGCCGCTACCCTTCTTTTGCTGACGATGACAACGATGGATCCATCGACGAGGATTTTCTTAACGGCCTCGATGATGACCGCGATGGACTTATCGACGAAGATTTTGCCGCAATCGGCAACCAGATGTTTTCGTGTGAATATACGGACGACAAACCTGTGATCCGTTTGATCTGGCCCGAGCATGAGCCGATGAGAATCAGGATCCGCCAGGAAAGCTACCAGTGGGGAGAAGATGTCTTCAACGATTTTGTCGGCATGAGGTACACCGTCACTAATATCGGCTTTAGCTATCTCACAGACATTTACATAGGGATATATGCGGACCTGGATGCCGGCCCAAGGGAGAGGGGAACTTATTATATGGATGACCTGGTAGGCCTCTGGGAGGGACCCCGGTGCGCTCCAAAAGGCGACATGGAATACCCGGTCGACCTCAAGATAGCATATGTGTACGACGCTGACGGAGATAACGGCGCTACACCCGGTTATTTCGGGGTCCTGCTGCTGGGACATACTACCAGCATACAGGGCGGCTTTGCTCCGGCATACCCCTCCAAGAACCTCACCTCATTCCATACCTTCCGCGGGCTTCAGCCTTTCGTAAACGGCGGCGAACCGACAAACGACTTTGAGAGATATCAGACTCTATCAGAATACACCAGGGACTCTGATACAAGCGCGCCGGGGGATTATCGGATCCTGTTGAGCACGGGCCCATTCTATTATCTGACTTATAACATGTCTGTCACGGTGGACATCGCCTATGTAGCAGGCAACGACCTGGACGATATGCTTGATAATGCTGCTGCAGCCCAGATCATATATAAAGGCTGCTGGTTCGATCTTGACGGGAACCCCGAGTCGGGAGTCCTTGGCAGGGAGAGTCCTCTCATCGGACCATTGGAAGACCATGACCCTGACCCGTGTGATGGAATAGAAGAAAAACTCGATATTATAAAATTCGATACTTGCTGGACCAATATCGACTGTTGGCAGGAATTGATAGATTTCAATAATAGAGATTGTTACCGGCCATTATACGCAAACTTTGATTATTACAGAACCGGAATCGATGGAAAGGAATATCAGCTGCACTGGATCACCGACTCCGCTCCGCCTCCTCCCAATATCAGGGTCTTACCCGGGGACCATAACGTTACGGTCTTCTGGGACAACCTCAGCGAGGTAACACCTGATATAATGACATTGGAGAATGACTTCGAGGGCTACCAGATATGGAGGGCAGACGACTGGCACAGGCCACTCGGTACCAGCGAGGAAAACGGCCCAAGTCACGATCTGTGGTCACTTCTCGAAAACCGCGACCTTGTAAACGGCGTCATGCCGGATCGCGACTTCCAGTCTCCCGTCGGTTCCGGCGGCTGGTCATATAGCCCGCTGAAACATATACCCGGCCTTGAGGATTATATCAGGAGCTTTGAACTCAACCTCATTGCGGCCCCCATGGACAAAATACCCTGCCCACCGGGCCTGACAGAGGATGAATGCGATACTCTCGACGCCATTGCCCGTTTCAACCTGGGCCGGGAAGGCGGAAAACAATATTACAGATTCATCGATTACTCGGCCAGGAATGGCATGCCATATTTCTATTCAGTCATAGCATACGATCACAAACTCAGAGATGGCGTTCCCATTGACCAGGGAAAATACAATTCGCCCGCATCCAATTTTAAATTCGTCACTCCTCTTTCGTCGGCTCAGAACAGTGATGAATTCGATGGAAAAGAAATTTACGCCGTACCGAACCCGGTAACAAGCACAAGCATGGCTCCATGGAAACTTGGCCCTGTAAACGATGACGCGTCAGGTTTGAAAGTCGAGATTCGCAATCTTCCCCGTTGCCTCAGTACCATAAGAATATTTACGCTATCGGGGGACCTCGTAATCACGTTTGAACATGACGGCAGTTCCGGGAATGGAACACTTGCCTGGAACCTTGTTTCCAGAAACGGCCAGGACATTACCAGCGGAGTATACATCTTCGCCGTCGCCCCCGAGGGCAAGGATTTCCCCGGGACTATCGGTAAATTCGTGGTTATTCGCTGAGAAAGAACGGGCTCTGATGAAACATTCTGATACGAATATTATTTTTCGAGCGGCGCTTGCTCCATTTTTTGCAATTGCCACGGCAGTCGTTATCCTGGCTGGTTGTGTGGATAACGGAATTTTTACCGGAGACCTGAAAGAAAACCAGCGACCCGTCATACAACTTACAAACGGCCCTGTGGAGGGTGATTCTATAGAATACCGGGTTCATTTTTTCTGGCTCGGTGATGACCCCGACGGCGCGATCGACCACTATGAAATCGTCATGGTCGATGGAGATCCGATCGGATTCAACTATTCCGATACAACTGAGGGCAAATGGACGTGGACTACTTCTACTGACAGCATCTTTTATACTACCGCCGATGATTACGACACTACTGTTACGATTGACAGACACCTGTATTCGCTGTATGACAAGACACACACATTTTTTATAAAAGCTGTCGATGACAGGGGGGGTGTCTCAGAGACTTTGTACCGATCTTTCACCTCTCAGAACATTGCTCCTTATTTATACATAACCGAACCTCCAGCTTCCCCCACAGGGGGAATGCAGAAAATGAGCCCTGTCATTTCATTTAAATGGGACGGGAAAGACCCGATCGGTACTCCCTGGAACTACCAGAAAGTCGATTCAACACGTTATATGTATAGACCTTTCTATACAACGATAGTCGAGGATCTTAACAGATTCCCTGAAAACTTTGAGCACCTTTGGTCCAAATGGCGTTCGATCGACGCTCCGGGGGATTCCGGAAAATCAATGACGCTTGGTGATGACGAAATCATTCCAACCGGGCACCAATATATATTCGCCGTTCAGGCCAAGGATGAAGCTGGTGCCGTATCGACAATATTCGATACATACTCCAATGTCAGAACTTTCCTGCCCATGACCCCGACCGGGCCGATGCTGACTGTGCGGGAAACACTCCTTGGAACCTTCGTGTTTATGGGTATCGACTTTGCCCCCAGTACTGTCAGTGTCCCACCGGGTTACGAAATGAATTTTTCCTGGGGAGCTGACGCCAGTCACTACGGCGCATTCGTGTCCACATACAGATATGGCTGGGACATAATCGACCTTGGCGATCCCTATGCGTGGGCTACCATGCCCAGTCCATACGCAAAGAACGCGCCTGCAAGAACTTTCTACTCGGGAATCCATGTGTTATACATCGAAACAACCGATAACCTCGGCGTCAGTACACTTGCACTGATCGAGGTCTCGGTAATTCCAGCTGTCTTTGGACGAGATCTGATGTGGGTCGACGACTTTCCCTCCACCGATTTTCTCCAGCACGTCTATGCGTTTCCAACTGAAAAAGATCACGACAAGTTCTGGACTGACATATGTATGCGGGTCCCGTCTTTCAATCCGAGTCGTGATATCTTCGATATCTCTGAGAATTATTACTTTTCTCCACCAATGCATCTTGTATTCAAATACAAGAATATCATATGGTCTTTCAGTTTCGCTATCGACCCCGTCATGGGATGTGAGTGGACAAAACTGATCTTGTTCACACCGGAAGAGATCGTGCCGCTGGAAGACAGGGTCCTGAATTATCTTACTTACTATATGGGCTATGGCGGACATATCTGGACGGAAGGAATGTCCCAAAGGACCGGAGGGCTTGGAGCGGCCCTTCGTATGCGTCTCCGTCAATTCCCCTCCAATCTGAAATGCAACATGGGGTACTCCGCTTATGGATGCCCGGATCATTTTGGAACGAGAAGTATGCCTTACAGGGACTACTGTGTTTCCGTCATCGACAAAGTCGAAGCAGTATTCAGGCTTGATTTGCAAATCGCCAGAACCAAAGAACTCGATGCTCTCGTTTCCGCCTGGCTTGATGATCAGGA
>CBDUUV010000116.1:0-7041 GCA_965370495.1 uncultured bacterium
AAGCCTTATGGGACGCTCGGAGATCCTGTACGGTAAGAGCGGTGATATTATTCCATTGTATAAAAGTAAATATTCGATAAGGGTGGACAGCTTCAGAATAATAATGTCATCAGGCAGGGAGGTCAGTGATTATCTCTCGACATTGTCGGTTGTTGACTCGGAAGGATCGATTGTCAAAACTGTTGAAATCGAAGTAAACCACCCGTTGAGGTTCGATGGCTACTATATTTACCAGAGTTCATATTACGTAAGCGACAAAGAATTTGTATGGGCCAGGTTGAAATACCAGGCTGATCCAGGCGATATCCCGGCCCGGGTTATACTGAAATCTGACGAAGAAGCGAAGCTTGCGGGCACCGGTTATACGATCAGGGCGGGAAAGTTCTTTCCCGATTTCAGGATGGGAGATTCCGGGCCATACTCTGCAAGTTCTGTTGTAAGAAACCCCGCGCTGGAAGTTCGCCTTTCTTCGGGTGATGGGAGCAGAACGGGATATCTTTTTCCGCTGCACCCCCGGTTCAATTCACGATTTGATCATCTTTTTGCCCTGACAGTGGAGGATATTGAACCGGTCTATTACACGGGATTGCTGATCACGTCCAATCCGGGCTCGCCCGTCCTCTGGACAGGGATGATCCTGGCTTCTATCGGGCTTGTGCTTCTGTATATCTTTGATTATCGTTGCATCAACGGGTATATAGGGCCTGACAGGATGGTCATGTATATCGCTGGAGGCAGGTGGAAGGTGAGTCTTCGTGAAAAGTTTGACAGTATAGAGACGCAGGTGAGAGAAAAAATGTCACTGACACTCGGTGGAATCGATTGACAGGGGAGTTGTGCATGCCTGGACAGATAGATATCACGCTTTTCTGGGCAGGGTTCTGGATATATCTTGTTTCGTTCATCCTGTTCAGCATACATGCCGCTTCAAAAAGGAAGGGGATTGGAACGGGAGCTTTGACTTTTTTCTCTATCGCCCTCGTTCTTCAAACAGCAGGACTGATCGCGAGATGGTTTATCAGTTCCCATCCGCCTCTGGCGAGCATGTATGAGTATTCTCTGACGATGTCGTGGATCATAGCCATTTGGTATATATTCATGGTTATCAGATTCAGGAGGATCATTCTCGGCGTGATCATTTCACCTGTCATCATCATGACCCTGGTATTAGCCTCGATGTTGCCGAAAAACGCCTCGAGTCTTATGCCGGCGCTGCAGAGTTACTGGTTTTATATCCATGTCACCCTTGCCGCTGCATCGGAAGGGGCATTTATAGTGGCCGCCGGTGCGGGAATACTCTACCTGATTCGCGGGAGAAACAGACAATATCACAGCAACCTGCCGTCACTCGAGTTTCTCGAAGAATTTGTCTCACGATCTATCAGGATGGGATATCCGATATTTACGATAGGTGCCCTTTTTGCCGGAGCCATCTGGGCCAAATACGCCTGGGGACGATTCTGGAGCTGGGATCAGAAAGAGACAGGCGCACTCGTCATCTGGCTTTTCTATACGCTTTTGCTGCACCAGGATGTCAGGGGTAGATGGCGGGGGAAGACTCTGGCATGGATGTCGCTTGTGGGGTTTGGGATTATCCTTCTGAGTTTTCTCGGCAATCTCTTTCTCGGCGGATTACATGCCTATATCTGACCTGTAATATACCGGCCACAGGCCGTATGAAATATCAGCCGGGTCTGCTGGCTCGATGTGTCTGACATGTGTCATTTCAGGATCATTATCTTCGAGCAGATATGAATTTTACCAGCCCTTGCCCGGGCGAAATACATTCCCGGTGCCACTGCCGTTCCCCTGTCATCCCTGCCGTCCCAGGCAAATGGATGATGTCCCCTGTCCAGCCTGTTTCTGAAAAGATGCTTGATACACGCGCCTGTTACATCGTAGATCTTCAGTTCGGCTTCGCAACTCGCAGGTATCGAGAATCTGATAATGGTTGTATTCCGGAAAGGGTTGGGCCAGGTAGTGAGCGAGAGTCCAGATAATTCCATATCTTCTTCAGGGGGATCATCTTCTTCTCCGATACCTGTACCTGTTGGCAGGAATGTGTTGTAGTAAATCTCATCATTCCCATCCCGGCTGTCTTTCCATGCGGCATGAAGGGTCCCGTCAGGCTCGCTGGCCAGGCTGCAGAGCGTAGCTTCAGAAAGGTTGCCTGACATGCGCAAAGCACCGGTCCATCCGTTTCCATAAGACATCATATAAAAGATTCCGGAATTTGTCAGTGAAGGATAATTCGACCAGAAGATAAGATGAACTTTTCCTTCACTGCAGACGAGGCTTGGATGGTAGTGTGTATAATTACCCGTTGTCAGGCGGATTTCGGGCCCCCATCCCTCGTCTGTAAGGCGCCTGTAATAAATCTGTTCAGCGCTCTCGCGTTTGTCGATCCAGGCAACATGGACATTTCCGCTGTCGTCGATGGCAATGTTCGGACGCATCGCGTCAGCGAGCGGGCCGGAGATGATTTCTTCATTCGACCAACTCACGATTTTTTTTCTGTAACAGATTTTTCCCGCCGCTGAGCCGGTTGAATCCTCTCTGGTATCCCACCAGGCAACATGGACAGCACCGTCAGGCCCTACCGCGATGGTAGGGACCATACTCATACCCGACTGGACGAAGGAAATCTGTTCAGGCTCTGCCCACATGAGAGCATTACGATTGTTGTAGATGATCTGCAGGTAGCCATCGATCTCTTCATGGTAAACGAGATGTATGTTGAATCCGTCTGCTGCGATCGAAGATGCGTATGAATCTCCATCACTGCTGGTAACCCGGGTCTCGGCAGACCATGAACCGGTCCAGATACGATGATAAATCTCCTTGTTCCCCTCCCTTGAGTCGTTCCAGACCAGATGCAGCCTGCCAAGCGAATCAACTGTGAGAACAGGTCGTTTCGACAGTTCGGCGTTTGTTGTCAGGCGTTCATCTTCTGACCAGGTACCACCTGATCTGTATTTATGATAGATCTCAAAATTTCTGTCACGTTCATCAGCCCATACGACATGTACTCTGCCATCAAGATCCACGGCAATATAATGGCCGTTGTTAGGAGAGGGGAAGGATATGTCATCGTTTTCAGTAAGCCGTATTTCCACCTGCCAGCCTTCCTGGGCAAACAGCGGGGCGCATATGACAAGGGCAAAAGCTACTAACGGTAGAATGATAAAGAAGTTTCGATGAACACAGGTTCTCATATGTCGTTACCATACAGAAATAGAATTACAAAGCTCTGCTGGAATTATACAGGTTTCCGGGGTGTATTTCAAATTGAAACCCCTGAAAAACCATCTTGAAAGATATGCAGGAACCGTTCAAAGCAACGGAAAACACTGCCGTGACACCTGAAAAAACTGTTCGAAACAACGGAACACACAGTGAATCGGGTGCTGGCATGTGGAATGCATAAAATACAAGCGGGTAGCTATGTCAATCCGGGTTTAAGCAGGAGGCAGATATGCCTGCAGGGTTCAGGTTATCGATATTACTGCTTGTATTTGCAGCAGTTATGGTTGGGTGTAAGGCTAGTGGAGATGATGGTGCCGATAACGGTTCTGGCGGAGAACTGTCCGCCCGCATGGTAAATATTCAGGGGGGGCGGCTTGTTATCGGTATGCAGCAGGAGCCCGAGATCCTCAATGAAGCTGTAAACAGCATGGTCGCTGTTGTCTATGTTTGCAATCTGGTTTTCAGCAAGTTCGTCAAGCATAATAACAGGATGGAATTGATTCCCGATCTGATAATCGAGATACCGACCGTTGAGAACGGCGGGATTTCAGCCGATTATCTGACATACACTTACCACCTGAGGAAGGATGCCTTCTGGCACGATGGGGTGCCCGTGACTTCGTCCGATGTCGAATTCAGCTGGAGAGTGATGATGCACCCGGATATAAATGTCGAGACGAGGCAGGGCTGGGATATTGTTGAAAATGTCGAGACCCCTGATCCGTATACGGTCATATTTCATCTTGGGGAAATCTACGTTAATTTCGCGGGGGACTGTTTCTATGATGAATCGATACTGCCGGCTCATTTGCTGGACGGAAAACTCGGTCCCGGGTTCCAGGGGCTTGATTTTCACAGAAACCCGGTCGGTTCGGGCCCGTTTGTATTTGAAGAATGGGTAACGGGTTCACATATCAAAGTAAAAGCGAACAGGAACTGGTACGGCGAGGGTCCGCATCTCGACGAGATAGTGATTGTTTTTATCCCTGATGGGAACGCGCTTCTGCTGCAATTCGAAACAGGCGGAGTGATGGGGATAGATAATGCTCCCGATATGCTGCTCAAGGTATCGGATAAGATACCTGGTATCAGGGTGTACCGGAACCCGGCGCTGTTCAACGAACATCTCGATCTTAATTTCGAAAGCCCCGGTCTCGAGGACAACCGGGTCAGAAGAGCTATCGCGATTGCAATTAACCGTGATGTTCTTTCCACGAAGATATACGAAGGAGTTTGGATCCCCGCTTTTGGGGATGAACATCCTTCTTCGAAGTATTACAATGATATCGGCATAAGGAAGTTTGCCTTTGATCCCGTAAAAGCAAGAAGCTTGTTGAGAGAGGCAGGGTGGATCGATCTGGATGGAGACGGAATAAGGGAAAAAGATGGATCAAGGCTGGAACTGAGTATTTCCACGACTACGGGAAGACTGGGCAGGGAACGGACCGAGGTTGTGATTCAGCAACAGCTTAGAGATATCGGTATCTCTCTCGAAATAATCAATTATCATCCGACAGTCTTCTTTGGAAGTTACGATGAGGGCGGGATCCTGAAAAACGGCAAGTTTGATATAGCTCTATACGCTTTTCTGACGCCTCCTGATCCATCGACAAAGGATGGAAGTTATTCGGAAATGTTTATTCCGCCGGCAGGACAGAATTACTCCAGGATCAGGAATGCCAGGCTTACGGAACTGCTCTCGCTGGGTAGCAGGACGGTTTCTTTCGAAGCCAGAAAAAAGATATATGACGAAGTGGCGATTATTCTCACCGATGAAGTACCCATAGTACCGCTCCTTTGGGTGACGCAGCTGGATGCCATGCCCGAACGGCTTGTAAATTATTGTCCAAATCCGACACAGTCAGGAGATACGTGGAACGCTTCAACCTGGTGGTTGAAAAAGTAGCTGGTATATCATGAACCTTCTTGCAGAAAAAAAGCCGGTTGTATGGAAGCAGGCTCTGGCATTGAAAATATCTGCTGTATGGAAGCAAACTGCCGTATGGAAAAAGCCAGTTGTCATTCTGTTCCTTGCGCTTTCCCTGTTCCTTTTTCTGTATTTGCAGGGGGCCACTGCCGGATCGTTGACTCTGAAGTTCCTCGGTGCTGCGAGAGAAGTCGGCGGCTCGTGTCATCTTGTCAATACCGGAAAAACAGTATTCCTTGTTGATTGCGGAGCTTTTGGAAAAGCCGGCAAGAAGGGGCTGCCCGCAGACCCGGCTTCAATATCTTTTGTACTTTTGACCCATGCTCATTCCGATCACTGCGGCCTGCTTCCTGAGCTTTTTGACAGTGGTTTTGGCGGAAAAGTATATTGTACCAGGGCGACAGCAGAGATAGTGCCGATCATGCTGAGGATGTCCCGTAGTTTTTCTAGGGAAAAAGCTTCGAAGGCCAGCTTCGACCGTTCGATCGAACAACTTACAGTAGTTCCATACGACGGGATCACAGTTGCTGGTGATGTATCTTTCAGGTTCAGAAGAGCCGGTCATCTGCTCGGCGCGGCATTCATCGAGATATGGGTGAGTGGTGATTCAGGTTCCACTAAACTTGTATTTTCCGGGGATATTGGTTCAGGGTCTTCACTTCTGCTGCCGCCGATCGAAGTTTGCAGTACGGCAGATTACGTGATAATGGAGTCGACATATGGTTGTACTGTCAGGAAAAATCGGAATGATAAAGCAGTAAATGGAAATGATCGTGGCTGGAGCGACGATGACGAAGCAAAGAGTCATGATGACTATGATAGCATCAGCATTGACACTGGAAGTATCAGCAAAAACCACGACAGCATAAGCTGTATAAGGGATGAAGATCGTGATATGAGTCGGCATGATGAATTCGCGAACGCTGTCGCAGCAGCGCTCCGTACAGGAGGTGATGTTCTGATTCCAGCCTTTACTCTGGGCAGAACCCAGGAAGTGATGGCCACTCTCGATCTTTATTCCGCGAAAGGTGTTATTCCGGCTGGGACTGAAATATATACGGACAGCCCAACTGCAAAAAAGATATCAGATATTTACAGAAATTCTGTAGATGACCTCTCATCGTGGGCGAGATCATTCTATGCAGGTCGTATATTGTATTCGAATTCACTGCGGGAAGTAAAAAGCCGAACATCGATGAAAGTCCATTCCAGAAAACACAAGCCGACCATATTCATCTCATCCAGCGGCGACCTGAACCATGCAAATTCACCTCGCCATTTGATGCAGATGTTTGACGATCAGGACAACCTGCTGTGTGTCGTCGGGTGGCAATCTCCCGGTTCTACGGGGAGGCGGCTTGTTGAAGGACAGGATCCCGTCCTTGTGCGTCATTCCGTGGGACGCAAGGTCAAGAGAGACTGGATATCGCCGGCGATGAAAATATTGCGGGTGACCTCGTTTTCAGGCCATGCCGACCAGGACGGACTGGTTGACTGGCTGGCCGGAATATCCGGGGTGAAAAAGGTCTTTCTTGTTCACGGGGATCTGGAAAAGGCCCAGTGCCTGGCTGACAGAATCAAAGGTGAACTGGGTGTCGATGTAAAAATTCCGCGGCGCGGCGAAAGTATTGTTCTCACTTCAGGAAATGGAAGCGGCAGCGTCGAGAAAGACCAACGGGAAGAATCGGAAGGCCGCGACCGGGACTTGGGGCATTCATGGAACAGGGGGGGGAAGTGATGGGTATATATATTTTAAAAAGGCTCATCTACACGATCCCCATGATCATTCTGATCTCGATTGTAACATTTACATTGCTTCACCTGGCACCCGGCGGCCCCGTAGGAATCATCACGGGTAATCCGAAGGT
>CBDUUV010000117.1:0-6949 GCA_965370495.1 uncultured bacterium
CGATGGGCATATCAACGGAATATCATTCGGAGGACTGGCCAATGTCTGTGACGGCAACCTGGTTGGAATATCATTCGGGGGACTCGCAAACATAGTCGATGGGCATATCAACGGAATATCATTCGGAGGACTGGCCAATGTCTGTGACGGCGATTTTACCGGAATAGCCCTCGGCGGAATGGCAAATGTAACAGATTCCGACCTCGTGGGGATATCGGCCGGCGGGCTGGCAAACGTAACAGGGGCTAATTCAACCGGCATTACTGTCGGTGGCCTCGCAAATATCACCGGGGACGGAATGACAGGAATATCGATTGGGGGACTGGCCAATGTCTGCGGCGAGAGCCAGACAGGGATCAGTATCGCCGGACTCGCGAACGTTTCCGGAAGCACTATGGCCGGATTTTCTATCGGCGGACTTGCAAATGTGGCCGCAGAAGGAATCAATGGCATATCGCTCAGTGGACTAATTACGGTTTCTGAAGAAGATATCAACGGAATTCACATATCCGGCGGTGCTGTAGTAACCGACTCGGATTTTTTCGGGGTAGCTATAGGTGGCATCGGCGGGCTATCGTCAAATAATAATGACAACGGGGAAGATGACATCGATATCAAGATCGAACTCTTTGGCTTCAGAGCCAGCAATGCCGGCATCCTCATCATCCATGGAATCGACATAAGCATAGCTGACAAACTTGTCGGGCTCGGCATAAGCGGCGTCGACATCAGGGCGGGAGAAATCGTCGGCGGCACTGTTTCCGGGATATTTACAAGAACTGAAAAGTTCAGCGGTTTTTCAGCCAGTTGCGTCAACTGGTTCGAAGGGCCACAAACCGGACTTGCTATCGGACTGGTCAATTACACAGAAAAACTCCAGGGGATCCAGATAGGGTTGATCAATATCGCCGGAAATAACCCGAGCGGCTTTAAGATCCTGCCAGTGCTGAACGCGCACTTTTGACAAGACAACAGACGCACTGATACAGACTGTAACAGTGATACAGGGCGCAACAGCCTGTTCCTTTCGCAAAGGAATCTTGCCTGCAAGCAGTATTGCCCGTACAGGCACTTTATCCCTTTTATCCTTGACATGCCGCGTGTTGGAGCGTTTTATATTCAAGGCGTAAAGGTTTTTGATATGAACTGCTCGGAAACATATACTCTACGCGCCTGATTGGTGCCGGAATCCGCCTATATCGCGGCCGAAGGCTGTACCTGATTCCCCTGCCGGAGATATGGCAGGAGGGGGTGTGATCGTCGATGACTCCTGAAGAGCTGAAAAAGTTGCCGAAAGCCGGGCTGATAGAGCTCGCAAGACAAAAGAAAATAGCCGTTACCACCAGAATGCTGAAGGCTGAACTGGTGAAAATCATACATAAAAACCTTTTCGGCAAGAAAGCCGCAAAAACAAAGGCCCGTGCAAAAACCGGGACAAAAGCAAAAGCGGGAGCACAGCCTTCGGCCAGGGCCCGGCCAGCCGCAAAAAAGAAACCCAAAACCCGTGCCGCATCCAAAGCTTCTACCACCCCGAAAAAGAAACCCGCCGCACGGAAACCGCGGAGTAAAACGCCAGCCGCCAGAAATATCCCCGAGGATACTCGTACGATAAGACAGAAAGCGGTTGCGGGCAAGTATCACCTTACTACAACACCCACACTCCTGCCCCCGGTCGATTCGATGGAAATCCCGTACAGTTACAATGTCACGCGGATCGTTGCAATGGTCCGCGATCCCAACTGGATCTTCGCCTACTGGGAAGTGACAGGAGATACATATCACCAACTCGAAAAATCATTCGGAGACAAATGGTCAGGGTGCAGGATCATCCTCAGGGTCTTCGACAGGACAGCCGCCTCTTCGGACTGGTTTGATATCGAACCCGGATACCAGTCTTCGAGCTGGTATATACATGTCGCTTCAAACAGGCTGTACCAGGTGGCGATAGGAGTACTCGATCCTGAAGGAAAGTTCACCGAGATAGCTATTTCCAACCTTGCCGAGACACCCAACAACTCGACAAGCAATATCGTCGATGACAAATGGCTTGTGCCCGATACCATTTACGAAAAGATATTCATCGCGTCCGGAGGGTACGAGAAGCAGAATGGTTCCGCGGAACTCATCGGGTTGTTCGAAAAGCAGTTTATCGAACAAATGGGTTCGGAATCTGTATCGAGCTTCAGCAGCGCTGAACTTCAAAAATTCAGAAAACAGCGGGGATTCCGCCTCTGGGTTGAGACAGAACTTATCCTCTACGGCGCCACCGAACCTGACGCGCGCGTAACAGTACGGGGCAGTGAGATCAAGCTTCGCGGCGACGGGACTTTCTCTGTGCGTTTCGCCCTCCCGGATGGCACGATCGACATCCCTGTCACTGCCGAGTCCGGTGATAAAAGGGAAGAGAGAACGATCGAGGCCGCCGTGAACAAAAAATCGAAGCACAGAAACCCGGTGATAAAATGACGGACAAAGGAAAAGGGTACCTCGCGCTTGTCCTTCATGCCCATCTTCCCTACGTAAGACATCCCGAGCATGATGATTTCCTCGAGGAAAACTGGTTTTTTGAAGCGTTGACAGAGACCTATATCCCTCTTGTTGAGATCTTCGACAGACTGACCGGAGAAGGCATCAATTTCAGAATAACGATGTCACTGACACCATCACTTCTGTCGATGATGTCTGACCCGCTTCTTCAATACAGATATGTTCGTTATCTGAACAAACTGATTGATCTTGCTGGCAGGGAAATCGCTCGCACGAGGTGGACGCCCGAGTATCACGAACTCGCCCTGATGTACCACAGGAGATTTTCGCGCGCCAGGCAGATATTCGTCGAGAGATACGACAGCCGCCTGATCGAAGCGTTCAAGCATCATCAGGATCTCGGCAATCTGGAAATAATAACCTGCGGAGCAACCCACGGTTTTATGCCCCTGATCCACAATCGCAATGCCGCACGGGCCCAGATCCAGATCGCTGCCAATCACTACGAAAAACTTTTGGGGCGCAGGCCCCGCGGAATCTGGCTGCCCGAATGCGGATATGCGCCGGGTGTAGATGAACTTCTCAAAGAAGCGGGAATAAAATACTTTTTCACAGACACGCACGGTATACTTTTCGGCGCTCCCAGGCCAAAGTACGGCGTCTTCGCCCCTGTGTATTGCCCTTCGACAACAGTCGCCGCTTTCGGGCGCGACAGGGAATCCTCCAAGCAGGTATGGAGCGCGAGAGAGGGCTACCCGGGGGACTTTGATTACAGGGATTTTTACCGCGACATAGGGTTCGACCTGGAATACGATTATATCAAACCTTTCTTGCACCCGGACGGGAACAGGATACATCTCGGCATCAAGTATCACAGGATCACGGGGAACTCGGATCACAAGGAACCCTACCGGCCTTCAATAGCAAAAGAAAAAGCTGCCGAACACGCCGGCAATTTCATGTTCAACCGTGAGAAACAGGTCGAGCATCTCAACGGACTGCTCGGGATCAAGCCTCTTATTGTTTCTCCATACGACGCGGAGCTTTTCGGGCACTGGTGGTACGAGGGGCCGGAATGGATCGAATTCCTGCTGAGAAAACTGCATTTCGACCAGGATACGATTATTCCGATTACCCCCTCGGAGTATCTCGAGAAATACCCGAAACTTCAGGCAGTCCAGCCTTCCATGTCTTCGTGGGGACACAAGGGGTACAACGAAGTCTGGCTCGAGGGAACCAACGACTGGATCTATCCCCACCTTCATATGATGGAAGACAGGATGGTCGAGCTCACGCAGCGCTTCCCTGACGCGGGCGGCCTGCTCAGGCGCGCGCTGAACCAGGCGGCAAGGGAATTGCTTCTTGCCCAGAGCAGCGACTGGGCTTTCATAATGAAGACTGGCACAATGGTCGAATACGCGCATAAAAGAACTAAAGACCATATAGGGCGGTTCGATAAACTCTATAATGATATTATCGCGTCGCAGATAAACAGCCATTGGCTCGAGGAAGTAGAAAGCAGGGACAACCTCTTTCCGGACCTTGATTATCAAGTTTATTCCTGATACCTGGCGGCCCTATGGACGATACCCGGCATAAACGCCATGTGATCATACACGGGCACTTCTATCAACCGCCCCGTGAGAATCCATGGACCGAACGCATCGACGTGCAGAAAAGCGCCTCGCCGTATCATGACTGGAACGAGCGAATCTGTCGCGAATGTTACTATCCCAACGCAACCTCCAGACGTCTCGACGGATTCGGGCGGGTCACAAAACTTGTAAATAATTACGAGCATATAAGTTTCAATTTCGGGCCCACCCTTCTCTCGTGGATCGAAAAGAAATGCGCCTCTCTGTACAAACAGATAATAAACGCCGACCACGCGAGTTCCATACGTACAGGCGGGCACGGGAACGCGATCGCACAGGTCTACAATCATATAATCATGCCGCTTGCCGGCAGACGGGACCAGGAGACCCAGATCAGGTGGGGAATATACGACTTCGAGAAACGTTTCGGCCGAAGGCCCGAGGGGATATGGCTGGCCGAAACCGCGATTAACGATTTGACTATAGAAATCCTGATCGATTTTGGTTTCCGTTTCGTGATCCTCTCTCCTTTCCAGGCTGACAGGATACGTCCGGCAGACAGGAGCAGGCCCTGGAAAAGCGTGGCAAGCGGATCGATACCGACCGGCACCCCATACAGGTGCTACGGGGCGCGAAAGAAAGGCAAGCGCAGCAGAAAAAGATTCATAGATATCTTCTTCTACGACGCGCAGCTGTCGACTGATATCAGTTTCAACCACCTGCTCTCCAACGGAGACAAGCTTGCCGAGGCTATCTCTTCGTCCTTCGAAAGATGCGGCGGGAACCTTGTTACGATAGCAACCGATGGCGAGATATACGGCCATCACGAACCCTTCGGCGATATGGCTCTCGCCTACCTTATAGATGAAGCAGCCGAAAAACATGGCTTGGTACTTACGAACTTCGCGGCATACCTCTCCACCCACAAGCCACAACACGAAGTCCAGATCAAACTCGGAAATAACAACGAGGGGACCGCCTGGTCATGCTCGCATGGAGTGAAACGCTGGAAGGAAGACTGCGGGTGCAATACGGGCAGCCTGGAGGGCTGGAACCAGAAATGGCGGAAACCTCTCAGGACTGGGCTCGACGGATTGCGAAACAGGCTTGCGGAGATCTTTGAAAACGAGTGCGGTGCGCTTCTGGCGGACCCCTGGGAAGCCCGTGACGATTATATCTCTCTTGTTGCCTTAAGGAACGTCGAAAATGCCGAGGAGTTCGTATTGGGTAACTCGCCGCGGGATTTGTCCCGGGAAGAGATATCCCGCGCCTGCAAGCTTCTTGAATCCCAGCGGCATGCTTTGCTGATGTTCACATCCTGCGGCTGGTTTTTCAGCGATATATCAGGCATAGAAACTGTACAGCTTCTTCG
The DNA here is from genome assembly GCA_965370495.1 of uncultured bacterium. Classification (GTDB taxonomy): domain Bacteria; phylum Krumholzibacteriota; class Krumholzibacteriia; order Krumholzibacteriales; family Krumholzibacteriaceae; genus Krumholzibacterium. The sequence continues at coordinate 5,455 of CBDUUV010000117.1, forward strand.
ATACGCCGCGAGGGCGATAGAACTTGTCGGCGGAAAGCAGGCCGAAAAGCTTGAGGAAGCCTTCCTTCTCGATCTTGACAAAGCAGAAAGCAACATACCTGAATCAGGCACCGGCAGAGATCTCTATATCAATGCCAGAGCATCCTCCTCCGCCGAACCGTTATTCCTTGCCGGACAATACGCGCTCGCTTCCCACCTTTCGTGCGAGGAAGCTTCGCCCGAGATTTTTGGTTACGGCTTTGAAAAATCCGATGTTTTCAGAGTCGATCTTGCGGAAGCAGACGTTATACTCGGGCGGTTGAAAATGATATCTCCCTTTACTCTTGAAAGGTATGATTACGAGTATCTTCTCATCATCGGCGCCCCTGCCAGAGTTGCCTGCATGCTTAAGGAGTACGGCAACGATGGCGGTTTTGAAGGGATAAAGAAGCATTTTGCCTCAATCGCAAATGACACCGGATATTTCGATATCCTGGCGGCGGCGGCAGATTATTTCGGAGGTCATATCTTTTCGATGCGAGACCTTTTCACCGAAGACAGGGAAAAGATACTCGGAGTCCTCGCCGCGAAACAGATCTCTTCCGTCGCGAACCTTTTCAACGACATGTACATGGAAAGCAGGGAAATACTGAGACTTTTCAAAGAAACATCCCTCGATCCGCCTGACAGCCTGATGGCGCCTTCGCGGAGCGTCCTGGCAGGAAGGCTCGCCGACGAAGTCAGCAAGTGGAAAAAAACACTCGATCCGGAAGGGCTCGAAGGGATTCAGGAAGTGATCACGGAATCAGAATACTACGGGATTCCTGTCGACAAAAGCGGCACTTCGAAAATATTTACAGATTTTTTCCTTGAAAAGCTGGTCTCTTTACGCGGCGGCCTGAACGCGATGATATCCGACCAGTTACACGATTTTGCCAGGTTCATCTGGAAAACAGAGATCGAACTCTACCAGCATGAAATCCAGAACGAACTCTTTGCCATCCTCCAGACCCGTGTTGACGAAACGATCCGGCGGCTTTCCAAAAATACCCCTTCAGACGACAAGAACCTCCGGGATGTGATCAGTTTTCTCAGTCTCGCGCAGAAATTCAATTTCAATATTGGTTCATGGCAGGAACGTCTTCCTGATTCAGCCCGAAACGTAGTATAATTCTGTCGATTGAACTCTGACCGTAAAGGAAAGGCCCGAGCCATGAAACGCGAAGAGGCCGCAAGGCGCGCGCTGGAACTGCGCGGCATGATCAACAAACACAACCACCTGTACTACGTCCGGGATGCCCCCGACATTTCCGATTCGGAATATGACAGGCTATTGCGTGAACTCATGGATATCGAGCGGGCCTTTCCGGAACTCGTGGAGATCACCTCTCCTACGCAGCGTGTCGGCGCCGAACCGGGAAGTGAGCTCCCCGGAGTCAAGCACCTCAAGCCGATGCTCAGCCTTGATTCTACAACAAGCCCTGATGAGGCCAGGGAATTTGACGCCAGGCTGAAA
>CBDUUV010000118.1:0-6876 GCA_965370495.1 uncultured bacterium
GTTTTATCATGCGCCCCCGGCATGACTCGAACATGCGACACCCGGTTTAGGAAACCGGTGCTCTATCCACCTGAGCTACGGGGGCGTAATAGGGGATACCAGAGTATTTTATGTTCTCGGCCAGCAAAGCGCAAATGAAATATTTATTTAAATGAAATGAGAGAATAATATGTTCTGCCACCAAGTTTTTTTCTGCCGTTTAATTCGGATAGTTCGAGGATGAAAAGGATTTCTTCCACGCTCCCCCCCCGTTGCTCTACAAGTCTTGCGGCAGCGGAGGCTGTACCTCCTGTTGCCAGAAGATCATCGACTATCAGTATCTTTTCTCCCTGCGACACAGCATCGCAGTGCATTTCCAGAGCTGTCGTACCATACTCAAGGGAATAACTTTCCGATATCGTTTTCCAGGGCAGTTTTCCCGGTTTCCGCAGCGGGATAAATCCCTTTTTGAGTTTATAAGCCAGAACTGACGCAAAAAAGAAACCTCTCGATTCGATTCCGGCAATCTTGTCGAATTTTCTGTCTCTGTATCGCTCGGCAAGAGTGTCGCATATCCACCCGAAAACCTCAGGAGACATTAACGCCGGTGTTATATCCTTGAAAAGGATTCCTTTTTTAGGGAAATCAGGGATATTCCTGATATAATTTTTCAGGTTGTACTTCACTTTTTTTCCCCTTCGCACGATTTTTCTTCATATACATTACTGGCTTCCAGAAGGCATCGGAGTTTCCTGAGAGCCCTCATCTCCAGCTGCCTCACGCGTTCCCTGGAAACGTTTATGACTTTCCCTGTTTCGGCCAGTGTATGTGTTTCTCCATCCTTTAATCCATAACGGATCCTTATAATCAGTTTTTCTCTTTCTGAAAGTCTGTCCAAAAGAGCTGCAAGTTCTTCGTGTTCCATCTGTTGAAGGATGATCTTTTCCATATCCGTGCCATCCGAGATTTCGGAAACAGTAGCTAGTTGACTGTATGAATCAAGACTGTTGGCAATATCCAGTGCTCTTATGTTGCGTATAAGTTCTTCTGTCATCTTGAACCTTTTGACAGATATAGAAAGTTTTTCAGCTTTTTCCCTCGTTGAAAGCATACCGTCTGTTCTCTCGAGCTTCATATACTTTTTCATAAGTTGAAATATGTGGATCGGTATTCTTATGGTCCTTGAAAAATTGGATATCGCTCTAACAATAGATTGTTTGATCCACCACGATGAGTATGTACTAAATCTGAATCCCTTATCGGGGTCGAATCTCGACACAGCTTTAATAAGGCCAAGATTCCCTTCCTCTATAAGATCGAGGAAAGGGACACCATAAGAAGAATATGATTTTGCGATAACGATGACGAGTTTCAGGTTGCTTAGAATGAGTTTTTTCCTGGCTTCTTCGTCACCATTCCGGGCTTTTCTGGCCAGATCGATCTCTTCTTCTTTCGAAAGCAGTGGATATCTGCTTATTTCCTTGAAATATCGATCCTGCACAATGTTATCATCTTTTTTTTCTTTCATATTCAGATCTTCAGATAATCCATTGGATTAACTGCCTTGTCTTTTTTTCTAACCTCGAAATGGAGGTGTGCCCCGGTAGAATTCCCTGTCAAACCGATCTTTCCTATTAGCTGACCGGCCTTTACCAATCCTCCCTTCTTTGCAGCAATGTATGAGAGATGAGCGTAAACCGTATAAAAACGATCACCATGATCGATTATTATCACTTTCCCGTACCCATGTTGTTTCCCAGAAAAAACAATCGAGCCTGAAGCTGAAGAAAAGACTTCTTCTCCAACATGCCCGGAAATATCTATGCCCGAATGAAATTCAGTCGTTTGGTAAACCGGGTGAGTTCTCAGACCGAAGCCACTGTTGATACGTGAATGATCCAGATTTCTCAAAGGGGGAAGTAAACGAATTGTCTTTCCGGCATGGATTGATTTTTCCCGATTGCTTGCAGGTATTGAAGGTGAGTCCTTAACCCTTCCGGTACAATACTTCGGAGTGGGAGTACATCCTGAAGCAACGGCAAATAGCGCAAAGACCATAAAATTGAAACCACGGCTTAAATAAAATTTATCCATAATAAAAATGGTCGGGGCGACTGGATTTGAACCAGCGACCTCCTACTCCCGAAGCAGGCGCGCTAACCGGGCTGCGCTACGCCCCGAATTCACAGGGTAAAATATCATTTTATTTCCAATAACTCAAACAAAATAAGAACTATCGACGATATTAATACAATTTTCACATTCTGTTTATATTCTCCAGAACGATATGACTCCCTGGCTGGCAAGAGTCACTATAACCCCGGCGATTAATACACCCGCCGCAACGGCCGGAATAGAGTATTTGAGCGGGATTTTGAACAAAAAAGCTGCTGCACAACCCGTCCAGGCACCGGTAACTGGAAAAGGTATTGCCACAAAGATTACCAGGCCGAGTGCCTCAAACCTCTCGATTACCTTGCCTCTTTTCCTGGTCCGCTTGAAAAACCAAACAAAAAATCTATCGAACAATGGATACCTTCTTAACCAGGTCGATACTTTTTCCAGAAAGAGAAGAAGTGGAATTACAGGGAGAAAATTACCTAGAACTGCAAATATATAGGCTTCACGCCAGCTGAGGCCCTCGAGAAAAGCATAGGGTATTGCACCCCTTAATTCTAATATCGGCGACATTCCAATCAGGAAAGTTATCAGTCTGGGAGAAATGCTGTTTATAAGCGCAAACATATGGTAAGGCACTAGCCTACCCCTTTCAACAAGGGAACAAAAGCACATTTCGACAGGCGTTGTTCGGCTATGCGCCCACCAGATTTTGCAAAAAGCATCAGGTACTCATGATCGGAAGCAACAGGTGCAATCAACATGCCTTTATCTGCCAGTTGGTCTAAAAGACTGTCCGGTTTTCCGGGCATTACTGCTGATACTATGATCTTATCGAATGGCGAATAGAAATTCCATCCATCAGAACCGTCAGCTACTTTCAGCCGTATCTTGCCTGTGACTATCCGGGACAGGATATCGCCCGCATTTTTTGACAGAGGTGCCAGCCTTTCTACAGAGTAAACTTCCCTTGCGAGAAGTGAAATGATCGCAGTCTGGTAGCCTGAGCCTGTTCCTATCTCGAGAACACGGTCTCCCATTCTTATTGAAAGATACTGCATCATAAGAGCTTGTGTATATGGTTGAGAAATAGTCTGAGATAACCCGATTGGAAAAGAACAATCATCATAAGCTCTGGCTCCGACCGCCGGGTCCAGAAACAAGTGTCTCGGTACTTCCAGAAAAGCCTTCAGAAGCTGCTTGTCGGAAATACCTCTTGCTGACAGTTGTTCCTCGACCATTCTTCGTCTGGCAATACTGTAGTCTACTTCTCTATATTCCATTTAAAATCCCATCTCCTGAGCTCAAAGATCTTCTTGAAATCGGTCATTTCTAAAGACAGGGGTGTTATCGAGACATGATTGGTGGAAATGGCGGAGAAATCGGAGTTTTCATCCTCATTCCAGCCTGGTTTTCCTCCACCTATCCAAAAATATTCCTTTCCCCTTGGATCGACCTGCCTGACAATCGCATCATTATATACCCTGGAGCCAAGTCTTGTAACACGGATACCTTTGATCTCTTCCCCGCCAATCGGTGGAATGTTTACATTCCACAGGAGCAAATCAGCCCCCTTGTCTTTAAGTGCCTTTTCGACAAGATAACGGGTAATCGACGCAGCAACGCTGAAAGTCTTTGGTTCCCAAGAAGTAACGGAAACTGCCATGGCAGAGACCCCAAGCAGATACCCTTCGATGGCCGCGGCAACAGTACCCGAGTATGTTACATCTTCTCCCATGTTGGGGCCATGATTGATCCCCGATACGACAAGATCTGGTTTGAAATCAAGGATACTTTGCAAAGCGAGCAGCACACAATCTGTCGGTGTTCCCGATACTCCGTACTTGTCAGGGCCGTATTCGGTTATCCTCAGAGGCCTGTCCAGGGTTATGGCATGACTTGTTGCGCTCTGTTCCAGTTCCGGGGCCACAGTGATTATTCTGCATAACCCTTCAAGGCCTTGAATCAATGCTTCCAGCCCTTCAGCTCTTATACCATCATCATTGGTCACAAGTATGGTGCATTCGGATCTCAAAACCAGCCCCTTCCCTGAATCAGGAAAAACGGAGGTTACCAGAAATAACTTCTAATTACCAGCTTGAAAAAACGCACAGAATCCTGTATCGGGCGTATCTTGCTTTCTTCTGAGAGATAAATTGTTTTTGTCCGGACTGATGTAATGTCGGAATCCAACCTTGCAGCTTTGATCAGGATCTCACTTTCAGCATCGAAGCGGTCGGAACGCAGTTCGAGTTTTCGCAAAAGATCACATTTTATAAGCCTGTATCCGGATTGGCTGTCAGTAATCCGGCATCCCGCTATGCTGCTTATGATCCGGGATGTGAGCCTGTTTGTAATTTTTCTGAGAACCGGCATGGAAGATGTATCCGACATTCTGTTTCCTATTATTATGTCAGCTTTATCCCTGTCAAATTTTTCCATAAAAAGGGGGATCTCGTCCGGGTCATGTTGTCCATCACTATCTATCGTAAGAAGCGCTTTTATACCGTTATTCCTTAGAAGATAGTTAAAACCGGTACGCAACGCGTACCCTTTGCCCATATTCTTTTCGAGAACAATCACCGTAACGCCCTCACTACGCGAAACGATCGATGTCTTATCCAGAGAGCCATCATCGACAACTATAATATTTTCAGGAATAATATACTTCTTGATCTTACGAAGGACGGGGCCTATTCGAGATTCTTCATTATATGCGGGGATTACAACACCAAATTTTGACAGTATTTCCATCCTCAAACCGCATTAATATAAAGCATAAAATGGTCGGGGCGACTGGATTCGAACCAGCGACCACTTGGCCCCCATCCAAGTGCGCTACCGGACTGCGCCACGCCCCGACGGGGATAAAATAAACCTGTATACACGAAAAAAACAAGCTCAAAATTCAAAAGGAGCAGGATACTTGAAGATCTTACCCTGATCCACATGAAAAATCTCAAAAAATATCGATAAGTTCTTTCAATTCTAACAGATCCTGCCGTAATGAAAGGATAATTTCAAATCTGTTCGGTTCGGAAAACGGAATACTTAATTGTTCTATGAGTTCATCGGGATTGCTCCGTGTTTTCTTCAGCTTCCGGGAGGCACCAGCAATAGTGTAACCTTTGTCATATAGCAATTTTTTGATCGAAAGGATATACTTGATGTCCCGGACACGGTATGTTCTGTTTCCCGCACTGTTTTTTTTCGGTTTCAGAACAGAAAACTGTGTTTCCCAGTACCTGAGGACGTGCGGTTTTACTCCGGCAAGTTCACTGACCTCGCCGATCGAATAGTAGAGCCTCTGCGCTATTTGCTCCATATCAGCCACACTTTCTGGAAAAAACAGCTCTTCTGTAAATTATCTATACATCTCACTACGGGCCTTTCTCACCATCAGGTCTCTTATTGCAGTTCGGGGATTCTTTCTGTTAAAAAGGACCTTGTACACCTGTTCAGCAATGGGTAATTCAACATTGACGTTCGAAGAAAGTTTAACAGCTGCCTTGGTCGTTCTTACTCCTTCGGCAACCATAACCATTTCATCCAGGATTTCCCTGAGTTTTCTCCCTTTTCCTATCTGTTCGCCGACATACCTGTTTCTGCTGTGCCTGCTCATGCATGTAGCGATCAAATCTCCCACTCCAGCCAATCCGCTCAGAGTTGCGTTTTTTGCACCCAGTTTGCATGCAAGGCGTTTTATTTCCGCTAGGCCTCTGGTCAAAAGTGCTGCCTTGGTATTGTCTCCGAACCCCAGGCCATCACATATACCGCCAGCGATAGCAATGGTGTTTTTCAGCGAAACGCCCAGCTCTACCCCGATAAGGTCATTGTTTGTATAGACCCTGAAATAATCTGTCATGAAAATATTCTGGATGCTTTCGAGTATCTTTTTGTGGGAACCTGCAACGACAATGGAAGTCGGCATCTTTTTGCTCACTTCCTCGGCATGGCTGGGCCCGAGTAAACCAACGATTCTTTTTCCGGGAACAGGCAATTCCTGGCCAAGTACCTCGCTCATCCTTGATAAAGTCTTTTCCTCGAGACCTTTGGAAGCATTTATTATTACGCATGTTTTGTTGAATTTCTTTGAGTTGGAAATGTTTTTCGCTACTTTTCGCATTGTGTGGCTTGGTGTTACAAATAGCAGGTGGGTCGCACCATCGAGCACTTCATCAAGATCCGAAGTGATAAAAACAGATTTGGGGATATGAAGGCCTGGAAGAAAGCGGCGGTTTTCCCGGTCATTTTTCATTCTTTCGGCAAATTCGCTGTAGTATTCCCAGAGCCTTACAGAACAACCTTTCCCGTTTAACAAAAGGGCAAGTGTGGTTCCCCAGCTTCCGGCGCCAATAACTGCAACATGTACATCCTTATTTAAATTCTTTTTTTTCATAAAGACACTTCTCTTAGAATATTCTTTCTTCTGTTCCTTTGATCAGCCTGCGTATATTAGGGCGGTGTTTGCATATCACCATTAAAGCAACAAAGATCGATAGATACAAAATCGATTTATGAGTATGCCTCCCCCAGAAATTATTTGAAACCAGGATTGTAATCGGAAGCAGCGTAGCCGCAAGAATACTTGCTACAGAAACAATTCGGAAAACAAGCAGCAGAATCAACCAGATAATAAAGCAGATACCCACGGCTAGAGGAGACATGGCTATAAAGGCGCCAGTCGTAGTACCGACACCTTTTCCCCCTGAAAAATTAACGAAGATCGAATAATTGTGGCCAACTATGACTACAAAAGCCGCAAGAAGAACATAGATA
>CBDUUV010000119.1:0-6711 GCA_965370495.1 uncultured bacterium
CCTGGCACCGTGATTGATTACATTTTCGACCTCTTCATACATCTCTATATTGCCGGAGAGTTCAAACGTGCGCCCATCAAGTGTAACAGCCGGGTAATCCTTCAGGGTCAGAAGTTCTTTCTCTATTTCCCTGAATCTGTCGTCAGCGTCTTTGTAGAGTCTTACAGTCTCGGGAGTAGGATTAAGAATCACCAGGCCTGTAAGGCCGTCCACTATCAACTGATCGTACGGTTTGGCATTGCTGCTGAACTGATCCAGTCCGACAACAGCAGGGATCCCAATAGATTTGGCAATGATCACGGCGTGCGAAGTGCTTCCACCCGTATCCGATACAAACGCCAGTACATATTTCCTTTTAAATCCAACCGTATCGGACGGAGTAAGGTTTTGCGCGACGACAATCGCCTTCTTTTTCAGATTGGCGAGACCTTCCGTCTTCTGTCCGAGCAGATTCCTGATAATCCGTCTTTTTACATCCCTGATATCCTCCGCTCTTTCTCTCAGATACTGATCTTCCATGTGCTCAAACGTTTCCAGTGTCTTATCGATTACTTTTGAAAAAGCGTAGGCAGCATTTACTTTCTCGGTACTGATGATTTCCAGTGTCTCTTTCTTCATTAATTCGTCGGAAAGAATCATTATATGTGAATCAAGTATCCTGGCATGATCTTCACCCATCTCCTCTTCAAGAGCCTCATGCAGTTCTTTGAGTTCTATCCCGGTCTGCTCGAGCGCAGACTGAAATTTCCGGATCTCTGATTTCACATTCCTGGACATAATGGGATCCGCTGTAACCGGAAGCTCCTCGACATTAACAACAAAAGCCTCACCGAAAGCTATCCCTGGAGCCGCCGGAATACCATTGAATATCATTTCTTTTTTTTCAGAAACTTTCTTTTTCATTTTCCTACTCTTCAATAAAAAATCTGTTCTCGATCAGGTTTATCAAAGTCTGGAGAGCCTCTTTTTCATCTACTCCTTCGACGGTCAAAAACAATTCCGTGCCAAATTCAGCTCCAAGCCCCGCTACTCCCAGTATGCTCTTGGCATTTATCAGATCCTCATCCCTGCCGATCATTACCTCGGATTTGAACTTACTGGCCACCTTGACCAGTTCACCCGCAAGCCTGAGGTGGATCCCCCTTTCGTTGTTAACTTTTACCTTACCCGAAATCATACAATTGTTCTTTCCATTCGAAAGCCCGGATCGTGAAATCTTCAGCTTCGATTTACCAGATCGCCAGAAATACAGCCGTCGCCATAAAAATGATCGATACAGCCCAGAGAAAAGCAATCTTCCTGCAAAGCAGGAACAGGGCGGCTACCATCAGAACTCCCCAAAGGAAAAAACGAAAACCACCAAAACTCCATGCCCTGGCAATAATCAGGGCCGCAAATACTCCGGAAACAAAAGCAGCGACCCAGCTGAACCATTTCTGTTCCCTGAACAGTGTAACGGCGAGCGTCCGCCCCACATCCTCTCCAAGAAAAAAACCTTCCCGATAACCACCAATCCTCGATTGAAAATGATATAGATTATAAAAGATCAGGAAGATCACAGGACCAATATACGAGTTATAGATAGCAAAAATACAACCAATTGTCAACGCAAACGGCACAAGAACAATTTCGAAGAAATATTCACCTTTTGCGGTCAGAACGGACGATAAAGTATTCTTGACTCCAGAGATCCGTTCAGCGCTGATATCTTCGCCGGCTTTCTTTCTCAACTCCAGGTTCATTACTACCCCGACTATATAGGGGGCAAGAATCGGGTTGGCGTTAAAATAATCCACATGTCGGCTGACAATCTCTTCCAGTTCCTCATCACTATCAGCGATCTCCCTGAAAAACGGGTAAAGGATATGAAAAAATCCCAGCCCATCAAGGGTCCGGTTGTTCCGTGAATTCTGAAGAAAAAAGAGCCTCCATATCATCTTCATATATAATCTGACCATACTCAACCTCTCAACATCACGATTATTACAGTCAGCAAAAACCCGATTGCGAACCAGAACATCTGCAAACGGGCCAGGTGCAGTTTTATCAGTGACCCGATTGCGATAAATGGCAGCAGCAGATAAAGCCCGCTCAGCGATCCCTGAAAAAAGTTGCCTGAACCGGCAACAATGAATACAATAAACACCCGTCCAACCGGAAGGACTGCCATAAGCAACAGAAACGCATACAGAAAATGGACCAGCAGGATCGAGATGTGTACTGCCGAGGCAACCCTAAACCTTCCCTCCCTGATGTAATCGAAAGCCCTGCCCGTCAACCTCCCCGACATCTTTTCCCACCATGAGTAAAAGACCTGTCCCGCGCCTGCGACCAGAATTGACATTAGAATGGAAAAAAACAGCACTATCCCATTTACAGAGATATCCCCGCCGAATTCACGGATCGAAAGGATATACAGGGCCGAAGCTGCGACGCCCCCGACAGGAAGATCCAGAACTCTGTCACCCCGTATGGTAACATTACCCAGAAACATCATCTGAAAAAGAGCCCCGGCGAAGAATCCTTCCAGCGGAGAACCCAGAACAATACCGGTTATCAGACCTCCACAGATTGGTTGGGAGAACATGATCCTCAGGGAACTTCTAAAATCCACAGCGAGGACCCCGCCGAGAATCGATGCTACAAGAATAGGGCCCATGATGTCAATACTCACTCCTTACACGGTTATTTCAGGAAATCAATCTGTATTTTGATCTTTATCTCGAAAGTCTCGCCATCTGACAGGTCCAGGTCCCAGACCGGCACCAGCGCTGAACCCTGATATACTCGCTCAAAACCTGAATCGGAATTCGAGACAGTCTCTATGGGAAATCTCCATAGAAGTGCCACGGGCTGGAAATCGAAGTTCACACCAAGACCCAGCCATTCGTCTATCATCGAAAAAGAGCTGACATTTTCTTCCTCTCCTGCCGAAGCAAGGTGTTGCTCCTTTATCTTCCTGTCCGGAAACATGAAATATCTATCCGGTGCGTCACCTGCCTGGAAGGAAAAGACATTTTCAACAGCAAAACGTGACTTGAGACAGGAACCGCGGGGTGTTATCGAGTAATCCACTCCGAGAGACGAACCTAAAGCAGACAGACTGATACTCTTCTCCATCAGCAGATCGACCACCCTTTCGCCCTGAAGCACCTGCCCTTTTCTGCTGAACCGAAATACTCTCTTTTGATTCGAACCTTCGATAGAAAGGGTATGGTCGCCCACCATAAAATCACCGAGTTCCTCGAAAATGCCGGCAGCAAAAGGCCCAATCGCAGAACCGGAAGGAAGAAAATGGTCCACCAGGGAAGCGCGCGGCGATCTGTCATAAAAAAGACTGTTCTCCAGACCCTCTTCCTTTACGACTGAGAAATCATGTATGCTTGCAGTTCTATCCCCATCCTGTCCGTTCTCGGAATCCAACCCGGCGATATTTCTGTGATACAGTTCTTCCCTGCGTGTAAGTGTATCTGTAAGATTGAACGCGGGTTTTTTGACATCGAACTCCCTGAGCACTCCCCCGCGCAGTTTCAGGAACACTTTCAAAAGAGGCGTAGATGCCACAAGCTCTTCGACCCCGTCTCCATCGATATCTTTTTGTACATAGTGAACATACTGGCTGCGGCCCGCTGTCTTTTCCTCTATGAGGGTATCAGCAGCCACCAGATTATTGAAGATCGCGCTTCTCAGGTGTGGGAGGTACAACCCGCCGAAGAGACCATGCCAGTAGGCACAATTGCATTGTGCCTGGTACAGGTGTCCTCTAGCCTCTTTCCATACTCTGTTAGGCCCTGCCTTCTTCCTGTATTCTTCCACTGCCTCGCTTACGCCGAGCATCCTCTTGTGCATCCAGTTGCTCTCTTCATACTTGACCAGGAAATTGCGCCATAATCCTCCTCTGAGTACTTCTTCCGGATCGGCAAAATTCCCGCTGGAGGCCAGGATCTCTTTCGCGTTATTATAAGCCTCTCGGGCTTTCAGGGACAGAGCCCATTCCATCATCTCGACATATGACGCCGTCGGCAGGTATACGATTCCTCTCGGAGTCAAAGTATCGATGACTTTGGAGAAAGTCGTCGTCTCTAGCCAATCATCATTGGCCCGAAGCGCGTCGCAGAACCTGCGCAACCAGTTTTCGCCATAGCAAAGCGAATGAGTGCCGGGCCATAGACCGAACTTCTCGCCGTCGTCAGCGAGTACGGAAACCATCTGCCTGCTCCCTTTCTCCTGCGACACTTCCCTAAGGTACCGAATCACCTCCTCGGGATCATGGAAAGGAATAAGGTACCTGAGCTTCTTGTCTATCGGGAAAACATTCACATAAGACCCATTTTCTTCCGTCAGAAAATAACCTCGCAATTCTTCCGCATCAAAACCCGTACTTTTGAAATGGGAATCATCGACTATTATGTATTCGAGTCCGGCATCGGCCAGCGTATGCGGAAGGTGCGGATCCCATATCCTCTCGGTAAGCCAGCAGCCACGTGGTTTCGTCTTGAAGCGCTTCTGGACATAGTCGCTCATCATCGATAACTGCCCCTGCCTGTCCCTTTCGGGGATCACCATTAGAATCGGCTCATAATACCCCGCGGACATGATCTCGACCCGGCCGGCCGTTACCATTTCAGCCAGTTTTTCGAGATACTCAGGGTGTTTTTTCTCGAGCCAGTCCCACAGGATGCCGCTGTTGTGCAGGGCAAAGGATATATCGGGATAATCCTGCATCACCTCGATGAACGGGGCGTATGCCTGATTATATGCTTCTTCTATCACATGATCAAAATTGCCGACAGGTTGATGATTGTGAAGTCCAAGGATAAATTTAAATTTTTCTCCCATTCTTTCCGCGCCTTCATTGCTAAACAACTCTTGAATTGAGAATGACCTTCTCGTGCCGGGGCAAAGCCCTCGCTTCAAGAGTGATCCCCCGTTTGACCATTTCTCTCAGGGCATCTCTGTCATTTTCATCGATATATACGTTTTCCAGGACCTTCATCTTACCCTCGGAATAGTGCATTCCCCCGACATTCACCTCATCCGCCTGAAGTCCCGATTCGATCAGCCAAAGCATCTCCCGTGGACCCTTGACGAGAAGAATAACCTTTTCCCGGTCAAAGACCCCCCCCTCGATCTGATCGACGGCATCTTTCAGTGACAGAACAGATACCTTTATGTCGGGCGAAGCTGCCATCATATATAGTTTTTTTTCCCAGTCACTTTCAGCAATCATGTCATCAGCGATTAAGATCCTGTCTGGCCTGATGTCCCGTCCCCACCCCAGTACGACCTGGGCATGTATCAACCTGTCATCTATCCTCAGTAATGCTATCATAGTCTGGGTCCATATCACGTCGAACAACAAGGAAACAGCGACCCCTCCCGCTCGGCGCTACGGGGCAGCTGAGAGAAGGGGGGAATTACAAATCGATGACCCTTATACTTTCCTGGCCACGACTGATGAGGTGTTTTATGATCTCTTCCGGTTCCATTGTGCCCTGTTTGGTCACAAAATCAAGAATAATCGGAAGATTTACTCCGCTGATGATACTGGTCCTGTCATTGCCCTTAACGGCCCTTACACAATTCATGGAGCATGAACCACCGTAATAATCGACAAAAATAACTATATACAGGTCATCATTCTCACCGATAATTCCTTTTATCCTGTCGGCAAGAAACTGATCGCTCAATCCCGAATTTGACAACGCACGGCAACAATCGGCATTCCCAACAATCTGCTCCGCGACATTGAGAAGCTCCTTCGCAAAATTGCCATGGGTAACAATTATCCCCAGCATATTTTTCCTGTTATCATTCATTATCATATTTCAGATACCTTCTCGTTTTCTTGTCGCTTTCCATGATATTGACAAGTTGATTGTCAAGTTTCTGAGCCGCATCTATCCCGTATACTTTCAGCATATGGTTCAGCGCAATTGATTCCGAGATGACTGTCAAATTTTTTCCGGGGTAGATCGGGATAACCAGCTGCCGGATATCCACTCCAAGGATATCTGTCGTATGATTGTCGAGTCCATGACGATCCCATTCAGCGTCCGGATTCCATTCCTCCAGGCGAACGACTACTTCTATACGTTTCTGGATCCTGACAGCACGTATTCCGAACTGGTCCATAACGTTGATGATACCAACACCCCTGATCTCCATATAATGCCTGAGATGTTCTCTGCCCCTGCCCATCAGAATATTACCATGCCTTACTATCTCGACAACATCATCGGCAACAAGACGGTGGCCCCGTTCGATAAGATCAAGAGCAATTTCGCTTTTACCTATAGCGCTTCGTCCCGAGAAAAGAAGCCCGACACCATACACATCGACAAGAGATCCGTGAAGCGTCATCCTTGGGGCAAAAACGTAATCGAGCTGACTGGTCAATATATGGATAAAGTCAGTGGTCTGCATAGTAGTCCGGAGTACCGGGACACCGTGTTCCTCCGCCCTCGCGATAAGGCCTTCAGCAACTTCAAGCGCCTTCGTTACGATGATACAGCACAGGGGTTTTGAAAAAACCCTGTCCATGGCATCTTTCTGCTGGTTTTCATCGAGAGACCGTATATACATAATCTCCGTCTCTCCAAGAATCTGGATCCTTTCGTGCAGATAGTTTTCCATGAAACCAGCCAGCGCAAAAGCAGGCCTGTGTACATCCGAAGTCGTAATAGGTATTTGGCAGTCGAGCCCTTTTGT
>CBDUUV010000120.1:0-6619 GCA_965370495.1 uncultured bacterium
TATAGTTGACAATACTCCTTATGCGTATTAGTTTTCAACGGTGAAACTGTCTTGCATATGGCGGGATCCTTCTTGTTGAAGTTGAAAATTGAGGGTTTTGTCCGTTCACTTATGGTAAAGGAGCGTATCCATGTCGAAGTTTTTTCCATACGTCCTGATCGTGGCTCTTATCGCAGGTGTATTTTCGGGATGCGGCGGCACAATCGAAGAGAACTATCAGCTGGTCACACTCAGGGAAGCGGGCCATGCAGACATTACCAGCCCCGGCTTTAAGTTCAGCTTCGATACACCCGGATTTATTGCCGTTAACGGCAATATTGGCATGGTACGCGATGGTAACCTTATCGAGTTCTTTACAGGTGAGGACCTGGAAAACAAGGTCGGAATGGTCGAAGGCAGGCAGTATTTCGCCGGTGTAAGGAAAGCATTTACACCGCGTGTACATTTCGTAGTTGATTTCTTTGTTGCTGGTGGCGATACGATAAAAGTCGGCGAACCTTATGATGCCGCTTTCCCGACTCTTATCAGGGGTTATGATGAAGGTCGGTTTGAAGAGATCGATATCAATGGCATGACTTCCGCTACGAGAAAACTGAAAGAAATCTATGACACCAAGTTCAAGGTTCCCGAGGCGAAACTCACATACGAGGAAGTAGACTACAAGGGCGAGCCCGAGATGGTATACATCGTTAGTCTTCCCAAGGTAAGGTTTATTCTCGAGGATATGGATTTAGGCATGGAGCTGATTCTCAAGGCACTTATAGCCGAGAACCTCTATTTCAGCGGTGGTTTGAGTTACGGTGAGGCTCCGTCCAAATCGCTTTTCCCGAGGTCGTACCGGACCAGCACAAAGATCGGTGGCAAGGTTAAGCTTGAGTACATCAAGTATGCTGGTCAGGTAGTTCCTTTCACACAGTAAGCTGTACATTATCTGATTCGTATATATGCGGGGCCGGTCATCAGCGACCGGTCCCGTTTTTCGGTGTGCCCCCCCTCTTTCCCGTTTCTGCTTGACCGGCCGCCGGTGTCTGATTTAGTTTAGAATCGTCAGAAAATGCAATGTGTCATGGGAGGAGGAAGAGTGTCGGAAAACCTGAAGGTCGGAGATAATATCAACAGGGTGATGGTTCTCACCAAAAAGGTGAAGAGGGATTTTTCGAACGGGAAGTTTTTTCTTCTCCAGTTTTCGGACAAGGATGGAACGCTCAAGGGAGTATGGTGGGATCCTTCAAGGGAGGGCGAAAGAATAAGGGTGGATGATGTTGTCCGGGTCACGGGCGAGATTCAGGATTATCAGGGAGCACTGCAGGTCAGGGTTAATTATATGGAAGCGCTTGCCGATGACCAGTATGACCCTGCTGTTTTTCTGCCCTCTTCTTCGAGGGATGTCAACGCGATATATGACGAACTTCTCGGTATGATCGAAAAGATCAGCGATGGGAATCTCAGGACTCTGCTGGGGAGCATATTTGGTGGTGATGGGTTCAGGGACAGGTTCTTAAGGTCACCTGCTGCAAAGGGATGGCATCATGCCTATGTCGGTGGACTCGCGGAACATGTATACGACATGGCACGCATGGCCCTGTCAGTCGCCGGGATATATCCGGAAGCGGATAGTGATCTTCTTCTTGCCGGTGTGCTTCTTCATGACATTGGGAAGATGTCGGAATTATCCGTGACAAATCACATAGATTACTCGGATCAGGGCAGGTTGATTGGCCATATCAGTATGGGTGTAGCGATACTGGATGAATATCTTCGAGGTATGGAGAATTTTCCTCCTGAGCTCGAAATGAAATTGAAGCATATGATACTGAGCCATCACGGGCAACTGCAGCATGGTTCTCCGGTCGTTCCAATGACGGTTGAAGCTCTGCTGCTCAACTATATAGACAATATGGATGCCCAGGTCAGGGGTACATTGATGGTATTGGAAAAGAGTGGCGGCGATTCTCTCTGGACCGATTATGTGAGGCTTCTTGACAGGTTTATCTATAAGGGTGAAATGCCGCAAGACCTTTCAGGCGAAGAGGATGTGAGTGAGGATGAATAGATTTCCCGCGTGGGTCGAAGTAGATCTGGACGCGTTCAAATGGAACCTCGAGAGGATAAGGGAACTTATAAACAACAAAGCGGACATTCTTCTTGTTGTCAAGGCCGATGCCTATGGACATGGTGCGGTGAGGATATCCAGGTTTGCGGTTGAATGCGGTGTCGACATGCTGGGTGTAGCCACCCTCGATGAAGGACGTGAGCTTAGAAAAGCCGGCATCAGGATTCCTGTCATTATTCTCAGTCCTGTATTGCCTGAAGAACTCGGCGAAGTCCTCGAGAACGATCTTGCCGTGACGGCGTCGTCGGTGGAGTTTGCGAGAGCCGCCTCGAAAGTTGCTGTCAGTAGGGAGAAGAAATGCACGATGCATATCGAGGTCGACACCGGTATGGGCCGGGCGGGCTTTCCCAAAGATGATGCGGTGGAAGCGGTGAAGAAGATGAGAGAGATGGATGGCCTCGAACTGGAAGGGATATTTACTCATTTCCCCGCTTCTGACAGTGATTTTGATTATACCGAAGACCAGATAGGACTGTTTAATGATTTGCTGGCCGGACTTGAAACTATTGGTATTACTTTCCGTTATATCCATTGCGCAAACAGTGCTGCCGTTATCAATTTTCCGCAGTCGCATTTTAATATGATAAGGCCCGGGCTCCTTGCCTACGGGCATTGTCCCTCGATAGATCTCAGGGATAGAATCGAAGTTCTGCCCGTGATGACTTTCAAATCGAGATTGATCCTCGTGAGGAATGTCACTGCCGGAGACAGTATAAGTTATGGAAGAACCTTTATAGCCCCGGCCGATATGAAGATCGGGGTTATAGCGGCAGGGTATGGACATGGTATGAGCCACCGGCTTTCCAACAAGGGCGCGGTGCTTTTTCGCGGGGAAAGTGTTCCGATCATCGGCAGGGTCACGATGGATATGACGATGATCGATCTGAGCGGGTTCGACCTGTCGGAAGTCGGGGAGGAAGTAGTGATCATAGGCAGCCAGGGAGACAGCAGGATCAGCGCCGATGATATAGCGCAATGGGACGGAACTCTCAACTACGAGGTGTTATGCCGGATCAGCAAGAGGGTCGTGCGGGTCTATCTGAGAAGCGGACGAATAGAGAGCATGAAATCACTTCTTGGGGTACACGAGTTGTAGATACGGCAGGAAAGCCGGGGCGGATCTGCCTGGCGGCCTTATTCCCTGATGAAATCACAGAACAGATCACGGGAGGCTTTTAATGGTAAACAGGCTGAAACTGAGTCGTCTCATAGATCATACGCTGCTCAGGCCGGAAGCGATACCTGATGAAATAATCAAACTTTGCTCCGAGGCGGTTGAACATGCTTTCTATTCAGCATGTGTCAATACGCATTATGTCGCTCTGGCAAGCAGGGAATTAGATGGTACCGATATCAAGGTATGCTCGATAGCCGGGTTTCCTCTGGGCGCATGCGAGTCGTCGGTAAAAGTTTTCGAGGCAAAAAGGGCTGTTGAGCAGGGAGCTGGCGAGATTGATATGGTGCTCAATATAGGTGCTCTCAAGGCTGGTGATTACGGGTTCGTTCACGATGATATCGCGGGCGTCGTGGAGGCGTGTGACCAGGCTGGTCTTAAGGTGATTATCGAAGCGGCTCTTCTCAGCGATGAAGAGAAGGTCAGAGCCTGCAGGATCGCTATGGATGCCGGAGCGGGGTTCGTCAAGACTTCAACCGGGTTCGGTCCGCCCGGGGCGACTGTTCGGGATGTCGAAATCATGAGAGGAGCAGTTGGTCCTGATTATGGGGTAAAAGCTTCGGCAGGTATCAGGACCGCGGGTTTTGCCGTCGAACTGGTGAAAGCAGGTGCCAGCCGCATAGGAACCAGTGCTGGTGTCCGGATAATGAAAGAATTCGCGGAACTTCAGGCTGAATAGGCCCAGTTGCGGTTTCCGGGGACGGAAAGTGCTGTTTAATGCAAGGTATTTTCTTCAGATGCTTCCCTGTCGAGTTTCCTGAAATCCTTGTCGGGATCAAGCAGGTCGTAGGCGCTAACCTTGTGCAGATCACACTGGCGGGTTGTTTCGCGGCCCTCTATGAAAAGTTCCCGTCTCACGTTTTTGCAGTACGGGGTTGCCAGGAGCCCCGAATCCTCGCAGATCATCGCCTCGGATATCCCGTCCGGGCGGTCGAAACCGGGACCGATGTTGTTCGGATGAGCCGCCATCATGATCCATGTCCAGAGAGGCAGAGCTACTCTGGCGCCGACCATGTTTCTGCCCATCGGTAATACCTTATGGCTGAAGCCCGTCCATACTCCTACAGCCAGATCAGGCGAATAGCCTATAAACCATCCGTCACTCTCGTTATCGGTTGTTCCGGTCTTTCCGGCACAGGGAATCCTGAGCCCCATATACCGGGCGGTCCTGCCGGTACCCTCGGTGATGGTCGTCTGTAACATATCGTTCATTATATAGGCTATCTGGGGCGAGAGCACTTCTTCCTGGGTTTCCCTGTATTCTTCCAGGACATTGCCTTTGGAGTCTTCGATCTTCAGTATCGCCATTGGTTCTGCCCGGATTCCTCCGGTGGCAAGTACGCCGAAAGCGGATGTGATATTGATAAGCGTAACTTCCTGGGCGCCGAGGGCCAGTGACAGGTAGGGCATAAGCGGAGTCTTGATTCCCATGCGTATTGCGGTATTGATTACCGCGGGCCCACCGATCCTCTGAAGGAGTTTTACGGCGGGGATGTTGATCGATTTATCCAGTGCATACCTGAGAGAGACGGCGCCATGGAATTTCCTGCTGAAATTCCTCGGCTTGTATACTTCCCCGTTCGGCATCTCGATGACAATGGGAGTGTCCAGCAGCATGTCGGAAGGGTTGTAGCCGTTTTCCATAGCTGCCAGATAGATGAACATCTTGAAAGCCGAACCCGGCTGTCTCCGGGCCTGAATCACACAGTTGAATTTCTTTTCCTGGAAGTTTCTTCCACCAACCATAACCTTTATATGCCCGTTGCGCGGGTCAATTGCTACTGCAGCGGATTGAATATAGTCGGGGGACAGTTTTACCCCTGCATCGAGTGAGTCGAGGTACTGGGCGCGCGTCAGATCGTAATTCTTTTCTCCCTCCAGCCTTGCGAGAAAAGTCTCCATGCTGTCTTCAGCCACTTTCTGGAGGTAGTGGTCGAGTGTGGTGTATACTGTCATACCTCCGCTATAAACTGTTGTATCTCCGTATTTTTCAACGAGAGCCTGTCGGATGTACTCGATAAAATAAGCGGCTGTCCTGTGCCCGTTTCGTTCACGCTCGATCACGTCGAGGGGTTTGGCTTTCAAGGAATCAAGTTGAGCCGTGTTGATAACACCGAAGTTGTACATGGCTCTGAGGACGGTGTTTCTCCGCTTCAGGGCACGTTGCGGTCTTCGAAACGGGTTGTACCCGGACGGGTTTTTCGGTAACCCCGGGAGAAGCGCGATCTGGTGCATCTGAAGTTCCCTGACCGATTTCCCGAAGAACCTGTAGGAGGCGGATTCGACTCCGTAACCACCACCCCCGAAATATATCTGGTTGAGGTATAGCTCGAGAATTTCGTCCTTCGAATATGCCCTCTCGATCCTGAAAGCAAGAAGTATCTCCTTGATTTTTCTGGCGAAGGTCTGTTCCTTGGTCAGAAAAAGGTCTGTCGAAAGTTGCTGTGTAATTGTACTTGCGCCTTCCTTTATCTTCCAATGCTTTATGTCCTTCCATGCCGCTGAAAATATTCGTATGAAATCTATGCCGAAGTGGTCGTAAAACCTCCTGTCCTCGACCGCAAGAAATGCCCGCTGCAGATCGTAAGGAATTTCATCGAGGGAGAGGAGTATTCTGTCCTGTTTGTAGAATTCTCCGAGGACAGTCGAATCGGCAGCCAGGATCCTGGTCTTCAGTGATGGTTCGATCATCTCGAGTCTTGCCATCGAAGGCAGATCCCTCGAAAACCATACATATCCCGCTGAAGCCATACCGATCATTACGACGACTATTATCAGAAATACCTGAAGAATTAATCTTTCGGTTTTTTTTAACGGCCGGAAGTGCATCCCTGGTGCCACCTTTTGTTATAGATTCATTCTCTTCGACATATGGGAAGTTAATGGTATTGAGAGGGTTTTTCCAGCCATTTTATGCCCGTTTCCTTCTGAAATTGAAAAAATAGCAGAAAAAATCATTTTTTTTGACGATTAGAGTTGACAACAGATCCAATAACTATTATATCTCTGCGCACCCTTTGAAAAGGGTGTGGTCAGTGTTGAATCAGGTTTGGTTAAATAATTTATGAAACCTCAAGTTTGATATTGACAATCCAAGACAACTCGGATATATTGTTTATCCTGGAAGTAATTTCCATAGAGGGAAATACGCTCTTTGAAAAAGAAATAGTGTGCGATGAACCGGACGAATGTGAGGGCCCAAAGACTCCATCTAATGGAGTTGGAAGGTTGGAATGTACGTCGATGTGAATACTGTTTCGGCAGTTTTTTCATATACGATTTTTTTTACAACGGAGAGTTCGATCCTGGCTCAGAATGAACGCTGGCGGCGT
>CBDUUV010000121.1:0-6493 GCA_965370495.1 uncultured bacterium
GGTAGCATATAAATGTCTCTTCCTTCACAAAGGACAGGGGTGTCACCGACTGGACCGGCGCTTCCTGTCTTCCTGTGCCGCCAGCATCATGCCTGAACATGCTCCATCCACCTTCTGCCGCATCCACAAGCCGCAGGTCGTATCTTGATACAATCGATACCGACCTGTTGATCACTATCCCCGAAGGATCGGGGTGGACCAGGCTTTTCAAAGTCCCCGTCGAAAAGACGAACAGGTTATCATCCTGATCCCTGACAAAGGCAACGGACACTGTTCCATCACCCTCACCCTTGAGAGGCCATCCCCGGGTCACTGTTCCGGCTATTTCCAGGCTGTACAATTCACCCGCCGTATTGAAGAGTATCTCCAGGTAACCATCCCCATCAAGATCTGCTGTGAGGGGCTGAGCCGGAATACAACCTTTTTCGAGACCAACCATTGCAGCAGGAATCTTGACAGGCCATGAAGGCAAGCCTGTACCGAACCCCTTCAGCAGGTACATATTTTCACTGTCCCTCACTATTGTTTCAAGAACGCCGTCTCCATCGAGATCGGAAATAGCACAGGCGGAGGGGTTATTACCGGCTGCTGAAGATACAAATATCCGTGGATCGGGAGTGTAGATAGATGGCGAATCGGTAAATGGATCAAAGTAGACAAGACCTGTGCCGGGTATACCGATAACCATCTCGTCACAATCATCACGATCGATATCGCCGACAGAGGGCATCAGCAGGATACCCGGGTCATCAGCTCCGTTCACCCCGGCTGAAACGATTCCGTAGATATTCGATAGTGAAAAATAATTGAGATTTACTTCCCCATCGAAGACGGTTGCCAGAAAAAAACCTTCAGCTTCGGAATCCAGCCACTTCCCCATAACACCTCTTGCCGGATGGGAAACAGGCCGTCCTTCCACGAGATTTCTGACCGCCACCACTCCAGGAGTGATGAATTTTCCATCCCATTCCACACCATCGGCCCCAATCATATAGATGAATGTGCTGTCTTCATCAGAGGAAAGAACCAGGACCTCGTCCGCAACATCTCCCGGGTCTTTCAAAACAAGCGGTATCGTAACGATACCCCCACGCAGGTCAAGCGTACCTGGCGAATCGTCTGTGTCTATTGTAAAAGGCAGGCCGTCCGACGTGAAGGCATGTACTGTGCCACCGGTCGATGTGATGATGACCTCCCGCGACCCGTCCCCATCTATATCAGCTACTACCGGAGGGCCGGTCCACGCCACACTGTCGCACACGGCAAAGACCTCGACCATACCTTCCCATACAGACGCATCAGCATCACGGATAATAAAGATCTTTCCGCCTTCAACGTCGTTAGCAACGATCAGCAGTTCCTGGCTGCCATTTCCCTCGAGATCGGCTACGACCGGACTCATCCCGCTGACATCTCCATCCAGAGAAGCGCTGACCTTTTCGCTCACAGGGCTGAAACTCAGGTCAAAAGTCATTACATGTGATACGGCCGAGACCGCTTCGATAATTATACCGGAAAGTATCCCGCTGTTATACGAGCTCGATGGCCGGGTATCCGCGGCGAACCTCTCATTTACGCCTTCCCTGAAGGAATCATGATAGCTTCCAAAAGCATATAAACCTCCACGAATATCCATGTCCTGTACCCCATCCGCCTCCTCGAGGTCTACCCCTTTGAGAAGAGGATCGTCGTTCACATACCCGTTGCTGAAAAGCCGGTCTGCTATGATTCTCTCATCAATATGCCAGATCTTGAGTCCGCTGCCGGTGCTGGTGTATTTGGTCCCGTCAATATATTCAGCGGGGTCTGTCGTTCCCGTCACATAGAAATCGAATTCGGCTCCAAGCAATATATCTTCGTTTTCCGGAATACCGTTACTATTGATATCAGTGAAATCAAAACGCCTGTCCTGATCGACATCGTGAAGCCTGTTCGCTATCAGAAAGTACTCTGACGGCCCTGCGGGGATCCTGACCAGGGCAGTATCTGACGACGAGTGGTTGTTGATATCGGTTATTCTGACTGAAGTGTCTTCTGTAAGGGTAACAGCATCGACCCATCCCATCAGGTACCGGTGAAAAGCACATGGAAAACCGGGAACAAACCCCATCGCGTTATAAAGACCATACGACATCAGGCCGAACGCTCCTATCCCCTGTGAATCAGGGAATCCGGAAGGAGTACTGTCAAAGAGGGGGATCATTCCGATTCTCATACCCACCTGGTATACATATATACCCAGCGAGCCGAATACTATCTCGTCCTGGGTTGCATTCTCCGGAAACACCATGATATTGTCGATAAAAAACATCTCTTCGCCCATAGCATCACCTGTCGGGATCCCGGGTGTACCGAGGGTATCGGCAAGTAGTTCGGCCATTTCGTCCGGATCGATAAAACCGGACCATATCTGTTCCTGAGAATCCCTGTTGAAATCCGTTTCCTTCCCCTGCCCCGCGTGCAGGATCGCAAAAGCATCCCAACCGGAAAAATCATACAGTTCGTCGAGCGAATCCACCACAGTCATCATGATCTCGGCCATCCTGAGATCCCATGGATCGTTATCACCATAATAAGCTTCTTCAAAAGGAAGATCGATAATCCCGGAAACAAGGTCGCATTCCAGTACAAATCTCCCGGCAGATGCGCCGGTAAAATACTCTCTCATGTGCCTCAGTTCGTTCTCGTAGTAAACCTGCCCGCGACCGTCGGAGAAATCCCTGTCGGGAAAACGAACCCTTATGACAAGAACATTCAGCGAATCGACAGTGGGGAAGGAACCGGAAACCAGCTTGGCAAATGACTGTTTCTGATAGGCTCCGGGTTTTTGATCTGTTTTGAAGCCTGAAAATTCCGTGGGGGAAGGAACTCTTCCTGCAAGGATATCATCCGGAAAGAGAAACCCCGAAAAAAGAAAAAACAATATTATCAGACAATGAAATATTCTCATAAGTAACGGATAATAATGTAGTAACCATGACTCCGCAAGCCCTATAAAATATTCGGGGGAAAATGAAGCTCTCTTGCCGCCCCTGTTCGACAATAGCCTTCTTCATTTTCCCCTTTGGTCGACCTTCCGGGTAACGGAAACCCTCTGAAAGTACCAGCTTAAAGAAAGGTTTTCTGCTGCTGCAGGTTTTTCCCAACGTCCGGGCTGCTCCCGGGTGTTGAGAGGATTTGTCGACCTCTCCGAAATCTCTTTATCCTTTTGGCTTCGCCGCGCCCATGCGCCGCATCATCTGTCAGTGTTTTTATCTTTCCGCCCCCACCGTCCACGTCAGGCAGGCCGGGGCTCAGGTACCTGTTATTGATCGCCGACTGGTAGGCCCACCAGAATGTAATCGATCCGGATGTAACTTCACCTACCCAGAGTTTGGCGTAATTTGCTTCAGCGTAGGTACCGATCCTGATGAAATATACGTGCCCTTCGATCATCTCGACGATTCCGGAAGTCGACCATCCATCAGCAGGCGAATAACCTATCGCGTCGAATCCATACGCTTCATAATCTACAAAACCATAATCCTGGATCATTACCCTTGGCGAGTCTACAGTAACCCTTGGAATCCCGTCTCCAGTGGAAACCTCGAAATAGAAATCAGCAGAGGCGTTCTGGTAGTTTATCGGATCATTCCCGTAATAATTCTCCAGGTCAAAACCACTGTGATCGGGATCTACATTCATATCATACAGGGTCAGCAATCCCTCGAACCTTGGGGTAGCTGATACGATATCAGTAAGATATCCGCCGAACGGTTCGGTGCTGTCATTATTACCCTCATCTACCGCGACAACACTGTAAAAATACTGAATACCGTTCACGGGGTAGTCATCTTCAAAGCAATATTCCCATGGATCATTGTCAGGAAACTCATCTTCGATATAACCGATAAACTCAAAATCGCTATCTATAGCAGGCGACCTGTAAATATCATAATACCTGACATCTTCTTCGAGGTTGGGTTCCCAGCATAGAGAGACATAACCGTTAAGGCTGACGGCATAGACACCTCGAGGTGGAGATGGAGGGCAATCCGCTGGGACCTCCACCTCGACCTCGACAATAGTTTCTTTTTCGCCACAGGACGTCAGCATCACCATGACCATCAAAACCGCTGCAAACAATCTAGCTGTCTTATGTGCTCCTTCTGTCTTCATGACCCGTTTATATCGCAACTGCCATGCCATACGAAAAAAAACGGCCGTACAGCACCTATGTACAGACGAGTTACTTATGTTTTAACCGGTTGAATTGATATGACTTGCGATAATACGAGATTATACTTTCACAGGATACAGGCGCCCGGTTCTCAAGCAGCCGGAACAGGAAAAAATGTCCAATGGAACCTACAGTACCGTCCTTAATTCCGGACATCGGGTAAAGCAGATAAAAAAAGGCCAGGAGTATATATTGCGAGCACCGGAGGGGATGTCCATACTCGCTTTCCTAAGGATCTCGCCATTCCAAAGGCTTTATATACCCCTGGCACGTTAAGTCTAACGCATTTAATTTTTCTGTCAATGGGCTTTTTTACCCTTTTTATATAGTTTCACTTCTGTCTTTTGATTATAAATCAGGAAGGGGGGGAGGCGGCGGGATACGATAAAACCCGATTTCAATTTTCAGGATGGCTTCCGGGTGCAGAAATAAATAACCCGGAAAGATGTCTTTGATTCCCGTCCCTTAGAGACCCCACCTGTACCCTGTTTAAGCTTCATAGAGAGCTTATGGGATTGAAATCTTACATCTCTCCGGGTTGCCACTACCCCGTTCGCTAACCGATACCGGTATTATTGGAGAGCAATCGCCATACCATTCACGCTTGATCCGGCATGAAGCATTTGTGCCGTATCGTTAGTATTTGCAACAGGTTACATATTATTATTTTTCATGTATACCTAATACCCCTCTATAAAATCCCGGAAGATGACAAGCCTTTTTACATACAGGACTGGTCCTTTTGCAAACTATTGCTACTCCGCATGTTACACAAGCAAGAATCTTTATACCCTGATCCGGATATAGTTACGTTTCCATCGAATAGCCGGAATGTGGCCGAGCCAGAAAAGAAGCTCACGCGATAAAACCGGTTTTCTCTAAATCAAATTGTAAATGGGGGAAACGGATATCCGAAAAAAAGACAAAAGAGGTCGGTCACTGTTCCGGAGAAAGGCCGAAATCACGAATCTTCTTGAGAAGGGTCGGATAACTTATACCAAGCTCTGCAGCGGAAGCTTTCCTGTTCCAGGAATTCTTGTTCAGGGTTTCGGAAATGGCCTTCATTTCGAGGTCCCGGATCTTTTCAGGCAGACTCAATTCACCAGTACCGGCCGCTTCTTTTTTGGATGCTGTATCTACGACAAGTTCGGCATATGTGATCACACCATTATCATCTGAAAGGATCACGGCACGCTTGATGATCTTTTCAAGTTCCCTGACGTTGCCGGGCCATTTACAACTGGCAAGAAATCTGATCGCATCATCCGAGAATCCCACGATTTTCTTTCCCATCCTGCTGCAGAAATACTGTAGATAGTGGTCCGCAAGAAGCTGGATATCTTCGACCCTGTCCCTGAGAGGCGGGACAGTAAGAGGAAAATCATTGATCCTGTAGAAGAAATCCTCCAGCATTGTTCCCTCACTGCACCTGGAGAGAAGATCTGATTTCGATGCAAAGATAAGCCTGACATCGA
The DNA here is from genome assembly GCA_965370495.1 of uncultured bacterium. GTDB lineage: Bacteria > Krumholzibacteriota > Krumholzibacteriia > Krumholzibacteriales > Krumholzibacteriaceae > Krumholzibacterium. The sequence goes on from CBDUUV010000121.1 coordinate 5,695, forward strand.
CCTTGATCATCCTGTTGCCGCCGACAGGCCTGATCGCCCCGGAATCGAGGAACTGAAGAAGCTTGCCCTGGATCGACAACGAACTCTTGTCTATCTCATCGAGGAAGATCGTTCCGCCATCCGCCTCCGCAAGAAGCCCTTTCTTGTCTCCAACAGCACCTGTAAAGGCCCCCTTTACATGCCCGAAGAGTTCGCTTTCAAGCAATTGTTCCGGTAACGCCGCGCAATTGACATGTATAAAACTCTTGCTGCCGCAATCACTCAGGCGGTGGATAGCCCTGGCAATAAGCCCTTTACCGGTACCTGTCTCGCCCATCAGGAGCACAGTGGAACCGGAAGAAGCCACGCGCTCGGCCAGGTTGAGGATCTTCATCATCTTGTCACTGCGAGTAATTATCCTTTGAAACTTGTTTCTACTGACTTTTTTCTCTACAGTATTTTTTTCGCCACCGAGGATACCCCTGACAAGAAATCCTATAAACCCCGCGTAAGTAGAGACTACTTCGAAAATCGAACCTATATGCGGCACACTGCCATTTTCGTTCTCCGACTGAAAGAATATCAGCCCAAACGGTTCACCGTTCCTGCTCATCGGGTGAAAATAGACAGGAGAATTTCCGCCGGGCAATACTCCCCTGATCTCCCTGGAACGCCTGTCTTTTGCCGTATCGGTAATCAGGAATTTCTCAGTCAGATCTGTCCCTTTACGATTCATGAACCACTCTGTAAGTTCCCTTGTTTTTTCTTTTGTAATTCCATTTTTCGCAAGGACGAGGACCTTGCCACTACCGCTGTTTTT
>CBDUUV010000122.1:0-6240 GCA_965370495.1 uncultured bacterium
TCAATCACGGTGCCAGGGGTATAGGCTTGTTCAGAACTGAATATTTCTTTATAACCAGGGGCACACTTCCCGGTGAAGAGGAACAATATCGTTATTACAGAAAAACCGTAAAAAAAATGGCTCCTAACCCTGTTCTTTTCAGGACGCTGGATATAGGAGGGGACAAGATAGCCAAATGGGTCAGTGACAGTATCGAAGACAATCCGGCCATGGGGTGGAGGGGGATTCGTTTTACACTGTCGAGAAAAGACATTTTCAGGACCCAGCTTCGTGCTATTTTCAGGGCCGCTGCTCATGGCAAGGCGAGGATAATGTTTCCAATGGTGTCCATCGTCGATGAAGTCAGACAGGCGATGGCTATCTGTGACGAAGTCAGGGAAGACCTTAAAAGGGAAAGGTATCAGTATGGTGAAGATGTAGAGATTGGCATCATGATCGAGACCCCTTCGGCTGTCGCTATGGCAGATGTCCTGGCCCGTGAGGTCGATTTCTTCAGTATCGGGTCGAACGATCTGATCCAGTATTCCCTCGCTGTTGATAGGGGGAACAGCAGAATATCATATCTGTACGATCCGCTTCACCCTGCTATACTTCGTATGATCAATGATACGGTGAAAGCAGCTCACAAGCACGGAATATGGGTAGGGTTGTGTGGGGAGATGGTGGCAGACGCCAGGGTAATAGCCACGCTTTTGCTTATAGGAATGGGGCTCGACGAGTTCAGCGCGAGTGCCTACATTATCCCGGAGATCAAAAAGATTATCCGCTCGGTGACGTATGACGAAACAAGACTTCTGGTTAAAAAAACTCTCCGGAAGTCGACATCAACCGAGATTATACAATTGTTGAACACATTTATCGAAGAAAAACGTCCGGAACTTCTGGAATTTATCCCTAAAAGACCGATACAGACAGACTGAGTGTTTGGCACCGGCTATTGTTATTTGCAGGAGAATTGTTCATGGGTTCAGATCATATTGCCAGGCATTACAGTGTTGATGGGAACCGGATGCTGGACAGGGTGCTTTCCCTGCCGAAGCAGATGCAGGAAGCATGGTTTCTTGCAGAGTCTTTTGCCGCTGGAATTCCGGCTGCTTCATCATCTTTTATAATCTGTGGCATGGGTGGTTCGTCCATAGGAGGGCAACTTCTGAGGGACCTGATCAAACCTGGTTCCAGAACGAACGTGCATCTGGAGAGAGGATATTCTCTTCCTCCCTTTGCCGGGACTGATACGCCTGTGGTCTGTGTCAGTTACAGTGGAAATACCGAAGAGGTGATCAGCACCTTCAGGGAAGGCCTTGAAAAGGGTTGTCCAATGGCAGTGATAACGTCTGGCGGACAGCTTCAAAAAGAAGCCGAAACAGCAGGCGTGCCCGTATTGCTGGTCCCGGGCGGAAGCCCGCCGCGAGCTGCTTTAGGGTACCTCTTTGCACCTCTGGTAAGGATCGTGTCATCCTGGGGTTTTTTCAGGATCGATAATGAGAAATTCGTGTTGGCCATGAAAAAAACGAAAGATTTTATCGAGAACTGCAGTCTCGACGCGGATCATACGAAGAACAGCGCCATGCAACTGGCGAAGAGGCTCTACGGGAAGATACCATTGATATACAGTGGCGACGGTCTTTTGCCCGGGGCCGCGTATCGGTGGAAATGTCAGTTCAACGAAAACAGCAAGAGCATGGCTTTCTACAATACTTTTCCCGAACTCGGGCATAACGAGGTAATGGCCTGGGATTGCCCGGAAAAACTCAGGCGGGACATTTTCCTGATCATGCTCTGTGACCGTGATGATCATCCATGCGTACAGAGGCGGATGGAAGTTACCTATTCACTCCTGGAACCTCTCGCCGGCGGTGCGATCAGGATAGACAGTTCCGGGGGAGATGGCCCGGTGGGGAGGTTGGCCCGGCAATTGTCGGTAATAGCCATGGCCGACCTTACGAGTGTTTATCTCGCTGTAGAATATGGGACTGATCCTACACCGATCGAAAAGATTGAAGAGATAAAAGGCATATTGAGCTCGGAGGATGCATGAAAGCAGTTATCCCTGTGGCTGGAATCGGCAAAAGACTTCGTCCACTGACTTACACTAAACCAAAAGCGCTTGTTACGGTCGCCGGAAAACCTATCCTGGGGCATATCGTTGATAGCCTTATAGCGATGGGTGTAACCGAACTTGTTCCGATCATCGGATATATGGGCGAACAGATCCGTGAATATTTGACAAAGGCCTGCGATATTCCGATCAATTTCGTAGTCCAGACGGAACAGAAGGGAATCGCTCACGCGGTTTCACTCACGCGCGAATTTGCTGACAATTCGGAATTGATAATAATCCTTGGTGACACGATCATCGATACGGATTTTTTGAAAATACCGGAAGTGGGAGAGTACGTTCTGGGAGTGAAGGAAGTGGAGGACCCGCGCAGGTTCGGAATATGTAACGTTGAAAACGGGAATATTACCGGTATTGTGGAAAAACCCGATAATCCGAAAGGTAACCTTGCGATCGTCGGCCTGTATTACTTCAAGGATTCGTTTCCCCTGTACGAAGCATGCCAGTATGTTATCGAAAAAAGCGTCAGGACCAAGGGGGAATTCCAGATAACCGATGCCCTGTCGCGGATGATCGAAAATGGTGTCAAGTTCAAGCCTTACAAGATCAATAACTGGTTTGATTGCGGGAAGGTCGAGACGCTTCTCGAGACCAACCGTATCCTGCTCGAGGGCAGAAGTTCGTCCACTTCCCAGAAAAATTCAGTAATCATTGATCCCTGCTTCATTGACGGGGAGAGTAAGATAGAGAATTCAGTCATTGGGCCATATGTCTCAGTGGGGAAAGGATGCACGATAACAGATTCGATTATAAGCGACTCTATTCTTGACGATGGCTGTAGCGTTTCCGGTGCACTTCTCGAAGCAAGTGTGATAGGTTCAGGAGCTGAAGTCAAGGGAAGGCGGAAACGCCTTAACATAAGTGATGGCTCACAGGTTGGCTCAGGCTGACGGAAGTCGGATTTGTATTGAATTGATTCCCGGCGTATGGAACGAATGGTGATCTGAATCAAGGATCAAGGAGGATCAACAATGTCCGAAAAACACCTTTTTACATCAGAATCAGTTACCGAGGGGCACCCCGACAAGGTTGCTGACCAGATATCAGACAGCATTGTAGATGCCATTCTGAATGAGGACCCCCTGGGTAGAGTGGCGTGCGAGACACTGGTTACGACCGGTTTGGTTTTTATCGCCGGTGAGATCCGCACGATTGCTTATGTCGATATTCCGACAATAGCAAGGTCTGTCATAGGCGATATCGGGTACAATGATCCGGCTCTCGGGTTTGCATCCCAGACATCGGCAGTTATCACTGCTATCGATGACCAGTCCAAGGATATTTCGATGGGAGTTGATATCGGTGGAGCGGGAGACCAGGGTATGATGTTTGGTTTTGCGTGCAGGCAGACGGATGTTCTGATGCCGATGCCGATCCATATTGCTCATCTGCTGGTCAAAAAAATGTCTGAAATCAGAAAAACCGATACCCTCACATACCTTAAACCTGATGGGAAATCACAGGTCACTATAGAGTATCTTGATAATGTCCCTAAAAGGATAGATACGGTGCTGCTTTCAACACAGCACAGCGAAGATGTATCCGTTGAGGAGATCAGGGATAGCCTGACCAGTCATGTGATTGACCCGGTTCTGGCCGGTTTTGATATAGATAAATCGGATTTTCGTGTACTTGTCAACCCGACAGGCCGTTTTGTCCGCGGTGGCCCAATGGCAGATACAGGGTTGACGGGCCGCAAGATCATCGTCGATACCTACGGTGGTTTTGGCAGCCACGGTGGCGGCGCCTTTTCCGGGAAGGATCCCACGAAGGTGGATCGTTCTGCTTCGTACGCGGCGAGACATGTCGCGAAGAATATAGTTGGAGCCAGACTTGCCGAAGAATGTGAAGTTCAACTGGCCTATGCTATCGGTGTAGTGGAGCCTGTATCTGTAATGATCGATACGTTTGGTACCGGCAAGGTTTCTGATGAGGTGCTTACAAAGATCATACGGGATATATTTGATCTTACTCCTCTCGGAATCATCGAGCGTCTGGACCTGCGTAAGGGAAAATATTGCCGGACTGCCTGCTACGGACATTTTGGCCGCGAAGAAGATGGTTTTACCTGGGAAAAACTGGATTTTGTCGATATCCTGAAGTCGAAGATATAGAGGGATATGTTGTAACATCATTTGAAAGGAATTCTATATGAAATACGATGCCAGAGATCTTGGTCTTGCACCGGAAGGTAAGGAGAGGATCGAGTGGGCTGATGAATCGATGCCTGTTCTTAGAATGATCCGAGAAAGATTCGAGGCCGAGAAGCCTCTGGAAGGAATCAGGATAGCAGCCTGTCTGCATGCCACCACCGAGACAGCCAACCTTATGCGCACTCTCAAAGCGGGTGGTGCCGAAGTCGCCCTGTGTGCTTCGAATCCCTTGAGTACGCAGGATAATGTTGTTGCGTCATTGATAGAAGATTACGGGATCTCCGCCTTTGCCATCAGGGGAGAGGATAACGATATGTATTATAGTCATATCAATTCAGCTCTCGATCTTGAACCTCATATAACGATGGACGATGGAGCCGATCTGGTAAGCACTGTACATAAGAGCAGACGTGATCTGCTGAAAAACATTATCGGTGGTTCGGAAGAGACTACTACAGGTGTTATCAGGCTCAAGGCGATGCAGGAGCATGGTGTCCTGGAGCATCCGATGATCGCCGTGAACGACGCGATGACAAAACATTTTTTCGATAACCGTTATGGTACGGGACAGAGTACTATCGATGGAATAGTTCGGGCCACAAACGTACTTCTGGCCGGTGCCAGAATGGTGGTCTTCGGGTATGGATGGTGTGGCAGGGGTGTTGCCATGAGAGCCCGCGGCATGGGCTCAAATGTTATAGTGGTTGAGATCGATCCGATAAAAGCGCTCGAAGCTGTCATGGACGGATTTCTGGTAATGAGTTCTTTCGAGGCGGCGAAGGTGGGCGATATATTTGTAACTCTTACGGGCAACATCTCTGTTATCAGGAAGGAACATTTCGAGGTTATGAAGGATGGAGCGATCGTCGCCAATTCAGGCCATTTTAATGTCGAGATCGATGTTCCGGAACTTGCGGCATTCGCTACGAGCAAAAAACATATCCGTGATGAGATTGATCAGTATACGCTGGAAAATGGGCACAGAATCAATATCCTGTCGGAAGGGCGCCTGATTAACCTTGCTGCCGCCGAAGGCCATCCGGCTTCGGTTATGGACATGAGCTTTGCCAATCAGTCGCTTTCGGCTGAATATCTCGTGAAGGGCAATGTCAAACTGGAGAACAGGGTCTATCCTGTTCCAGGGAAAATAGACAGGGAGATCGCGCGCCTCAAGCTCGATTCTCTCGGTTGTGTCGTCGATCAACTCACCCCCAAGCAGAGGGAATACCTCGAAAGCTGGGAGATTGGTACCTGACGGGACCGGCAGTGATACCCTTCGATACTGCGCATTGAAGGGGCCAGCGCGCATGGAGTAAAATATTACGTCTGTGTAAATTCAGAGGGAGCGCCATCGCTTATCCATCCAAAACAGGATGCGCGCCCTCTTTGTACCCGAAGTTCTTTCTGGAGATGCCAAAAATCCATCTAGTCCCGGTACCGGGAGTGATTTGGACATGCCTTGGGATGTGTTGCTCATTAGTTGATCCAGCAGGGTTTTGGAACACGGTATCTGATGCTGACAGGCCCCGGGAAAGGCAGTGAAAAGCCAGGGATTTTCTCTTAGCATGCACTTTCCGGCTTCCCGTTCTATCGTTTCAAGCGTGGCTTTAAACGGCACGGCACAATCCCCGGCTCTGAAAGATATTGAAACACCTCGGGTTTTTGAAATCAATCCTCCCGGGACAAGCCCGGATTCCTAAAACTTTTTTATATCAAAACCTTTTTAAACACATCAAAACACATCCCCGGGAAATGCCTGGATTTTCTCTCAACTTTTCCAAATTATTTTGATATTTTTCAGGTTTTTTCGATTTTTTCCAATATTTTCCTTGACAGGTTTTCAGGGCGTGTTTTGCGTTGAGTCAGTATGGGCGCGGGATTGTGGCGTTTTCGGGGTCTGCGGGGCGCATGGTGGCTGCTTACAAAACTTTTAGTCTTCTGAGTTGCCCTGCCCTCTTTTTGCTCGCC
>CBDUUV010000123.1:0-6085 GCA_965370495.1 uncultured bacterium
CAAATTCGGACGGCTCACGAATGTCTATAACGATGAAAATATCATCGCTATCCATCTTTGCCCTGAACCTCTCGATATCGATCTGGTCAATACCCGCCCTGGCTTCTCTTACCATCTGCTCTGCGTTATCATAGAGCTTGGGGGCCCTTCCATCAATACCGGCGCCACCGCATCCGACAAACCCCGACAACATTGCGGCCAATAGAACAGTAATTATTATCTTCATCGTTTTCACCTCACGCCTATATGGCGGTAAACTTGCCGGTTCTTTCGTTCCATTTAACAAATGCATACCAGAAAGCGATAATTATCAGGAAAATCAGAACTGCCCCCCCGTATCCGAACCTGTCTGGCAGAAACACTTTCTGTTTAGCCCATTCGGGCAGCATATGAGCAAAACCGGGTACTATGAATTTCTTGGATATGGGAGCAAAAAGAGTAAATCCGATTGCCGAAAACCACAGCTTGATGTGTCCTTCACCCGCTCGCCACAGTGTTCCAACAGCGCAACCGCCCGCAACCGTCATACCCAGTCCGAATATCGTTCCGCCTATCAGTGCTCTGAGCCAGAAATGCGGATATACCCAGACCATCGCCAGCGAACGCGCGGCCCCGGGTGTCGATGTCCCGACTCCCATATACTTTATTACCGTGAAACCGATTATCCCCATGACCAGGGCGACCATCACTCCTAAAGGAGCCTCAGACTCGCCGGTCATAAACGGTTCACGGAATGCCCTTACGATGCAGAATCTCGAACGCTGAAGAACGATTCCTATCACAAGCCCTATGATCGCAAACATCGCAAGAACATTGTTGTTCCTGAAATACAGGGGAAAACCGATAAGGAGAACAAGAGTCACAATGACTCCGAGAACAGGCTGCCAGTTCCCTGCAGACCCTTTTGCGGCCAGAAGAGTGTAATTCTTGCCCATACTCATCTTGGGCAGATTCTCCATCTCCCATAACAGGTACCTGAGCGCGAAGTATGTACCGACAAGAAAACCGATCGCGAGTATAATCGCACCACCCGAAAGAGCGGCCCATCCACTCAAAAACCCGCCTATCGTACAACCGATGCCAAGTGTCGCGCCAAGCGCCATCAATATGCCGCCGATCAACCCCTTGAACATCTCACCGGCGGGTGGGATCCGAATTGCAAATTCTTTTCCAAACAGGGCCCCGGCAAACGCCCCGAGAAGAGTCAACAGTCCCAAAAGGCCATAAGGGTGCATAATAACCGGTTTCACCGTCGTGATATCAAAAAGTCCTGTTGCTTTGTATATATTCTGTCCCCAGTTAGTATATGTGCCGCTTCCTCCCCATGGAGATTTTACAAGAAAAAGACATACGTTCAGAAAAGCAAGCACGATACCGCCTGTCCACATGGGCCAGGTCTTACTGAAGAATGTGTCCCACAACTGCCGCCAGGCACCTTTTTTAAGGTCTTCCATAGGTCTTTCTCCTTCGCATTAAAATGCGGTGCCGTCTCATCGCAAACATAAATATCCGATGGAATCAGCTCTTACGAATGAAGAACTTCTGTACGCCGCCATCATCCTCTACACCAAGGAACTCATTCCCCGTCTTGTTACACCAGCTTGGGATGTCATTTTTGGAACCAGGATCGGTACCGAGAAGTTCCAGAACCTGGCCACTGTCCATTCCCTTGATTTCCTTGGCAAGCTTGATAATAGGCATGGGGCAGGAAAGCCCCTGACAATCCAGAGTCTTGTCAACATTGATGTCCATTCAAAACCCTCCTTTTCAGGTTACCGCCGATACTAAATCACGATTCCTGCTGTTCATTGCTTCAATCCTGCATCCAGGGGGCAGCAGGCAAAAGAAGAAATGGCAGATTAACATTTTTGCATTGCAGAATACAAGCAATTTTTTATCTTATTATCTGTTTATACAAATAATACAATATAACATCCGGAAAAAACCTCTATCCCCTGCTCAACATCCTTACGATCCTTCGTATATCCTTTATTTCCATCTTATAACAGACCCTTGTCCCTTCCCTGCGGCTGGAAAGGATACCCGCATTCTTCATAACCTTAAGATGTTGTGAAATAGTAGATTGTGGAAGACCGATATTTTTCTGGATTGCAGAGACATTGCACCCGTTCTTCCCCAGCCGATCGATTATCTCCATCCGTACCGGGTGCGCAAGAGCTTTGAGAATCTGGCTTCCTTTTTCATAATCTATCATCTTTTACCCGGCGATTTACACCCTGCCAAGTTCTACAAAAAACCAACTCTCATCAGCAGTCTATATAGGATATAATTCTGCATGAGTCAATATATTATTTCCCGGATAGAGAGGCATCCTTTTTGGGAAAAGTCCTGCCTGTAACCCGCATGGCTGCGATAATCAGGCCCATACGCCAGTCATCAGTTTAGTGATCACTTCCGCGGCGAGATCGGTTCGTTTCATAAATTCGTCAAACAGTTTTTCAGCGCCATCCTCCCCTTTACCGAACCCAAGGCTCAAGGCGACAGGAGGCAGATATTCTTTTTCGATAACATCATGCGCCGCCACTTTCAGCCTGTACAGGTCCCTGAGGCTCTTTATGAAATTCATGTGGTTCTCGATGAATTCCAGATCTTCCCTGGACCTGGGAATCATCCCGGACAACTGGGAAAGCAGCTTCCTTGATAACGGGTCGCGGATCTTGTACCTTGCCTTATAGATAAGCAGCAACATCTCGATATCGCGCTGTCCTCCACTGCATTCCTTAATGTTCCTTCTTGTCTCATTATCTTCCACTGCATGGCGCGTAACCATTTCATCCATAAGAAGCTCGATAAATTCGTTTCTTCTGGCAAAAATCAGGGGATCGATGATCTTCTCCTGAAGCTTATTTTCAAGTTTCCTGGTCCCCACAAGCATTCTCGAACCAAGCAACTGTGAAAGTTCGACAAGGACATCCTCCATATCACCTCCAAGAAACTCCGTCAACTGCTCCAGACTGATAACATAGCTTCCAAAATGATCCGCGAACCGGTGATGAGGAAGAATGCCGCGTTTGAGTATATGCGAATTCATCTTGGCAACTATCTTGTTGCAATAATAAATAATCTCGTCATCCGAAGAATCCAGGATGATGATCATGTCATAGTCGTCATCAAAACCCTGTTCACGCGCATGTCCACCTGTAGCGAACAAAGCGAAAAGATCATGCGTATAAAGGGAATATCCGAGCGCCCTGTGCACATCCTTCAAACAAAACTCATAGAGAGCATGCGTATAGTTATCCGAGAATTCGATAAATTCAGCATCGGTCTGTTCGCTGCTTGCCCCTTCCAGAGCCTTCAGGCTGACCCGCACAAATTCCATATCATAATAATCACCAAGACGTTCAATACTCCCATCAAGGGTCGCAAGGGACGTCAGGTCACTATAGAACCCCATGGTGATTTCCTTGAGTTTTTCGTTTTTATACAGATTCTTGATAAAAACCGGGTACTTGTTGAGTATTGGGTGAAAATGCCTTTTGAAAAAATGACTGCTCTGGTAATGGACGTTCGACAAGCTGATAAGCTGCCTGTGATAAGGCACCAGCTCAGGAATAGTCGGCTCCTTCTCAATGATCGACATGAACATATCGAGCGTTTCATAATCCAGAAGCGCCAGAAAATTATTCAAAGTCACGGACTGCGAACCGGAAATCCTGGATAACGCATCAGACGCACTGGGCAGATCATCTAACTGTTCGATGAATAATCTGCTCATAACATTAAAGAGCCTCCTCGATTTCTCGTTATATGTTTTTTTACCCAATACCGTAAGGAATCTAAGGATGGGTGCAGGTTCATACCTTGTGCCGGACACATATCCACGGGCAGCTTTCTTCATAACTCTTTCCGGAAGTGCGTGAAAACTTTCCACAAATTCCTCATAGAACATGTTGTTGTCATCACGTAATTCTTCCAGAAAATCATCCCAGTATGTGATTCCTTCGGAAAATGACGACGCCCGCAGGAAATCCAGCGCCAAATTGTCCTTGTACCCGGGTGTTTTTCGAAAATCGCCGGAAAATATCGGTCCGTATATGCTTACATTCCTCAGATGATTCTTCAGATCATCTGTGAGAACTTCTATAGCATCATAAGAGCTTTCCAGATAATTATAGTAGTGCACCAGCATAAAGTCCTTGGCAGATACAACGCCTCTTTTCTCAAACCCGATCATCTCGGCGATCTTTGCCACCATGGTCTCGATACATGGATCACCGAGAGTTATTTCCTCGTCCTGGGCGACCATGATCTGATACAGGTGCCGAAACAGTTCAAGAAAACTCAAAGTCCGTTCAAGATCCTCATACTGCTTTGTACGTCCCGGGTTTTCAGCCTTGAGCTCATCGATGATCTCCCATGCATTGAGCTTATCTACCCCATAAACAAGTTTTAATGCTGAAAGAAGCCCCCGCACAGGGCGAAGCCCATCCTCCTTGGGATTGATACTGTCAGGCGGTTTCGGGTTGGACAGGACAGATCGAATCTCGCCCAGTATCCCGCGAAGAAACCCCTCGTGAAAACGGTTCATTCTATGTTTTGGATCGTGATAGAATCTCGCTGTCACTCTCGTCTTGAATTCTTCATAGAGCGGATAACTTCCAAGAATATTCGCGGCTCCGATCATTTCACTCACTATTATGAAATTGTAGATATTGCTATCGAGCACTTCCTCATATTCCTCGATCGTTGCGCTTAGAGACTTTCCCCCTATATATTCAGAAAGATGGAAATGAAGACGCGTCGCCGTTTTGAACATCTGGCTGCTCAGCCGCCCTATCGCTGCATTGAGTTGTCCCGGGTTTTCCGGTCCGCGGTATACTATACCAAGATCAATATCGTCCTGGTCTGCTCTGGTACCGACACCCAGCATCACAAACTCCGGGTAATCCTTTCCTTCGAGAAAAAGATTCAACAGGCGCTGCATATAATCCCTCGTAAGATGCCGGAACATGTACCCGGCTTCGATCATGAATTCTCTGCTTATCCTTACCCGCTCATTGCTGGTAGCAAGATCGAGTTTGACGATATCGATCATCCGAAGGTTCATATGCAAAAACTGCAGCGCATAGTAACAGCCGAGGAAACTGAGCGCTTCTTCCAGGCCGGAGGAAACCCGCAGAACAGTATCCATCTCATCAGATATACTCATCGAATAGTTCCAGAGATGCACCCTGTCCCTGACTCCCTGTTGTTCCAGAGCTTCTGTCAGGCCGTCTATGTTGTTCGAGATTATATGAAGATACTTGAAGTTGTAGTTGCCAAGCCTGGCAGTCTTTTCGGTAAGCCTCGTCAAAGGGTCTTTCATAAAAAAAGTTCCTTATTTCTTTTCCCCTGTTTATAAATCTTTAAAATTCCCAGGATATTCTTTGCCGGTTTTCAAGCCGGCCTTATAAACTTTGAGGAAGATTCTTTCAGACATCTTGGGAGCCCGTGCGACGATAGCCTTTTCAATGGATCTTTCACTTATCACCCTGCTGAGAGAATTAAAAACACCGATGACAAATATATTTATCATCGAATACTTTATCTCTTCCCTTTCAAGGATATCAAAAAACGGGACCTGAAACAGCTTCCGGCCCACGGGCCGGTCACCGGGCACGATCCCTGTATCAGCAACGACAAGACCTTTCGGAGCGAGATCATCGATATATTTATCGAAGGCTTCCTGCGTAAGTACCACAAGAAAATCGACGACCTTGACCTTTGGATAGTCGATCGCCTCATCGGAGATGATTATTTCCGCTCTGCCAGCGTTACCGCGTGCTTCGGGGCCATAAGAAGAGCTCTCGGATGCGTATTTGTTATCATAGATGGCAGCAGCCTCGGCGAGGATCCTCGATGCCTGTACCAGGCCGTGGCTGCTCGAACCACTGAGTCTTATATTATACTTGAATCTCATGTATATCCAGCTCCCCGAAAACACCCTGCAGATCGATCTTCAATGTACTCGGGCAACGATACACCGCTATGAAGCTTGTTACAAGGAGATTCCTTTGAAGGGGATTCTTACAGAATAGAATTGATAGGAGATTCAGTGAGAATAATATACTCAAATCATTGA
>CBDUUV010000124.1:0-5872 GCA_965370495.1 uncultured bacterium
GCCCTGTTTCCGAAACAGGCAGGAACATTTATCATCCCGGAGTTCATTGTCGCCTGTGAATCGGGCACGGGGATACGCAACAGAATGGATTTCTTCAATGATTTCTTTTCTGACAGCTATTCCGGCAGGTGGAGAGGCAGCTTGAAGAAGTATGTTGTTCCATCAAACAGGTTGAGCCTGAAAGTCAAGGACCTTCCGGTCGAAGGGTGTCCCGCGGGATTCGCGGGGCATGTAGGCGGATTCCATATAGAGACGGCCGCGGAACCGGTTGAAGTAAATGTAGGTGACCCAATCACCTTGAAGATTATACTGGAAGGGCCGGATTACCCCGGCAGAATCGATTTGCCTCCACTCAGTGAACAAAAGGGGATGACGGGTAATTTCAAGATCCCGGATGACAGGGCCGACGGGAAGATCGAAGGAAAGAAGAAGGTATTTACTCAGACACTGAGGGTCAAACATGATGGGGTGACTGAGATCCCATCGATCCGCATCGTGTATTTCGACACTGAAAAAGAAAGGTACATGACGGCTGAATCCGATCCGATACCGCTCGTAGTGAGGACGACCCGGATCGTTACGGCGAGCGACGCGGAGGGTATAGAGCGGTCTGTTACAGGGTCCCCGCTGGAGAAATGGAAAGAAGGTATTGCTTACAATTACGAGGGCCCGGAGGTGATCGTATCGCGCAAAGCGGGGATACAATCGATACCAACTGACACACGCCTGCTGCTGTTTCTGATCCTGCCGCCGGCTATTTTTGTTCTGGTTGCGATTATTCGCCGGTCGGTGATAGGGAGAAGCTCGGACCTGGAAGCGAGAAAGGCAAAAGGCGCGCTTAAAAGGCTTAATGGGATGCTTGATTTGATACGGCCAGGAGAGGATCTATCCTCAGGGCAGTTCAACGGAAAAGTCATGGATGCCCTCAAGGAGTACCTGGGCGACAAGCTCCACAGAAGCGGAGCTGCTCTGACAGCAGGTGAGGTGGACAAGCTGCTGAGAGAACGTGGCGTAGAAGCTGAAGTGAGAAATTCAGTGAAGAAAGTCCTGGAGATATGCGAGCAGGGAGCCTATGCCGGTAGCATGGCGGATGGAATGACCCGGGAGGAAATCGTCAGGCAAGTGAGAGAATCGGCCCGGAAGCTGGGCAGGATAATATGACCGAAAAAAGGGTAATAACAGGATTAAATAATATGGAACCATCCGGTGGAGTATCGGGGATGCGGTTCATGCGGAAGGTTGGGAAATGTCTGCTGCCCGCTGTCATTGTATTTTTGTCTGCTGTCCTGGCAACACCGGCGGATGTTCTGGCTGAAGATATTAATACCGATGAAGCCGAGTTCTATCTGCAGCAGGGAGAAGAGTCTTTTCGAGCAGGCATGGAACTGGACAGTACCGATCCCGAAGCGGCGAGGGATCATTATCTCAAGGCGATTCTGAATTTTGAGAGGATCATAAGAGAGGGAAAGATACGTAATGGCAGGTTGTATTACAATACCGGAAACGCGTGGTTCCGGCTCGGGGATCTCGGCAAGGCCATAGTCAATTACAAGAGGGCCAGGCTCTACCGGCCGAACGACCGGAATATCAGGCAGAACCTGGAATTTGCGAGGAGCAGGCGTATTAACCGGGTAGATATCACGGAACGCGAAAGGGTATTCAAAACTCTTTTCTTTCTGCATTATGATATTTCTTCGAGGATTCGCCTGATGATTTTCATAATCTCATCCCTTATGATTTGGGCTACTGCCACGATGTGGCTTTTTGTACGCAAAAGCCGGGTCAGGGCTCTATTTGTGATTTTTGTGATCGTGAGCTCGATCTTTCTGACATCCTTGACAGTGGAGATTGTGGGCAGGGCTCACAAGCCTGCTGGTGTGATCGTTTCAGGAGAGGTGACGGCCCGTAAAGGGGACGCGGAGACGTATCAACAGAGTTTTACAGAGCCGCTCTATTCAGGCACTGAATTCAGAGTGCTGGAAAAAAGAACCGATTGGTGGTATATAGAACTTGAGGACGGCGCAAGGTGCTGGATACCTTCAGGCGCAGGAAACCTTGTGATCGACTGGTAGCGCATCCGGCGTGAGGCGGCAGCCTATTTGTTTGTTGTCAGGCAGGAAGCTGATTGCTAAAAGCATCAGCCAGTCCGGGTATACTTGGAAAGGAAGGGTACTTATGGGTATTCATCGTAGAAGCACTCTGACGGTTATTATCATTGCAATGGCAGTCCTTGTATTTTCGACAGCCTTCGCCGGCAACGCCAGAGGTCTTGGCAGGGATACGATCAGGGAACTCAGGGAGTCGTTCAAACTGGATACCGAAGCACGGGCGCTGATGAACGCGGTATCGAACAACGATCTTAAGAGCCTGGCATTCAACAGGGAGCTTTACAACAGGTATGACGATGTCTTCAGTGACAAGGTCGACGCAAAAGGGATAACAAATCAGAAGAGCAGCGGGCGTTGCTGGATGTTCGCCGGTTTCAATATGATGCGCCCGGCTGTTATGGATAAATACAATCTCGACAGCTTCGAGTTTTCCGAGAATTACCTTTTCTTCTGGGACAAGCTCGAAAAGGCGAACATGTTTCTCGAGTCAGTGATAGAGACCGCAGACAGGGATATTGATGACCGTGCTCTGCAGGCGCTGCTTAAAAATCCGGTACCGGATGGTGGCTGGTGGAATTACCAGGTCGACCTTATAGAAAAATACGGAGTCGTTCCAAAATGTGTAAGCCAGGAGACAAAACACACGAGCAGTACACGCGGGATGAACGCCATACTCAACCGTATGGCCAGGCATGACGCGGCGGAACTGAGGAAAATGGCTGCCGGTGGAGCGCAAGGCCCTGACCTTCATAAGCGCAGGGTGGGGATGCTGAAGGACTTTTATCGTATTCTCGTTCTTCATATGGGTATGCCGACAGAGGAGTTCACCTGGAGGGTCAAGGACAAGGATGGCGATATCATAGAGAAGAAATTTACGCCAGAATCATTCTACAGGGATGCCGTCGGGATCGACCTTGCTGACTACGTCACGATCATCGATTACCCGGTTTATGATTATGGAAAATATTTTGAGATAGATTTCTGTCGGGGGATGTATGACAAGGCTAATATGAAATTTATCAATCTCGGTGTTGAAGAATTGAAGAAGTACGCGATAAGGGGTATTCAGGAAGGTGATCCAGTGTGGTTCGCGGCTGATATCGGCAAGGAGAACGATAGTGGAAACGGCATACTGGCTGTAGGGATGTATGATTACGATGCCCTGCTCGGAATCAGCCATAAGCTTACGAAAGCGGAGATGGTTCAGTACGGGCACGGCATGCCTAACCATGCGATGGTTTTCGTTGGTGTAGATCTTGACGGGAGAAAACCGGTCAAGTGGCGTATCGAGAACTCATGGGGAAGTGATCGCGGGAATGATGGGTACTGGACGATGTATGATGAATGGTTCAGCAGGTATGTTTTCAATGTTATCATTCACAAGCAACATCTGCCGAAGAGTGTATTGAAGCTTCTTGATACGGAGCCTGAGAGGTTGCCGGCCTGGGATCCGATGCGAATGGCTTTCGAATAGGCTTGTTGTCGATTTGGTTGTGCGCCTGTACCGTTTGACGGGGTGATCATGGCATGGCGCGGATATGATATGGTGGAGTTACGGGGGCGCGACTGAGTGGTTGGTCCCCGTTTGCAGGCCTGGAGGTAGCGTCGATGAAGATCGCGGGAATATCGATGTTGTTGGCTGTGTTGTTTTTTATGGGGCCTGGCAGTGCCCTGGTCAGAGCGGAGATGGAAGGAGGCGCTGTGGATAAACCCGTCATCAAAGTTATTTACAATAATATTGTCGAAAAGGACAGATACAAGGGGAAATGGGGTTTCAGCTGCGTAATCGAGGGGATGGAGAAGACGATCCTTTTCGATACGGGCGGTGATGGCAGGGTGCTGATGAAGAACATGAAGAGAATGGGGATCGATCCGCGATCTATAGATATCGTCATTTTATCACATGAGCACCAGGACCATATCGGAGGGCTTGAAGCATTTCTTAAAAAAAACGATGATGTAATGGTCTTTGCGCCTGTGTCTTTTTCCAGCGGGTACAAGAATCTGGTAAAGAAACGGAAAATCAGGAATGTTGATATCAAGGGGCCGATGCAGATCTGCCGCAATGTTTATACAAGCGGCGAAATGGGCCGGGAGGTTATAGAGCATTCCCTGTTTCTTAAAACAGACCTGGGCACGGTCGTTATAACGGGGTGTGCCCATCCGGGAATAGTTTCCATTACAGAGATGGCGCTGAGTATTTCAGGCAGGCAGCCCCTGCTGGTGATGGGTGGTTTCCACCTGGCACGCAAGAGCGATGATGAGGTAGCTGAAATAATTGCCATGTTCAGAAAGCTCGGAGTCGCTTATGTGGGCGCAAGCCATTGCACGGGGGAAAAAGCGATAGAACTCTTCAGGGATCAATACGGCGCCCAGTTTGTTGAAACCGGTGTCGGTGCGGTTGTCGAGGTCTGGAAACTGAAGTAGAGGCCGAGCGCGTATATTGAACTGAAAAGGGGGGATTTATATGGATATTGTAGAGGGGGCAAAGGCGCCTGCTTTCCATCTACCTGACCAGAACGGAGATAAACACAGGCTTTCGGAGTATCGGGGCCGGTGGGTACTCATCTATTGCTACCCGAAAGATAATACATCGGGGTGCACGAAGGAAGCCTGCGCGATAAGGGACAACTTCCCGGCATTCGAAAAGCTCGAGATCAAGGTTTTCGGCGTCAGCAAGGACTCGGTGGCGAGCCACGCCAGGTTCGTGGAGAAATTTTCCCTGCCGTTTACGCTGCTTTCCGACGAGAAACTCGATATGATCAAGAAGTACGGGGCTTGGAGAAAGAAGAAGATGGCAGGCCGAGAGTATATGGGGATCGTCAGGATTTCTTTCCTGATCGATCCGGCCGGGAAGATCGCCAGGATCTACAGCAAAGTTAAGCCGTCTGAACATGCCGAAGAGGTGCTCGTCGATCTGAAAGCGCTTATGTGACAGTGCGATAGCGAGTTTTGCAATAAAACGGTCACATATTTGGTTTCCGGCGCAGCTTCCGGTACCAGGCGTGAAATGTCATCTCAAATAACCTTTTCTGAATATGCCATGATAAACGATTTGCATTTTTCTGAAAAGGTTTAAAGGTTTTCTCTTATTGGCCGGCAATCCGTCAATTTTAATTTGTTTTAATTCCTTGAAAATCCTGGAGCTGATATCTCCATTCAGATAGGGATTGACCTGATCCATTATCATTATACTTTTTTTTAAGACAGAACCTGGTTCATTCAAACAAACGTCAAGGCTTGAACGCAACTCACTAATGTTCCGGATATTGATTCCCTTGTCTTCCAACGCGATTGTCTTGTAGGTAACCACGGGCTTTTTCAAAGCAAGAAACTCATAAATTACAGAAGACGTATCGGAGATCATTACATCAGCAATATGCAGGTAAGGGGTGATATCAAGATCCATTATTTCTCTGATATTTTCTTTGTTTCCAGCATATTCCCTGATATTATTCTTCATCAGTTCATGAAATTTTATCAGCCAGAATTCATTATCTTTAATTATTTCAGGAATAATTGGAAGAAGTTCATCGGCAGAATGCATTTTTTCACTACAGGTTGGTGCATAAAGGATAATCTTTTTGTATCCGGGAATATCAAGTTTCTTTTTTAAAGCCTTAGTGGGATATTTAATAATGTGATCGATTTTTGCCCATCCGGTTTCTTTAACCAGAAAAAAACCATATTTTCTCTGCAATCTTTTAAAATGTTCTGTAACAAGAGGCCCGGAGGTTAAATATGCATCAAAAAAAGGTCTAATT
>CBDUUV010000125.1:0-5727 GCA_965370495.1 uncultured bacterium
ATCTTCAAATTCGCCTTCGTCTGGATCATTCTCGCCTTTTCGATCTTGCCCATCTCATCGATCACTATTCTGACCGTTTTCCCTTCCGGTTTGACCGGTCCATCGAAATCCTGAAACTCTCCGCCACTTCTCTGTCTCCTGTCGGTACGCTCTGTAAATTTCAGAGCGACTCTCTGCCCGCCATCCTCGAGTTCCGTATCAAGCGAGAGTTCTGCTTTGACTACACTGATCATTACAAATTCCATCCCGTGGTAATTCGATTCGTGGCGCAACATCCCCTTGTATTTCAGAACCTGCGCTTCTTTCAATGAAAATCTCAGCGTTACTTCCTTGTCTTCCGACTTTGCGCTGACATTCGAGAAAGTGGCACTCACAAAAAATAGTACAGCCAGAATGGCCAGTGAACAGATATGGCTTTCTTTCTTTACGATAGTTTTCATCGAAACCTCCTTCGAAGTTGTTGGTTTTTTGAGGTATTTATTCCTCTGAAGTTTTCTGCTCCTTTGTTTCGAGCAGGCTTCGCAGTTCCAAAAGGAACTGCGATATATCCTTGAAGTCCCTGTATACCGAAGCGAAACGTACATATGCCACCTGGTCGATAGCGGAGAGCCTCAGCATCACCTCATTGCCAATTTCCTTGGTCGGAATCTCGTCGCGCACCCTCCCCGAAACACTCTTTTCCACTTCATCGATAAGTTTCTCGAGTGTTTCCATGGAAACCTGGCGTTTCTCACACGCCCTGAGAAGGCCGTTCAGGATCTTGTCGCGCGAATAATGTTCACGCCGGCCATCCTTCTTGACAACCATCACGGGCCGGTGTTCAACATATTCGTAGGTAGTAAACCGGTGGGCGCAGGCAATACATTCCCTGCGTCTTCTCACTGCGGAATTCTCCTTGGTCGAACGTGAGTCGACTACTTTGTCTTCATCATGACCACACGCGGGACAACGCAAGATATGCCCCCCTTTTTGTTCAGTCCTCCGCAATTTCAGCCGAAGGAGCAAGCGCCAGATAAACCGTTTCTATTCCGGACTCTTCAATCATCTCTTTACCAAGTTTATCCGGGTATGTCGCGCCGAGGACTAATCTCCTGATCCCGGCATTTATTATCATCTTCGTACATGTCGAACAGGGAGAATTGGTGCAGTACATCGTAGCACCTTTTATCGAAACCCCGCTACCTGCAGCCTGGATGATAGCATTCTGTTCAGCATGGGCACCGCGACAGAGTTCGTGTCTCTCTCCGGAGGGGACCCCCATTTGATCGCGAAGACATCCGATATCGAGACAATGCCTTAGCCCCTTGGGAGCGCCGTTGTATCCTGTCGAAATTATCTTCTTTTCCTGGACGATAACCGCTCCGACCCTGCGCCTGAGACAAGTTGACCGCTCAGCGACAAGATCAGTGATCTTCATAAAATATTCATCCCACGAGGGTCTTGCCATATTGCTGTATCCTTTTCAATCCTGTACGCGAAAGATCATTCATGCAACCCGACCCATAGAGCATTCTACCATACAACATATCATCCAATAGCACAGTCCATACAGAGTTTCATTCATAGAGCGGAAAACGTCCGGCAAGATTTTCCGCCTCGCTGCGGACAGCTTCTATCACACTGTCATCTTCGATATTCTCCAGAACCTTAGCCATCATGTTTCCGACTTCTTCCATCTCGGCCTCTTTCATTCCCCTGGTTGTAAGGGCCGGAGTGCCAACGCGAATGCCGGAAGTCACAAACGGACTCTGCTTGTCGAAGGGAACCGTATTCTTGTTGACCGTCAACCCGGCCTTGTGAAGTCTTTTCGCCGCCTCTTTACCGGTTAATTCCCTGCTTGACAGATCAAGCAGAAAGAGATGGTTGTCGGTACCGCCGCTTACGACCTCGAACCCCCTTTTCATCATGCCGGAAGCAAGTTTGCTGGCGTTGGCTACCACCTGTTTCTGATACTCTTTGAACTCATCAGACATCGCTTCCTTGAAACACACAGCTTTTGCGGCGATGCAATGCATGAAAGGTCCACCCTGCGTGCCTGGGAAATTGAACTTGTCTATAGCTTTTGCGTATTTCTCCAAAGCCAGTATGAGCCCGCCCCGGGGGCCACGAAGGGTTTTGTGAGTAGTCGAAGTAATTATATCAGCATAAGCTACAGGGCTTGGATGGACACCACCGGCGATAAGCCCCGCGATATGAGCTATATCGACCATCAAGTACGCATCGATCCTGTCACAAATCGCCCTCAGCCTTTCCCAATCCCAGAAACGCGGGTAAGCGCTTGCCCCAGCAACGATAAGTTTCGGTCTTTCCTTAAGAGCCTGCTTTTCTATCGTGTCGTAATTAAGTACCTTCGTTTCTGGATCAACTTCGTAGTGAACGACATCGAAGAAAAGTCCAGAAAAGTTGACAGGGTGTCCGTGCGACAAATGCCCTCCATGAGAAAGGCTTAATCCCATTATCCTGTCGCCGGCCTCGATAAGGGCAAGGTAGGCTGTGATGTTCGCCTGTGTACCGGAGTGAGGCTGGACATTCGCGTACTGGCTGCCGAAAAGTTCCATCGCCCTCTCTCGTGCCAGGTCTTCCGCCTTGTCTACAAACTTGCATCCTCTGTAGTATCTCCTGCGAGGATACCCCTCGGCATACTTGTTCTGCATAGGATTGCTGAGAGCCGCCAGCACCGCCCTGCTCGTAAAGTTCTCACTGGCTATCAGTTCCAGAGTGGTCTGTTGCCTGTTGAGCTCGGACACCATCGTTTCCATTATCTCAGGGTCGGTCTTCTCCAGATACTTGAATAGATTCTCATCAAACATCGTTACACCTCTTGTCAGATCCTGTGCCGCATCCCCCGCGGCTGTTCTCGTAGCCGGTTATCTTGTCAATCCTGGCCTTGTGTCGTCCACCATCGAAGCCCGTTTCAAGCCACACTCTCACGATCTGTTCCACGTCAGGATCCTCCATACTTTTTTCCGACAGGGCAAGCACATTCGAATCGTTGTGCATGCGGGTCATCCTCGCATCATCGACCGTGCGGCAAAGAGCTACTCTTGCCCCCTTGACCTTGTTCGCGGCAATCGATATCCCGATACCGCTTCCACATATGACAATACCCCGATCAGCCTCACCGGTTACGGTTTTTTCCGCGACCGGGATCCCGAAATCGGGGTAATCAACAGGCTCGGTACCATCTGTACCAAGATCGAGGAACTCATGCCCCTCTTCCGTAAGCATTTTCTTCAGACGCTCTTTCAGGGGGTAGCCTCGGTGATCCGATCCAACGGCAACCTTCAAGACACCCTCCTTTTTGTCAACCAAGGATTTTTCCTTGTACCGGAAATTTTTCAAGCTAAATGAAGTCGAGCCAGTCCATCCTGCTTTCAACCTCAGCATTGAGCATCTTGAAGAAAAGATCCTGAAGTTTCTTGGTTATCGGACCTCTTTTTCCCTCGCCGATCTTGATCTTGTCGATGCTGCGAATAGGGGATATCTCGGCCGCGGTCCCGGTGAAGAAAACTTCGTCGGCTATATAGAGCATTTCTCTTGGAACAAGCTGTTCGCGGACTTCGTATCCGAGATCTCCGGCAAGGTCTATCACCGTGTTACGGGTAATCCCGGGGAGTACGCTTGCACCCAGTGGCGGAGTATATATGATCCCGTCCTCGATCAGGAAGATATTCTCCCCGCTTCCTTCACTGACATATCCGTTCGTATCGAGAGCTATCCCTTCGGTATAACCGTTGACGATAGCCTCCATCTTGATCAGCTGCGAGTTCATATAGTTGGCTCCAGCCTTGGCAAGAGCTGGAAATGTATTCGGGGCTATCCTGTCCCACGTCGATACGCAGACATCGACACCCTGTTCGAGCGCCTCTGGGCCGAGATATTTGCCCCACTCCCACACAACGATAAAGGCATTTACAGGATTCGCGAAAGGATTGACTCCAAGAGAATCATACCCTCTATAGACGACGGGCCTGATATAACAGGCTTCCATCCCGTTGACACGCACCGTCTCTTTGCAGGCTTCCATGAATTCTTCTCTGGAAATCTGCGGTTCCATCCGGTACATCTTCGCGGAGTTGTACAGGCGCTTTATATGAGGTTCAAGACGGAATATCGCAGACCCCTTTTTTGTTTTGTAACATCGGATTCCCTCGAAAAGACAGGATCCATAATGAATAACGTGGGAACATACGTGTATATTCGCATCGTCCCAGTCTACCATTTTCCCATCCATCCATATTTTTTCTGATTTCGGCAATGCCATATCCCAACTCCTTTGCGGACCTGTGAATGCTCACCCGGAACAACAGACTCATGGAGACGCTGCCGGAAGTGTCTTCATTAATCATTACGACTGCGTTATTATACTGATAAGAGAGTTTGCCGGCAACCAATAAAATGCGTTTTGTGCTGAATTTTCCAGAATACCGGAAAAACAGCGAACAGATACTATCTAGGGTTTTTCCAGGGCGAACCTTTCGGCGAGATGATCTATAAGAAGGCGAAGAAACACTTCGATCTCGTCTCTCACGCGGTTATACGTATCGCGGTCGCCTCCGATCGGATCTGCTATATCGGGATCCTCTCCCGAATCATCCAGTGTTCCGAGTACAATAGCCTTCGATTCGGCCTCCGGGACGGCCCGGATGATATGTACCAGGTGTGCCCTCGTCATGGTTACAAGAAGATCTGCGCTGCCGATCAGTTCTTCAGTGAGAAAAGTAGCGGCATGATATTCGAGATCGGCGCCCTTTTCAGCAACAGCCAGGGCTCCATACTCTGCCGCAGGCTGCCCCTCGAATGCGTGTACACCCGCTGACGAGAGCTCGATCTCTTTCTGCCAGGCTTCGGGTATCATAATCCTGGCCAGCGCTTCGGCCATCGGGCTGCGGCATGTATTTCCGGTACAGACAAATAATACTTTCTTCAATATGACGCTCCGATCCTCGATTACGGTTGTATACGCATTGTAATCTAACGAGGTATGAGATCTATACATTTATCTTTTATGATTTTCCCGCTGGCATTCTTGGGAAGCGCCCTGACGGAAATGATCCTGCCGGGAAGTTTATACCTCGGCAGTTTTCCGGCGCATGCATTCAGGATTTGATCCGCGGTGACATCCTTGTTCAGAAAAGCCACAACAGCGACAAGCTTGTGCCCAAGCATCCTGTCAGGCACCCCGAGAACTACGGCCTCGACAACAAGCCCTGTCTCCATTATGGCATCTTCGATTTCCGGGGTATTTATGCGGTGTCCACCAACCTTGAGCTGATTGTCCTTTCTGCCTGTTACAAAGAAGAAACCTTCTTTATCCCTGTAACCCATATCTCCAGTATGATAACCGAATTCATCAAGTACCTTTGATGTCGTTTCCGGATCTTTCCAGTATCCCCGCATAATATTATCACCGGATCCAACTATCTCACCGACTTCGTCGATATCAGCTTCCTGGCAGTCACTGTTCAACACTTTTATTGTCACATCCGGGATAGCTTTTCCAATTGACTCCATCTTGTCTGAAAAACGCTCCGGTTCGAGATATGTCAACCTGGCAGAGGCTTCTGTAGCTCCATACATAATTACAATATCTGTATGATCCGGAAGTACGCGCCTCAGTTCTTCCTTGATCTGTTTCGACATATGCCCTCCCGCCTGGGTGACATACCGCAACGATTTTAGTTCGTCGCGCCTTTTTTCCAGGGGGGAACGGTGAAGCAGGTATGC
>CBDUUV010000126.1:0-5685 GCA_965370495.1 uncultured bacterium
GAACGGATAAAACCCTCAATTTTCAACTTCAACAAGAAGGATCCCGCCATATGCAAGGCAGTTTCACCGTTGAAAACTAATACGCATAAGGAGTATTGTCAACTATAAATTATTGGTGAAGTTTTTCCAGGAAACGATTTTTCGTTCGGGAACAGCCTGGCGACTCTTGCTTAACTTTTTGCTCCTCGTTGATTTTCTCCGAAAGCCTCTTTCAAGAGATTTCGGATAAAACCCCTTCTCCAGATTCTTCAGATGCCACCCCGTCCAATCCGTTCTCAATCAACACTTCCAAAACCTGATCAAATGCCATATTGCCGCAACTATCGGGATTTACAGAAAGAATGTTGCACCAACCGGATCATCGTTATCATCATGCCTGCTGTTTTACCGAAACGGTTCAATCGTTTTAAAGAACATATATGATTTTTAGAGTCTGTAAATTGATATCGCACCGATGTCACCTTCCCTCTGATTTTCCGGCTTTCTTCAATTCCTTGTCAGTCAGGGAAAGTCCGTACATGTAGAAAAGGTTTTTCACCTCTTTATCCAAGTCGTAATTTTTCGAAGTCAGCTGTACCTGCCTCAACCTGCCTTGTGTATAATTCCCCGAGGGGTCAAGCACCAGGGTGATCACCCCAATATATTGGCCGAGCCCGCCGGTTCCAAGTACAAGCGTCTTTCCCACCTTTACCTCGCGTTTGATAACCGGTTTGCCGTGTCCCACGATTGCGATATCAAAATCTTTGACTTTCCCAAGTAACTCTTCCGTCCTCTCTATACCCATATGGCTGAGCAGGATCAGGAAATCAGCTTCACGCTTCATCGCGGGAAGGATCGATTTAAGAGCCTTTTCAGTCGGATCGACTCTGAAACTGCTCCTGTCGATATATCCCGGGAACCGGACCAATTCATCAAGGACTCCTGTTATCGCCACCTTTATGCCTCCTTTCAGTTCCCTGACGACATAAGGCGGCCCGAAAACAGGTTTGCCGGAATCCTCGAAAACAATATTGGCGGCTACTATGTCAAATTTCGCGTTGGCCGCCAGAGACTGAAGGAAAGGCAATCCGAATATGAATTCCATCTCTCCCGGTGTAAAAACATCCAGCCCCATCAGGTTGAAACTCTCGAAGGTGAGTTCCGCCTCGCTCATGATGTAGGAAAGGTCAAGGCTGAACGCGTCGCCGACATCAAGTACAAGAAGGTTCTTCGCGGTTTTTCTTATCTGTTTCACGTACGTGGTGCGTCTGCCGACGCCTCCAACGTCCTCGATACTACAACCGCACGACCTGATCTTGCCAAGCAGGTCGCTGGAAAAAATAATGGTCAGTTCGGTCGATTTCCTGAAATTTCCTTTCAGGTTGCCCGAACTTTTCGAGTCACCCGAATCCGAACACGCGCCAAAACTCATTACAAGCGTCATGAAGATTACCATTACATATTTTTTTCTGTTTCCCACTGAATTCACTCTTGTACCTCGCTGTCAGATATCTGCCAAAAAATTATTTACTGGACATCCTCCCGTCCGACCCGAAATATAACACATGAAACAGCATTTGCGCCAGAGATACACTCTTTCCGTTTTCAGGCGGATTTGGCGATTCGTCCTTTCCAATCCAGTGAAGATCCGGTTACTATGAAAAGACATCCGGGTTCCCGAATCGACAGATCGCGGTATCCGAGCACCAGCCTCTATAACAGCCGGTTGAAGATCACGAAAGGTTTAAATAATGAACAAGGAATTCACTCGATCGATATCAGGATACATTCCGATAATGCTTATTATCATGAGCCTGCTGCTTCTTGCCGGGTGTGCTGGCGTTCCACCTGCCGAAACAGGCCTTGAACCGGGCGGGCAGCCGGGAACAGCTGTACCGGACAAAGAGGCCGGGCTTTCGCCTGGAGGTATTATATTTGATGCTACTCTCGCAGCTCAGAACGCCGATTACAGGAAAGCGGAGGAAATGCTCGAGCAACTTATTGAAAGGGAACCGGAAAACCTCGAGGCTCTCAAGCTTCTCGCAAAAGTATATTCTACCGACGGACTCAAACATTTGTCGTCCACAACATGGAAAAAAGTATCGGTTCTCGACCCGGCTGACGCGGACGCCGCGTACGAAACTGGAATCACACTGGCAAGGAATGAGAAATGGAGCGACCTGAGAACCAGGATGATGAAGACAGAATCGTACGGGACCGCGGACAAGCGCCATTATCTCCTCATCGGACAGGCAGACCTCGAACTCGGCTACAAGACCGAAGCGGAGAAATACCTTTTAAAAGCCGCCAGCCTGGAGCTTGCAAAAACACTGCTCGGAAAACTCTACTACAACCAGGGTAAAATATCGAAAGCCGAAACGGCCTTTGAAGAAACACTGAAGAAAAATCCCGTAAATTATATCGCAAACCTGCACCTTGGATACATCAGTTTCAACAGGGGCAGACTGGAAAAGGCACTTGATTATTACAGGAGGGCCCACAGGACGGACCCGGAAAACGCCCTTGCGTGCCTGAGCCTCGCTTCACTGCATCAGAAGATGAACCACCCCGTAAAAGCGATCGAATATTACAACAAGTCGATCTCGTTAAAAAAAATACCGCAGGCGGAAAAGAAAAAAGCCTACATCTCCCTGTGCCACCTCCTTCTAAAGGAGAACATGATCAACGATATATACTCCGCTGTCGAAAAAGGACTGGCTGATTTCCCTTCTTCAGGAGGGTTGTATTTCTACTGGGGAGAGGCGCTGCTGAGGCAGGGCAAACAAAGTGATGCAAAAGAAAAATACAAACAGGCGGCCCGGGACGCCGCATGGAAAAAACATGCACTTGCAAGGTTTCATTCAATAAGGTAAGTATTCAGTTCATGAAGAAAGATTCAGCAACAGCAATACTGAGAAATTTCTGGATGATCACCGCCGTGGTTATCATCGTCGCGGTCTTCATGTCGATTAACTGGTATTACTACAGGCAGATCCGCGACGGGCTGGACAGGGAATTCTCGATCCGGCTGCAATCGCTTGCCTCCCTCGTATCGGCCTCTGTCGATCCCGCGGAGCTGAATGATATGATGGGTAATTTCGATATCATCGGGCCGGCCGGCCCTGTACCTGACGCGTTCAGGAAGTTCAGTGCTGATTTCTCCCTGTCGAATATCGCCATTATCCGCGAAGACGGGATGACGCTTCTGTCTCTGAGTCCCGAGCTTTTCCCGCCCGGAGAGATATACCCATTGTGGAATATGGACTATCCCGAGATAATAAGGGCCCTGGACGGGACCCCCTCGGCTACCGGCCTTGTCCGTTCACATGACGGTAACTACTTCAAGGCAGGTTACGCCCCGATCCCCCCCGGCTCGGGTGCTTCCGATTTTGTCACGGCAGTCGAGGCAAACGCGGAATTCCTCATCGGTCTGGGTGGACTCAGGAATATTTTGCTCGCGGCAACATCCCTTTCCATAGTAGGCCTGCTACTCTTTATCTGGTTCGTTATCAAAGCAACCTCCTCCCTGATCAGGACAAGGGAATCTCTGCTTCATTCAGAAACACTGGCATCAATGGGACAGATGGCAGCAGGTATCGCACATGAGATCAGGAATCCATTATTCATAATACGGAGCAGCGCCGAGAAACTCCGGGAAGCGTACCCTGAGCGATCGGACGAAATAGATGAATTTATCATCGAAGAAACCGACAGGCTGAACAGGATCCTCACCGACTACCTGATGTTCGCAAAAAACGAGGCTACAGGCCGTTCGGTATGCGATCTTGTCACAATCCTCGGCAGGTGCATCCGTCTCATGGACGAAGCCACAGAACCCGGCCAGCTTCCGATCACCTTTCTATACAAGGCAACGGAAACACCCCTGATGTGCGAAGAAAAAAGAATCCAGCAGGCCTTTCTTAATATACTGATAAACGCCAGGCAGGCTTCCACAGGCGATCAGAAAATCGAAGTT
Source organism: uncultured bacterium (assembly GCA_965370495.1). Lineage (GTDB taxonomy): Bacteria > Krumholzibacteriota > Krumholzibacteriia > Krumholzibacteriales > Krumholzibacteriaceae > Krumholzibacterium. The sequence goes on from CBDUUV010000126.1 coordinate 3,956, forward strand.
ACTTTTTTTGCGAAAACCACCGGATATACGATCACATTCACTGACCATGGAACCGGGATAAGCCGCAAGGATATCGAAAAAGCCTTCGAACCCTTTTACACCACGAAACAGACCGGAAGCGGGCTTGGCCTGGCAATAGCGAAAAATATAATCGAGGACCACGGAGGTTCGATAATCATAGACGGCATCACTGGCAAAGGATCGACAGTCACGATAACACTTCCGTTTTCCGGAACAGTGGCAGGAGTTGACAATGAGCAAAGTAATTATAGTCGATGACGAGATCAAAATAACGATGCTTCTCTCCGACAGGATCGCCAGAGAAGGATTCGAAGTAGAGACATTCAACAGTGGAGAAGATGCCCTGCCCCGTATCAGCGCGGGCAACGCGGACATAGTCCTTTGTGACTTGCGCCTCGGCGGAATGGACGGCCTCGAGCTTCTGCGCAATACAATGAAATCTTCCCCGGAAACCGATTTTGTAATAATGACGGCATACGCAAGCGCTGCCACAGCTGTCGAGGCGATGCGTGAAGGCGCGTATGAATACCTTATCAAACCATTCCAGATGGACGAAGTAATCCTTCTTCTCAAGCGTATTCAAGAGAGGCGGGACCTGGTCATAGAAAACAAGGCTCTTCGTGAAAAAGTGTCCGGAGGGGGACCAGCCGGCGGCATACTCGGTGAATCGGCCGGAATAAGGAATGTCAGGGAGATGATCGCGAAGGTCGCTCCAACAGATACCGCTGTCCTCATTTCCGGTGAAAGTGGTACGGGCAAAGAACTCGTGGCCGCGGAAATCCACAATTCCAGTAACCGGGCAGGAAAACCGTTTATTGTGATAAATTGCGCTGCCATCCCCGACACACTTCTCGAGGGCGAACTGTTTGGTTATGAAAAGGGAGCATTTACCGGGGCTGTTCAGAAAAAACCGGGACAGTTCAAACTGGCGGACGGTGGAAGCCTCTTTCTTGACGAGATTGGAGAACTACCGGTCGCACTTCAGGCAAAACTCCTGAGGGCCATTGACAACGGCGAGCTTCTCCCCCTGGGCGGTTCAAAACCTTTGAAGGTCGATGTCAGGTTCATAGCCGCAACGAACAGGGACCTGGAAGAAATGGCCCGGGACGGTACTTTTCGCAACGACCTCCTCTACAGGCTGAACGTCTTCCCGATCAGGATCCCGCCATTGCGCGACAGAATAGAAGATATTCTGCCTATCGCGGAAAACTTCATGAAAGAAAAAAGGTTCCACTCCAAACACCTGGACGGAAGCATCATGGAAATACTTCAAAAATACGCATGGCCCGGAAATGTCAGGGAGCTGAGAAATATCATGGAAAGGGCAGCTATCCTTGCCGGAATTGAACCAATCGCCCCCTCGCACATAACACTGCCGGGCGGATCGCCCATATCGAGCCCCGAGGATATTCTGGGTTCACTGCTCGGGAAAAAATCACTGCCCGACATCGAAAAATCGTTGGTCGAACTCGCTATCGAACGGTCGGATGGGAATAAAAGCAGGGCGGCTGAGATCCTTGGAATCACGCGCAGAACCCTGTACGGCCGCCTTGAGAAATATGGACTGACAGGAAAAAACTCCGACCCCTGAGGGGCTGACGAAACGCGGCAATGTACGCAACGGTTCATGCCCATTGTACCATACGGTACAATTTTGGGTCATATGAAATATCGAGCAGCTTATAACACGCTGTGTTATTTGCAAATAT
>CBDUUV010000127.1:0-5621 GCA_965370495.1 uncultured bacterium
TATCGATGGCAAAATATCTGTTTGATGGAATGGGTACAAATAGCATATAATCACACCGTCCACCCGGAATCCGGGAATCCCCCTCTTTTGATGAAAGATTGAGAGGTGAGATCATGGGGAAGGAAAAAAGTACCAGAAAAGAAACCAAGAAGAAGCCTGTCAAGACCCTGAAGGAAAAAAGAAAAGAGAAAAAAGCCAAGTAGCCATCGCCTTTTCTCGGCTGATATCTAGGTAGAAATAATAAGGTCCAGTTTTTCAAGAGCAGGTTCCATCGCAAATCGGGCCTGAACCGTCCGGCGCCCGTTTTCGCCGAAGCGGCCTCGCAGGTTGCTGTCCCCGGCAAGCCTCGCGACACGGCTGGCCATTCGGTCGATATCCCCTGGTTCCACAAGAAAACCGGATTCTCCGTCATCGATGATCTCCGATGTGCTTGCCAGGTTGAACGCGACAACAGGCCTGCGTGATGCCATAGCTTCGATAAGGACATACCCGAACCCCTCCCTGAGTGATGAGAGTGCGAAAATGTCGATACTTTCCATGAAGTTTCTCATGTCTTCGACAAAACCTGTGAATATGACCTCTTTCCCTACGCCGCGATTTTTTGCGTATGTTTCGAGCTTGCCCCGGAGCCGTCCTTTCCCGGCAATGAGCAGCGTGAACTTCAGCCCTTTCACTTTCAGGGCGGCCGCAAGATCTATCAGATGGCTGTGGCCTTTTTCGATCTCCAGCCGTCCTGCTGTACCGAGGACGATTTCCTTCTGTCGCCGGTTGTGGAGATCGCCGGCCCGGGGCCTGTAGACAGGAGCAGCGTCCCGGCTGTCCCATTCATCCAGATCAAGCCCGTTGTAAATGACATGTATCTTTTCGGGGTCAAAGATCGCCTGATTATTTGCCAGTATGGATTTTTTCGTCTCACTGGAATTCGCGATGATATCTGTGACACAGCTTTGCAAAAGATACCGGTTCAACCTGGAATTGCGGATCGGTATGCTGCTTCCGCGGCGGTAGATCACTTTCCCGACCCTGGCTCTACGGGCCGCCGGCCCGGCGAGCTTGAGATCGGAGGGCAGGCTGATGACAAGAACGTCGATCTTTTCTTTTTTCAGTATCTTCCGTGTTCGCAGAATCTTGAAGATATTGAGAAAACTCAGGTTGGACACAGCAAGGTCATAGACAGGCAGGCCGCAAATTTTCATCTTGCGATTCAGTCTGCCGGCCTTTTCACTAACCGCGACAACACGCCATCCCCGTCGCGCGAGCCCCGTGGCCATGTCGATATGCCACTTTTCTCCTCCGCCCCAGTGTTTCGATGTATTGAAAAAACAAACAGTTTTTCCGATCATTCAGCGATTGTAGCACAAAAAACATGTGATTCAATAGAGTAGATTACCATTGCCTAACAGGTCGGGTATTGCTAAATTATTGGTTCATCTGGTATGCGCCCGTAGCTCAGTTGGATAGAGCAACGGACTTCTAATCCGTAGGCCGCAGGTTCGAATCCTGCCGGGCGTACGTTTAACATAACCTGGGCGGAAGCTGTAGCAGGGGAGCCATTCGGCCTGATTTTGCGTATGGATTTTCCTTGCGGGAGGTTTTGCTTGCAGGTAGATTATAGATTCAAATGTGGTGGGCATAGCTCAGTTGGTAGAGCCCTGGATTGTGGATCCAGTTGTCGCGGGTTCGATTCCCGTTGTCCACCCCATTTTCATTCCCGGTAAGGCTGTTCTGCCAGCTGGGGTGCGCCGGTTCCCATAAGACAATTCATGGTTAACTACACTGTTGCAGGCCACGGATACCAGTCGTTAGCTGATGTATAAAAAAAGAAGCCCGCTACCGGGGGTGGCAGCGGGCTTTCTGCTGAGATGATGCTTGCCGGTATCAGGCTTTCAGCCTGTTCAGCACCTTTTTGATCTCTTCCACCGGAGGAAGGATCCCGGGATCATCGGAGATCCACGAATATCGGATCTTTCCTTTGTTGTCTATCACAAATGCTGATCTCTTAGCTACGCCGTGAAGGGGGCCAAGCTCAGCGTGGCATGCGCTGAATTCCTGACACACTTTGTTGTTGAAATCACTCAGCAGCGGGAATTGCAAACCAAGTTCTTCTTTCCATTTGGCCAGTACGAAAGGACTGTCTACGCTGGCCGCGATAATATCGGCGTCCAGGCCCAGGAACGCACTGAAATCGTCCCGCATGCTGCAGAGCTCTTTTTGACAAACCGGTGTATAGGCAAGCGGGAAGAATAGCAACAGGATGCTTTTCCCGCCAAGATGCTCGGATAGTTTCCAGTACGATTCCATTGACTCGATTAATTCGAAGTCGGGGGCCTGATCGCCTTTAGCATATTTTGACATTTCAAACCTTCTTTTTTATACCGAACTCAATTATAATAAATCCTAAATACGAATCATTAGTATTATGGTATCATTCTACCGGTTTGTCAATAGGGAAAAACAAATAATTATTAATTTTTTTTGGAATGGAGTTCTCGTTATTTTTCTTGACCCTGGTGGAAAAACAGGTACCATGCTCAGTGAACCTGTTGGGGATAGGGGGGGGGATGATGTGTCATAGCGGTTCACAATTTTTTTTAATGCAGGAGGTGTGGTGATGAGTGGTGTCAACAAAGTTATACTTGTCGGCAATCTAGGCTCCGACCCGGAGCTTCGTAATACAGGGAGCGGGATTCAGGTCGCCAATTTCAGTCTCGCGACCAGTGAGAATTTCAAGGGCCGTGACGGTGAGCGTCAGACAAGGACCGAGTGGCACAAGATAGTCACCTTTGGCAAGCTCGCCGAGATCTGTGGACAGTATCTGCAGAAAGGCAAGCAAGTATACATCGAGGGACGTCTTCAGACGAGAAGCTGGGAAGACCAGTCCGGGAACAAGAAGTATACTACCGAGATTATCGCCAATCAGATGGTGATGCTCGGCCGAGCCGGTGACGCTGGCGGCAGGAGCAACCGCGACGAATCCCGGAAGGCGGAAGATGAAAGCGTCGATTCGCAGGCCTCACCCGCGGAAGATGACGATGACCTGCCGTTCTAGACGATCTGAATGACTTTCCACCCTGGCGCGTTTTTTTGCGGAGGCCTGGGAAGATAACCCCCGATAAGGTTGAGCCGGAGCCGCTTTTCTTTCGGCCCCGGCTTTTTGATTTCAATGGAGAAAACGATATGAAGAAAAAGACGGCGGTAGCTCTATTGTTGATGATCCTTTTCGCTGCTTCGACACTTCACTCCTCCGAGCCTCTCACAGTCGCCGAGAAGACAGACTATACCCGGACATCGCTCTATGTCGATGTTATGGACTTTATTTATGAGGTGCAGAGGAGTTCGGATTTTGTCAGGATAGTTTCCCTGTGTACATCGACGGAAGGCAGGACGGTTCCCATGGTCATCCTCAGCAGCGAGGGAACAGGCAGCACATATGAGCTTTCCGCGACCGGCAAGCCAGTCGTATTGATCCAGGCAAACATCCATGCCGGTGAGATAGAAGGAAAAGAAGCCTGCCTCATGCTGATAAGAGATATAGCATGCGGGAAACTTGCCGCACTTCTGGAGAACCAGGTGATTCTCGTAGTTCCGAACCTCAACGCGGACGGCAACGAGAAACTCGCCGAGGGAAACCGCCGCGACAACGGTCCAAAACTTGCCGGCAGACGGGCAAATGGACAGAACCTGGACCTCAACAGGGATTATCCCAAGCTCGAGACTCCCGAGATCTCGGCGCTGATTGGAATATTTAACACCTGGGATCCGGTACTTGTTGTCGATATGCACACGAAAAACGGTTCGTTTCACAGGGCGCCTGTCACATATTCTACCTGTCTGCACCCTGACGCTGCTCCCGAGGTCTGTGATTATATGTGGGACAGGCTCTTCCCGGAAGTCGAGAAAACCATGAGGAAAGAACACGGCTACGACGCGATGCCTTATGGTAATTTCATGGACAGGCAGAACCCGGAAGCGGGATGGAGAAACGGCGCAGTTTCCGCCAGGTACGGTTCGAACTATGTCGGCCTGAGAAACCGTTTCTCCATTCTGAATGAGAACTATCCGCATGCAGAGTTCAAGACAAGGGTGCTTGCTTCCTATGCATTTATCCAGTCGATTCTGAAGTATACGAACAGGAACATCGATGAGATGCGCCAGATCGTCAACGCGGCGGACAGGGAGACTGCCCGAAAGTTTCATAAGAGCGAACTTATGCTCGAATACAAGATCGAAAAACTCTTTGACCTTACCGTGAAAAGTTACAGGATGATAATTGAAAAGATACCGGAGGAGGATCTGAGCCGGTATCCATCGTGGTGGAACGGGGTCGTCGTACGAAACACAGGTGAGCCGAAGGATTACCGGGTTCCCTATTATTCCAGAGCTGTACCCGTGCGCTCTGTGGCCCTGCCTGAAGGATATATCATCCTTCCGAACAATGATGAGATAATAGATATGCTTGTCAGGCACGGGATCGTTGTCAGAAGGATAGCCAATGAAATAACGGCTCCCGTGGAGAACTTCAGGATAGAAGAGATCAAGCCGGCCAATAACATCTTCCAGGGACATGTATTTACCATTGCTGCCGGCAGGTATGAAAAAACCGAAGTCACTATCCCTTCAGGAGCATACTATGTGTCGCTGAGGCAGCCGCTGGCACGGGTGGCGGCATTTTTGCTCGAACCTGAATCAGAAGACGGTTTTCTGCGCTGGGGTTTTTTCAACAGGGTGGCTGTCCTGCAATGGGGCAGCAACAGGCCGGGAAGCTATCCGGTATACCGCGTGAACGGCCTCGATGGCGATCTTGACCTTATCGGGGTATCGGCAAGGTAGCGTGAGTTGCCCGGAAGGCGCCGGGAGGTTGTTTTCCCGGTGTTTTTCAGAAAACCCTCATGAAAGCGATTATTACGATTGTCAGGTCAGCAACCGTATGGATCAGCCAACCCGCCCAGATCGATCCTGTCTTCTTGTAGACCAGGTTGAATCCGATCCCGGCAATTGCCAGAAAAACCGTTACAAAAAGAAATTGCCCCGGATTGAACCATCCCCTGATGATGATTACGTGATGCAGCGCGAACAATACTCCAGTTAATATCATCACAAAAGACCTGGATCTGACATGCTTGTCCAGGCCTCTGTATACGAATCCCCTCCAGAAGTATTCTTCAAGAAACGGATTGACTGCTGTTATCGACAGAGCAATCCATGGAAAAATCGCGGGCGTGATTCCATAATCCGTAAGCAGGTTTGACCTTATCTCCGGGAAATCGATAAACCTTCTCAGGGCCAGGTAAACCCCGAAGATAGTCGCGGCCGAAATAACGGCGCCAATCCCTCCATATACAAGGGTCTTCTTCCAGCCGGATATTTTCAAAGGCAACACGAACGCTTTCCCGAAGGATGTTTTTCGAATGGCCATTACCCCGGCAACCGGAATCATTATGTGTACTACGATTCTCAATGCCAGTCCGATTCCGTAGTGGCTGAATAATGTGGTGATGTACAGGGCAAGCGCCGGAAACAGGGTAAGGAGTAATATCGCGATGATCTTTTTCTGTCTCATAGTGTTTCCGTCTGCTGCGGGCCCTTTTCTCAGGCAATATTATCAAGCTTCATCATATCCC
>CBDUUV010000128.1:0-5566 GCA_965370495.1 uncultured bacterium
CGCGACTTCGGGAAAGAATCTATAAAGAAGCATTGCAGGAAAGAATAAAACGATTTTGTCAGTTGTTGTGTCAGAGGCACAACCAGGTCAGAGCGATACGCAACTTCGGGAAAGGATCTATCCTATTCCACAGGGTGTATTCTGAAACTGCGCATGTGGTGACTGGAAGGGTTCAAACTTGATTTTTTCTTGGAACATTTTCCTGGTTTTCCATAGATCAATTGACAGCCCCACCCCACCCAGTGTGCAGAAAAGTGTTGCACCGGCTCCCGGGATAGATTAGAATCCTTTGAAAAGCAGCCTTTTAATCTGGTCCGGGAGGCCAGGAAAGGATCGAACAGATGCATATCTATCATCCAATCCATTTTGCCTCTCTGACCGAGAGGATTTTTTTTGCTTAAAGAAACAAGGAGGTTTTTTTGAAGATTATCAGAAAAGCGGTTGTTATGGACTCCATTCAGCTTCGACGCACGATCATGAGGATCGCTCATGAAATCGTCGAAAAGAATAAAGGGGTCAAAGGGCTTATCCTCGTGGGGATAAGAAAAAGGGGGGTGCCCCTTGCCGAGCGGATAGCATCTGCAATCGAACGTATCGAGGGAGAAAAAGTTCCTGTCGGTGCTCTCGACATTACACTGTACAGGGATGATGTTCAGATGATTGCAAACATGCCTGTCGTGGGCAAGACAGAGATCAGTGAGGATATCACGGATCGTACGATCGTTCTTGTTGATGATGTGCTGTTTACGGGAAGAACTGTAAGGGCTGCCCTCGATGAGCTTACAGATTTCGGCCGGCCGAGAGCGATTCAGCTTGCCGTCCTTATTGACAGGGGACACAGGGAATATCCTATCCGCGCAGATTTCGTGGGAAAGAATGTGCCAACATCCACTACCGAGACAGTCAAGGTTCTGCTCACTGAGACTGATGAAGAAGAGCAGGTGGTTCTTAGTGATATCATTTCGGATGGGAAGGAACTCACGAAAATCGGGTACAAATCAGTTAAAAAGAAAACTGGCCCCGGCGCGAAAGTAAAGAGTAGCCTTAAAGAAAAAGCAAAGGTTAAGGGCAGAGTCAAAACGAAGGCTAAAGCCAGGAAGAAATAATGATACTATCCGGCAGACGAAAGAAAACGCCGGAAGGGGGGTAAGTCGAAAGTGCAGTTTAACCGGAAAAATCTTCTCGGGCTTGAGGATCTGACATCCGAGCATATCAAGCTGATTCTTGATACTGCTGATAATTTCAAGGAAGTGCTTGGCCGTAAGATCAAAAAGGTTCCGGCCCTGAGGGGAGTTACGATTGCGAATGTATTTTACGAGCCGAGTACGCGGACCCGGATGAGTTTCGAGCTGGCCGAAAAGAGGCTCAGTGCTGATATTATTAATTTTTCGAAGGCCACGTCGTCTGTAAAAAAGGGTGAGACTCTTCGTGATACCCTGGAAAACATCCAGGCGATGAAAGTCGATATCGTCGTCATGCGCCATGGGTCTTCGGGAGCGCACAAGTTCGCGACTGAGTTTCTTGACGCATCGATTGTAAATGCGGGTGATGGGAAACATGCTCATCCGACGCAGGCTCTTCTCGACATGATGACCCTGCGGGAACGCTGGGGTACGTTTGTCGGAAAAAAGATTACTATTATCGGTGACATCCTTAATAGCAGGGTAGCCAGGTCGAACATATGGGGATTGACGAAGATGGGTGCAAAGGTGACCGTATGCGGGCCGCCGACGATGATGCCGACTGAGATCGAAAAACTTGGGGAGGGTGGTATCAAACTCGAGTACGACCTGAAAAAGGCAATATCCAATGCGGATGCGATCAATATTTTACGTATTCAGATTGAGAGACAGAAGGACAGGCTTTTTCCAAGTTCGAGAGAATATTTCGAGGTATTCGGAGTTTCTCCTGAAGTTCTGAAAGCGGCTCCGGAAGGATGTATCGTGATGCACCCCGGGCCTATTAACAGGGGAGTGGAGATCGCCCAGGAAGTTGTCGACGGTGATCAGGCAGTGATTCTTCCCCAGGTGACTAATGGTGTAGCAGTTCGTATGGCGGTGCTGTTCCTCATAGCCGGTGGCAAGGTAGATGATGAGAACTTGAATTGACAGGAAAGAAACTGGAAAAAGGGAGTTCTGATGGTCAGTTGGAAAGATAAAAAGGAATTCTGGATAGCAGGAGCAAAACTCGCTGATCCTGTAACAGGCAAGATCAGGTCCGGCTCGGTCCTGGTGAAGAAAGGCCTGATTTCAGAGATCGTATGGCAGAAGAAGACAGATACGGATCTGCCTGTGCTGAATGCCGACGGGCTTCTCCTGGCGCCCGGGTTCATCGATATCCATACGCATCTCCGCGAACCGGGCAACGAGGAGAAAGAGACGATAGAATCCGGAACCGCCGCAGCCGCGGCAGGAGGGTATACATCGATAGTCTGTATGGCTAACACACATCCGGTCATCGATGATCCCAGTGTCGTGGAATATATCAATAAACGGGCCGAGACCGCTGGCAATTGCAGGGTGTTTGTGACTGCGGCTGTTACGAAGGGGCTCGAAGGTGAACAGATAACCGAGTTTTATCACCTGAAAAAGGCCGGTGTAGTGGCCCTGAGCGATGATGGTAAGTTTATCCTGAATACGAAGGTCATGCGAACCGGCCTGGAATATGCCGGGATGATAGGACTTCCCGTTATAGCGCATTGCGAAGATCCGTACCTGGCGGATGAAGCGCATATGAATGAGAGTTTTGTCTCGACACGCCTGGGACTTGAGGGGGCACACGCGGCGTCGGAGGAGATTGCAGTCGCAAGGGATATAAGGCTTTCCCAGCTTACAGGGGCAAGGCTCCATATCGCCCATGTGTCGACTGTCGGTGCGCTTGCCCTGATCAAGGCTGCGAAAAAGAAGGGTATCCCGGTGACTGCGGAGGCTTCACCGCACCACCTGACTCTTGATGAATCGATGCTCGAAGAGTACGACCGTAACCTCAAGGTCAATCCTCCGCTTAGAAGCAACAAGGATATTACAGCTCTGAGGGCCGCGCTCAAAGACGGAACGGTCGATTGTATAGCTACGGATCATGCGCCCCATACGGAAATCGATAAACAGGTCGAATTCAATTTCGCTCCTCCCGGCATGACGGGACTGGAAACAGCTTTTGCGCAACTCCATACAGAGCTTGTAGTTACAGATGAACTGAAATTGATCGATCTGATCAGGCTGATGACAGTGAAACCGGCCGAAGTTCTTGGGTTGCCGGGTGGGAAACTCGAAATCGGTGAAAGCGCTGATCTTGTACTGATTGATACGCGGGAGGAATGGGTGTTCGAAAAGAAGCTGATCAGATCAAAATCGTACAACACTCCGCTCATCGGGAAAAAATTTACCGGAAGAATCCAGGGAGTTTTCCTTGAGGGAAGATGGCGTTCCGCTGTATCCTGAAACAAGAGAACAAAGGGAGCCTCCAGATGGAATATGACGGTTGTTCACCGTGAGAGGTTTTAAGGGCAGGTAACAAAACCAGGGTTCCCCTGGGTCAGGAAGACTTTGTGAAGATTCGAATCCGGGTATCGTTTGTCAGGATACTGATGCCAGCTATCCTCGTGTTGCTGCTGTTGTCCTCGTGCGTCTATTTCAACACGATATATAATGCCAAGAGGTTGTACCGCGAGGCGGAGAAAGCGCGGACCGAAGCGTTGCGTACAGGATCGGGAATAACCAGGAATCTCAAGGACAGATATAAAGTTGTCGTTATAAAGTGTTCGAAAGTGTTGCGTGACCACCCCAACAGTGGCTGGGTCGATGACTCGATTTTTCTGATGGGAAAGGCACTTGTCCGCCAGCAGGAATATAATAAGGGGATAAGGAAGTTCCAGGAGTTGATAACCAATTATCCCGAGAGCAAATATGTGTCGCGATCTCTGTACTGGCTGGCACTGGCGAATTATGAAAAGAAAGAATATAATCAGGCTTTGATGTTCACAAGGCGTTTTATCGAAGGGTTTTCAAAGCACGAACTTCGACACAAGGTCATATTTCTCGCCGGTGATATAAATCTCGAACTCGAGAAAAATGAGGATGCGCTCAATTTCTATTCGATGGTGGCTGATGAGTCCTCGGAACGCGAAGTGATGGATGAAGCGCTGCTGAAGAGCGCCCGGTTACATTACAGATTTGAGGACTGGGAGAATGCGGCGTCCAGCTATAAGCTACTTCTGAAAAAAGGAATATCCTGGGAATTGAGATACGATATCTCACTCGCTCTGGGGGAATGTTATGCAAAGATCGGAAAATGCCGGGAAGCGATAGAGATATTTGACGAGATCCTGCCCGACGTAACTAAAATAGTAGACAAAGGCCCTGTTATGCTTGGCAAAGCCGAAGGTTATGAGTGCATGGATTCGCTCGAAACCGCCATCATCGAGTACCGGCACATAATAAAGAAATTTCCACGTTCCGATTTTGCTGCCAAGGCATATTACAAAATGGGTCTACTGTACCATGAAAAACTCGATTCCCTGCAGATGGCCGAGGAAGCTTTCTCAAATGTGGGAAAGGAATCATCCAAATCAGAATTTGCGTCACTGGCCCTGCAGAAGAGTACGAGCATCAGGAAACTGATGGAATTGCAGAACTCTTCAGGTGAAAGAGCAAGTGAAGAACAGATGGCTGGTGCAAGGTTTTCAGCTGCCGAGATTCAGTTAACCAGGCTTGGGGAAACAGAGGCGGCGATAGAGAATTACATGGTTGTTATCGACAGCTTTCCGGAGACCAGTTATGCGCCTGTCGCGGCATACGCAATGGGATGGATATACCAGAAAGAACTGGAAGATAAGGAAAGAGCGCTGGAAGCTTATCGCAGGGTGATCCTGAAATACCCGCGTTCTCTGCAGGCCAGGGGAGCGCTGGAGCAATTTTTCCGGCTTGGAGATGAAGCGAGCGGTGGAATGATGCAGGCATATATTGATTCCGCCCTTGCGGATACTGCCGCGATTGCTGCCGAGATGAGAGAAAAGATGGAAAAAACCAGGGTTGACAGTATCGCGGCAGCGCGGAAAGTGTCTGAGAGCTTTCCGGGAACGAATATTTCAGCCTCTGAGATGTTGCCGGCTGACTCTCTGCGGAATAGCATGAGACCTGTTTCTGGGATGTCGCTGGCTGACTCTCTGCGGAATAGCATGAGACCTGTTTCTCGGATGTTGCCGGCTGACTATCTGCGCAATAGCATGAGACCTGTCCGGCAGGGGCTGATCGATTCTCTGAGAAGCGCGGTGGAAGCTCCCGCATCAAAGGCGGAAACGCGGTCGGCAACGGTGGAGATTCCGGCAGATACCATCGCAGCTGATAGTTTGGGACAGGGCAGGGCAAAGGAGAAAATATGAGTGGGGAGAACAATCGTCTATTCAGAGCACGCGTGCTGAAAAATAGAAAGTTGTCATCGACAACCCACCTTATAACATACGAGAGGCCTGAAGGATTCATCGATGCTTATCCGGGCCAGTTCGTATCTATACGTGTGAACGATACGGCAGTGCCGCTCCTGAGACGTCCGTTTGGTATCATGGATC
>CBDUUV010000129.1:0-5466 GCA_965370495.1 uncultured bacterium
ATGTTGTTCGTGTTTTTCTTTTTGAATCTCGTCATGATACCCGGGTATATTGTTTCGAAGATATTTTTTTCTGAAATCAACATACTATTTCGAGTCGCGTTTTCTTTTTTGATGGGAGCGGCGTTTTTTTATTTATTGCTCCTGGTTTTCTCAGTATTTGATTTAGATGTCTATTACATTGGTGTTCTTATCCCGGCCGTATCCCTGATCCTTGTTCTTGCCGTGGTCACGGGATATATACCGATTTTAAAAAACAATGATCTGTCCGGCAAAGAAATATTATTCGTGCCGGCTCGTATTTCGGTTCTACTCCTTGCATTGATTGTTTTCGTAACTATTATCATTTTATATTCCGGAGATTCTCTTCTTCTCACCTCGGATTCTCCTGATCATATCGCGTATATAAGGACTATCACGAATTCCCACCAGGTGTTCCCGGACACTTTCATGTACAAAGATGGCGGCTTGCTTACACGGGACATAAGGAAAGGGCTTGTACACGGGATGTGGGGGACTTTAAACGCTTTGACCGCAAAGCATGAAGTATTAACAATATGGCCTGTTATCTCTATTATTGGATCTGTATTCAGCCTTCTTTCGCTCTTTTGCGCGGGGATGCTGTTGTTCAACTCGCCGCTGACAGGGTTGTTATCCGCGTATATCATGGTTTTGATCCATTATAACGGTCTTGCCGGGCTAAAGCTGGTTTACACCGCTTACGCATTTCCATTTGGAAAAATATTTACAATCCTGTTTTTATCTTTTCTGCTCTGTTTTTTAAAGACTGACAGAAAAAGGTATTTTGCCTTAATGGTGTTATCGTCATTTGCGGCTACTGGCACTCACATCGGACAGTTCATAGTCTGTTGTTTTTTGATAGCCGTGTTTTCTGCGGGAAAATGGATTGAATCAGATGGACCAGATAGAAACAAATTGATCAAACGCACTTTTCCAGTTCTTGCGGTTTCTGTCCTGATTATTAATATGCCTTATCTTCTTTTGCGATATATACGCGATTATATGCCGGGTAATGCTATACATACGCATGTTCAGGGTATTTTCAGTTTTTCAGATAATCTCTATGTCCTCAATCCCGTTGTCATACTCACCACGACATTTCCTCTTTCGATTATCGCGGGGTTGTCCCTTTTTATTCTCTGGAAGCAGTCGGCCCGCGACATCAATCTGAGGCTTCTTATCTGGGGCACGATAGGAATCTGCGCGTTGATCTTTAATCCCTTTCTTGTACCGATAGCCATGAAATATCTTTCCTATTTGCTTATAAGATTCGTAACAGTAATTCCGCCCATGTTACTTACAGCCTGTTTGATCAGGGAGTTATGGAAGAAAGTTACCGGCAAAAGAACACAGATATCCACGTATAATGCTGTCATAGGCTGGGTAGTCACGCTGGTTCTTTTCGGGATTATTGTTGCGAAGATACCCAAAGCTTACGCCTACAGGAGAAACAGTGTTCCGAGAGAAATGACTTGCAGGGAATTCGATGATCTATACAAAGAAATCAATAACAAAATACCAGTTGGCAGTGTAATAGCCACAGACCCGATAACCAGTTATTGCATTCCGGCATTTTGTGACCAGTATGTCGTCTGTACCAACGACCAGCATTCAATACCGAATGATTCTACGGCTTTGGATCGGATCCTCGAGTGCAGAAAATTGTTTATTCCGGATGTTTCCATGAAAGAAATCGTACAGATGCTCGATCGATTCGGCGCCGAATACATCGTAATCAATGGCAGGATACCGAATTCGATATTCTCGATGTACTGGAAACCGGATATTGAAGCTGCCTGGCTGGCTGATAAAAGATTTTCTGCATATCCCGGTGTGTTTCGACCAATATATAGTAACAGATCTTTGACTCTGTATGAATTTCATTCGAAACAGTTTAATGAATCGATGGAAATCCAGCCTGAACCCGTTGAACATTTTGGCCCTCGGGTCAAGGCCACAGAGATTAATGGATATATTGATTCCGGAATACCTGATATTTTTATCAGGAAAGTCCACCTTGGTCAGGCGAAAATCAAGCGTGGGGAAAACTTTCATTTCGAAATTGAATGGATTTTGACAAAAGAATGTCCGCCGGGGAGTTACAGGGCATATATCAGGTTTGATACGGAGTATGAGAAAAGCTGGCTGTATCATTCGACCTATCAAAAAGTATATCGAAAGATTCTCGAGAAATTCAAGAAGAAACGGTTTCGTTTCAGGGAAGAATGGCAGCCTCTGAAAGGTATATTTCCCCCTGACAGATGGCCAGAATATACCGTAATCAGGGATAGAGTTGAAATGAAGATCCCTGTAGATATTTCACCCGGGGAGTATCGTGTAATGGTCAAACTGACAAAGGTTACTCAATATCCGAACTATACTTCCAGGGATTTGCTCAGCGATGCGGACGCATATCAGGGGGAGGAGATTGGAAGGGTCGTTATTGAGTAAAATGCTGATTGCTTGTTGACAGCTTGATGAATTGAAAGTGCCGAAAAAAGAAATGTATCATGATCTGACCTGTTGCGGAGGTTAAGAAATCGGTTTTCTGAAAAGAGCAGCCGGGGTTTTTCTTACTAATGCATTTGCCATAATCCTTGCGATGGCTGCGGGTGTAATCGTGTCACGTACCCTGGGCCCCGAAAAAAGGGGATATATGGCGCTGGTTGTCCAGGCTGCGACCCTGATCTTTGCGTTCGGGCATCTCGGGCTTGGATCCTCGATAACCTATTATATAGGCAAAAAACGTTTTCCCAGAAAAAATATTCTGGGATTCACTATTATTGTATCTGTTGTTCTTGGCCTTTTCTTCACATCCATCTTTTACCTGGTTTATCCATATATAGCGGGAGTATGGACTGATATCCCCAAAGAGATAATGGTGCTCGGGTTGATCTCGGTGCCTTTTATTTTTTTCAACAATTTCTTTAAACGTTTTCTTCTCGGGTCGTTACAAATAAAACAGGCCAATATCTTTGACCTGTTCCGCTATATCTCGTATATCATGCTGGTGATTTTCCTTATCCTGATCATGAAGGGAGGAACCAGGGAAGTCGTTATCTGTTTTACGGTTTCCATGATAATTACCAGTGTGCTTGGGTTTATATTCTTCTCAAAGGAAGCCAGGCCTCCAGGCGGTATAAGAAAGGACATGGTCAAGCCTTTCTTTTCCTATGGTTCAAAGCTCTATCTGGGTTTCCTCTTCCGCGAATTGAATAACCGGATTGGTATATTTATCATCAAGTATTATTTATCAGCCAGTGAAGTAAGCTATTATCAGCTAGCTTTGAATGTCAGTCAACGAATCTGGCTTATTCCTGTTGCGCTGACACATGTTCTGTTTCCTACTCTTCTTTTCATGAAAAAAGATTCGGCCGGATTTACGGCCAGAGTGTGTCGAAACAATCTGTTTCTGATGTTCGTGCTTTCTGTGTTGCTGCTGGCCTTTGGGAAAATCGCGGTTGTTATCGTATACGGGGAACAATACGCGCGGGTTGCTACCGCCATATATTCGATGCTGTGGTCGGTTACCATATGGCCGGTATTCAACATGCTTGCAATCGATTTTGCTTCCCGTAACCAGATATGGATTACCGTGATAATTTCGTTTATCGGGGCTGTGGTGAATATCTCTTGTAATTTCATCTTTATCAGTCACCTGGGGATGATCGGCGCAGGGCTCGCAACAAGTGTGTCAAATACCGTAATGGTCGTATTGATCATTATCTTTTTTATTCGAAGGACAGGTGTGTCGTTAAGGGAGATCCTGATCCCGACAAAAGATGATTTTACCAGCTACAGGAATTCAATAAACAGAGGTATGCACCTGCTGAAGGACAAATTCAGGAAAAGTGATGAATCAGGATCTGCCTGATTCCGGGGTTGCATGATAAGGGGCCGGATCTTCCGATGGATCCATGATACTCAAGGTGGTTGGATGCGAATACTGATATGTTATCCATGGCTTGATCTGGGGGGAGCTACTAACACGGCGATGACTATTGCAAAGGGAATCAAGGAAAGAGGGCATGAGGTTGTTTTTTTTACAAAGATGGGGGGTATGTATGAAGAACGCCTGAGGAAACTCGATATTCCCGTGATATCCGCTCCATTCCACAAGTTTCTTCCCCTGATGTATCAACTGAATTTAAAAGCTTACAGGCATTTTTGTGATACTCTTGACAAGTATTCGATAGATGTAATCCATACATTTCATTACAACACGTATTACCTGTCTCTTTTCGCTGCCGTAAAGCGGAATATACCGGTAGTATTTTCATCTGTCTGGTACCTGGATGAAGCCCCTTTTCCTGATTATCCGGGGCGGGTGACTTTTGTTGCCAGGGAATTTCTTGACAAAGCCAGGCGTACAATCGGAATACATTCTCGTGAAATGACTGTCCTGCCAAACCGGATCGATCTTGAGATGTTCCATCCGGGTATCGATTACACGGATTTTTCCAGAAGATTCAACCTGCCTGATTCAGGTTGGAAGATCGTTTTTATGAGCAGAGTCGATTCATTGAAGTTTGGATCTCTTTCCTACGCTATAGAAGCGGTTAAACTTGTTGCTTTGAAAGGCAGCAGGGTTACCCTTGTAATCGCTGGCGATGGTTCGTGTTTTGACGATCTCGGGGTGCTTGCTGAAAGGGTCAATAAGCAGATCGGTTATGAAGTAATCAGGCTTATCGGCGCAGTTCTGGAAACTCCGGAATTGTTATCCTGGGCGGACATCGTGTTTGGCATCGGAAGATGCGCGTGGGAGGGTATGGCCTGCGGGAAACCGGTGCTTGTTGTTGGAGAAAATGGCCTTGCCGGCGTAGCAGCGCCTGAGAAAGTCGATGAGTTACAGTATTACAATTTTGCCGGAAGGAATATCAGGGAACCGGTTGATCACAGCCTTCTGGCGGACAGCATCGAGATGATTATGGGGGACGAAGAAATCTATAAGAAACTTGCACTGTTTTCCACGCGGTATGTGATGGAGAATTACGACTACAGGGCAGGAGTGGCGAAGTTCGAGCAGATATACGAAAAGGCGATAAATGATCCACCGTTGAACAGGCTTGAAAGGATCAGGCTGTTCTTTTCCAATCTTCTATATGGATACTGCCGACAGGTATACCTTGCCTGGAGAGTCAAACTGAGGGGATATATCGGGCGAGGCCGCAGTGACGACAAGATAGTTCATTAGGCACCTGGTGGGGTTTTGCGTGGTTGACATACTGCCAGTCCTCTGTGTTAGTATCCGCAGGGTATATATCTATTCAGGCATTTCTGTATCATGCCGTTTCCATAAGGAGGAAAGATGGAGCAAAGTACAGGAACCAGCAGGCTTCCCGAGAACGCCTACAAGGTCCTCAAGCCGGCCGAGGAGTATACTCCATACATACCTGCAGGCAAGATCATACCCGAGATAACGCTGCGGTCGGTTGTGATAGGCCTTTT
>CBDUUV010000130.1:0-5381 GCA_965370495.1 uncultured bacterium
TGCCGTGAAATTCGGTGTAAAGGCAGCCTGCCAGCATACTTGAGATGAGGCAGAAGTAATTATTGTATTCTATCGCGTCATTGGTCAGGATGCTCCAGGTACGCCCGAAAGCTTCGCTCAGATAACCTTCTTCCTGGTTTTCAAGCAACTTTTGCAAACCGTCCCGGTCGGTGATTCCCCAGCACATGTTCGGGAAAAACTCGTAATAGATACCGTTCAATATGCCAGAGAGTTCCTCATTTTCCTGCGGGACTCTGCCGTTGCCTACCTGGATGAAATCAGGGCCGAAACGGTCCCGGATCTCCTGTGCATAATCCAGTTGCCACTGCAGGAAAAGATCCCTTTCGGCAGCGTCTTCTCCTATGAGGATACCATTCCCGTCCAGGTCGATCTCACCCTCGACAGCATCGGCCAGAGCGTGATTGATGTATGGACGGTACATGAAATAGTCATGCAGTATCCCATCCAGAGAGCTTTTCCTCTCATTGCGGTACCGTTCGATCAGATCAACAAGCGCAACCACATGGCCAGTGTCGGGCTGGCCCTCGGTGAATGGATTGATAAAGATAATTCCGGGCCAGGTTATCAGGGTGTCTCCTGTTGTTGTCATTGCCCAGCGATCCCGTGAGAGGTTGTAGATGTCGAGTTCGTACGGAGTGGTCTGGCGCACGAAAGCCGTATCAGAGTACAGTTCCCTGACGCTGAGGATCAATGAATATCCGAGGATCTTTATTTCAGGATTGATCGATTTGAGTTTGCCGATCACTTCATCACCAATATGGGAAAGACAGATCTGGATCGGGAATATCACCATTTTCGATCTGGCCGCTTCCGCGATCAATTCGTCGTCCCAGGCTGTAAAAGAACTCCAGTGGACGACCCCTTTTTCCGGATACCTGGCAGGACTGGCGATAGAAACTTTATCCCCGGGGGAGGAGGGGGAATTATCGCATGATAACCACAGTATTATCATGACTGTCAGGACTACCCATGCCTTGTGCGTTCTCTTTGGCATTTTGATGTGTCTTGTTTTGTGCATTTTGCCGTACTCCCCGGCCCGGGCCAGATTCAGTGTTGTAATGATGCTCCCCTACCGGGAAGAATCGGAAATATCAAGATGCCCTGCACCTTGTAATGAATTGGATCCCTCTCGACCATAACATGTTCGCAACCTTTATGCCGTAGTGGTTTTAATTTGTGTGGTTTAATAGTGCGGGTTCTTTTCTTTTTCGGGTCTTTGTGATATAGCAATTGAAATGTTTATTGCAAATGGTTCTTGCCCGCTGCCATAAAAATGGTCTATAAAGATCATATGCGCAACCTGAGGCTTACAATCGAGTACGATGGAAATGATTTCCATGGGTGGCAGGTTCAAACCGGCAAAAAGACTCTTCAGGGTGAATTATACCGTGTTTTTGGAGAGCTTGCGGGAGGGGATATCAAGATCATCGGAGCCGGCAGGACCGATGCCGGAGTGCATGCTGTGGGGCAGGTCGCGAACGTGCGGCTGGAGACGCCTCACAGTGTCGAT
Organism: uncultured bacterium; assembly: GCA_965370495.1. GTDB lineage: Bacteria > Krumholzibacteriota > Krumholzibacteriia > Krumholzibacteriales > Krumholzibacteriaceae > Krumholzibacterium. Next base: position 1,532 of record CBDUUV010000130.1, read on the forward strand.
ATTATCCGGAAGGCGATAAACGCCAAGCTTCCCGGGTCGATCCTGGTAAGAAAAGTCGAAGAAGCGGCTCTTACATTTCATGCCCGGTACGATGCGAAAAGCAGGAGTTACCGGTATATCTTTATCAGAAAACCTACTGCTCTGTGGAATAAATATTATCATTATTATGGCGGTTCACTCGATATCCCAGCAATGCGGGCAGCTCTCGGTGAACTTCGCGGAAAGAAAGATTTTGCCTCGTTCGCAACCTCGGGGGACAATAAATCGACATTGTGTACGATGATGAGGGCGGAACTCCTGGAAAACGACCCCCTTCTCACGATCTCGTTGAAAGCGGACCGGTTTCTCTATAATATGGTCAGGACGATCGCGGGAACTATTCTTGAGATCGGCAGGGGAAAACAGCTTGATATCAAGAAAATACTGGAGGAGCGGGACAGAAGGGCAGCAGGGCCGACTCTCCCGCCGCATGCTCTCTATTTTATGAAAGTCGAATATTAGACATCTGCTTATTGAAATCGAATGGTGGCCGTATTTGTGAGAGCCTGTTATCTGGCCGTGCGGAACGACCGACCCTCTTGTTTGTATAATTGTGTACCGCGGGGCAGGCTGCTGGAGTGAACTGGATGCCGGGGCGCTGGGGGACGGCGGAGCTGGTGGATATTTATTGGGTGTTTATCTCGAAAATGGTTGTTCCCGGGATACGTTATTTGTATACTCCCTCTTTCTTTTCAGGGGATTGTGAAAGCGCAGAAAGGCTGGGAAAATATGAAGTTTTTTATCGACACAGCGAATGTGGAGCAGATCAGGGAAGCTGCAAAGCTGGGGCTTCTTGACGGTGTTACAACCAACCCGACGCTTCTTTCAAGGGAAAAGGGCAGCTTCAGGGATATCCTCAAAGAGATATGTTCGATAGTTCCGGGCCCGGTGAGCGCCGAAGTCGTTGCTCTGGATGCTGATGGTATGTTCAATGAGGGAAAAGAGCTTGTCAAGATCGCGGACAATATCATTATCAAGGTTCCATGCACTATGGAGGGGATCAAGGCGATCGGCAGGTTCGGCGCGGAGGGTATTCAGACCAATGCCACTCTTTGTTTCTCCGCCAACCAGGGCCTGCTGGTAGCCAAGGCCGGCGCGACATATGTCAGCCCGTTTGTGGGCAGGCTGGATGATGTCGGGCAGCCCGGCATGGACCTGGTCGCGGACCTGGTAGATATTTATACAAATTATTCTTTCGCAACCCAGATAATTGTAGCCAGTATCAGAAGCGTTCAACATGTGTATGAATCAGCTCTTCTCGGAGCCGATGTCGCAACGATACCGTTTAAGGTGATCAGCCAGTTGATCAGACACCCGCTTACCGATAGTGGGATCGAAAGTTTCCTGGCCGACTGGGAAAAGGTTGAGAAATAGAGGATGATCTTCGCTGGCAGGGAGAAGGTTGAGAAGTATGGGAGGACAGACGTATAGGGGGGTGGACCCGAATTGATGCCTTTTGATTCAAAGTGGTCGAGAGCGTTTCCCGCAGTAATTGGAATCATGTTCGGGCTGGCACTGGCCATGCTCATTATATCGATCGTCCTGCTTACAAGGGTCTCGCGGGAACAGTCGTTCCTGCCGCAAGCCACCAGCAATATAACGGGCCATGCCGGCGTAATCAGCGGCGACGCGATTGTAGCCGCAAGGCAGAGGGTCAGCCCCGCTGTCGTATCTGTGACAGCTTACCGGACGCAGCTTGTCTATGCCAACCGGGGTTGGGATGAATGGTTTCAGCAGTTTCGCGGAAGAAAGCCCAGGCTGGCAAAGCAGAGATATCCAAGTTACGGTTCCGGCGTGATAGTCAACTCTGACGGGTATATCCTGACAAACGAACATGTGATACGTAATGCTGATGAGATCTTCGTCACCATGACCGACAGCACCGAGGTTGTTGCCACTCTTATAGGTTTCACACCCGAGTTCGACCTGGCCCTGCTGAAGATCGAGGGAAAGAACCTGATGTTTGCGCCGCTGGGAGATTCGGACCATCTGGAGATCGGCGAAACTGTGATCGCTATAGGCAGCCCGTTCACATACCTGTTCAACGATACGCAGCCGACTGTGACCGCTGGTGTGATAAGTGCCCTTCACAGGGATGTCAAGCAGAGCGCGGGATCAGTACAGATATTCAAGAACATGATCCAGACCGATGCCGTTATCAATCCCGGCAACAGTGGAGGTCCGCTGGTTTGTGCCGGGGGGACAGTGGTAGGTATAAGTACTTTTATATTCTCGACGAGCAGCGGAAGCAGCAATATCGGGATGGGATTTGCCATCCCGATTAATACCGCCAAGATGGTGATAAACGAACTCAGGCGGTACGGCCGGTTCAGGAGTGTCTGGACGGGACTGGTAGTAAGGAACCTGACACCGGATGTCGCAAAACAGCTCGGCCTGCCGTTCAGCACGGGGCTGGTAATTACTCAACTGGAACAGGGCGGTCCAGCGGAAGCAGCCGGGATCATGGCCGGTGATGTGATAGTCGAGATAAACGGCATGACCATTCACGACGCCTCGCAGGCCGAGAGAGCGATATTCGGCCTCCAGGTCGGAGATTATCTCGATATTATAATATGGCGGGACGGGCATACACTCGATGTAAAGTTGAAGCTTGTCGAAGCGGAGGAAAAGACATAGGAGGAAATAGTTGATTCCACGTTATTCACTTCCCGAAGTGGCGCATATCTGGTCGGATACGAACAAATATGATGTGTGGCAGGAGATAGAGGTCCTGTACTGCGAGGGTATGGCCGAGGTCGGCCTTATCCCGAAGAAAGCCGCCAGGGAGATAAGAAAAAAAGCAGATTACAATATCAGGAGGGTCCTCACCATCGAAAAGAAGACCCGCCACGATGTCATAGCCTTCCTTACCAATATGGCCGAGTATATCGGTGAGCCGGGAAGGTTCCTGCACATGGGCATGACGAGTTCCGACCTTCTCGACACAGCGCTGGCCTGCCAGATGAGGGATGCCGGGCTGGTAAACCTCAAAAAGCTCAAGAAATTGGGAACAGTGCTGAAGCGGCAGGCGCTCAGGTACCGTAAAACGCCGATGGTGGGAAGAAGCCACGGCATTCACGCCGAGCCGATCACTTTCGGGCTCAAGCTTCTTGTCTGGTACGATGAGACGCAGAGGAATATCAAGAGGCTTGAAAGAGCTATCGAAGAAGTGTCGGTCGGCCAGATCACGGGAGCTGTCGGGACGATGTCCCATACCGATCACAGGGTAGAGCGTTATGTTATGCGGAAGCTGGGGCTCAGGGCAGCGTCGGTAACGACACAGATCATTCAGCGTGACAGTCACGCGAGTTACCTGGCCACTTTTGCGCTGATCGGCGCGTCTCTCGAAAAGATGGCCACGGAGATCAGGGGATTGCAGCGGACCGAAGTTGGTGAAGTCGAGGAGCCGTTTACAAAAGGGCAAAAAGGTTCGAGCGCTATGCCTCACAAGCGCAACCCCATCATTACAGAGAGGATCGCGGGGATGGCGAGGTTGCTCAGGACCAACTCGATGGCGGCGATGGAGAACGTAGCCCTCTGGCACGAGAGGGATATCAGCCATTCCTCGGTCGAACGGGTGATCCTTCCTGATTCGACGATGCTGCTTGCCTATATGCTGGAGAAATTCATATGGGTGATAGGTGGCCTGCGGGTGAACAGAAAAAGGATGCTGAAGAACCTGGATATGACAGGAGGGCTCATCTTTTCTCAGCACCTTCTTATCCTGCTCGTCAGGAAAGGGCTGTCCCGGGAGAGTGCATATTCTATTATCCAGATGGCGGCGATGAGGAGTATAGATTCGAATATGAGC
>CBDUUV010000131.1:0-5261 GCA_965370495.1 uncultured bacterium
ATATCCATAACGGCAAGTTTTTCATCGATGATCGCCCTGGCTTCGCTGACTGTTCCTGTCGCAACATTCGCCGAAACCTGGATCATCCGCTGCTTGTCCCTGTGGAGAATCTCCGCGGCTCCAGTCCTGTTCTCGATAGTCGCAATATCGGAAAGAGGAACTGTCCCTCCATATGGAAGATTGACAGGCAAGTCGGGCAGGTAAGCCGGATCTTCCCGATTACTTCCGGCAAACTGCACCTTGATATCGTACTCCTCACCGAGTTCGCGATATACGCCGGCTTTCTCTCCTTCGTATGCTGTCCTCAGGATCATCCCCGTAGTTGCGGGATCAAGGCCGCGCCAGGTCATCTGCCTGCGCCTCGGGCGGATAGCTATCTCCGGCTTGCCGGTTTTCTCGCTCGTCTGTACCTCTACCAGGCCAGGCGTTTCTTCCACTATCCGCAGAAGTTGCTCTCCCACAAGGGATAGCTTTGCCTGGTCCGCTGATAGAACCTCGATCAGCAGGTCCGCCTCCCCCGAGCCGCCTTCCCCCTGGGTGGTTACCATTATCTCTGCATCGGGAACCCCGGCCAGCGCCGGCCTGATATCATTCATGAATTCCTTGATCGAAAGATCACGTTCGTCGCGGTCGACCAGCTTCAATGTAATCTCAGCTTCAGAGACGCCTCTCTGGCCGCCGCCGATCTTTGTGATCACGCCTTCCACATCCGGGCGCATGCGCATTTTTTTCTCGATACGGTCTGAAACCTCACTTGTTCGGACCATACTGGTTCCCGCCGGCAGTTCGACCGATATGACAACTACGCTCTGATCGATGACGGGCATGAATTCGCCGCCTACAAAACTAAAAAGGAAAATAGCAAAGAAAAACACAATAGCCGTAATCGTGATCGGGACCCATCGGTGATCCATGGCCCGGCCGAGCAGAAACTTGTATCCATCAGCCATCCGCCCGTAACCTTCATCCCACGCGATTGTGAATCTTGTCCAGAGATGCTCTTTTCCATGATGTTCACCCGCCCTGGTCCTCAGGATCCTCGCTGAAAGCATCGGAACCATGGTGAAGCTGACGACCAGCGATATGATGGTCGCGAATACGACCGTTACACCGAATTGCATAAAGAACCGGCCGATGATACCACTCATGAAGGCGATCGGAGTGAACACGACTACGTTGGTCAGCGTGGAAGCGACCACGGCGATAGCTACTTCGGCAGTACCCTTTTCCGCCGCATCAAACGGGTCCATACCCGTTTTTATAAGCCGCGTGATATTTTCGATGACAATAATCGAATTTGTCACCAGCGTGCCGATAGATATCCCCAGGGCCATCAACGTCATGATATTGATAGTGAATCCCGCGCGCTCCACGAGCAGGAATGTGGCGATAACAGATACAGGCATGGAGAGCCCCGCGACCAGTGTCTGCCTCCAGTCGTGTAGAAAGATGAAAAGCAGAAGTGATGTCAGCAGGATACCGATAACGATATTCGACAGAACATCATTTACAGAATCCTCTACAAAGACGGAAGGGTTATCCGTTATCACTATCTCGATATCATCACCGAGAGTTTCTTTCAATTCATCGAGTACCTTGTAAACTCCCCTGGCGACCGTAACAGTATTACCGTCGGAGCGCTTCAGGATAGAAAGGCCTATGACAGGTTCCCCATTCCATGTCGACGATTCCCGAAGCTCCTCGGTCGTGTCCAGCACATCAGCGACTTCCGATAACGGTATCGTCCCACCCGTAGGCAGCGGCAGCCGAAAATCGGCAAGTTCAGCGGGGTCCTCGAGTTCACCCACCATCCTCAGAGTCGTTTCGCCGAACCCGCGCGTGATCCGGCCGGCCGGAATATTGAGATTCTGCGACGAGACTATACCTATGATATCAAGCACTGACAGGCCATAGGCCCTCAGTCTTTCCGGCGCGATCTCGATCCTGATTTCCCTCTCGCGCTTGCCGGTGATTTCGACCTCAGCCACACCATCGATGCGGCTCAACCGTTCCCTTATCACCTTGTCAGCTACATGATAGACTTCCTGCAGGGGCATCGGCGCCGAAACGGCAATCTCCATCACAGGCGACGCGGAGATATCGAATTTCTGGATGACCGGATCTTCCGCGTTCTCAGGGAGCAGAAAACGGATCGCGTCGACCTTTTCCTTGACATCCATAGCATCGATGTCGACATCGGTTTCGAGTTCGAATTCGATAATGACCTGGGACATATTTTCCAGGGAATATGACTGAAGGTTCTTCACATTGGCGATCGTTGAGACCTCGTCCTCGATTTTCCTGGTCACCTGGCTTTCCACCTCGGAAGGTGAAGCCCCGGGGTAAACAGTGGTGACGACTATAACGGGGAAATCGATCCTGGGCATCATCTCCACAACAAGCCTCTGGTATGAATAGAGCCCCATGACCAGGAAAAGAACCAGGATCATGGCCGTCAATACCGGGCGCCGGACGAATACTCTGACAAGGTGCATATCAGTTCCCTTCCCCACCAGCCATCACCCTGACCAGGTCACCATCCGAAATCCTGGCCTGGCCGAAGATCACGGCCCTGTCGCCGGCCGAAAGGCCCGAGACTATCTCGACGAAATCGGTAGTCTTCAGTCCCGTCTCGACCTTCCGCAGGTCTGCCCTGACGCTCCCGCCGGAATCAACCGATACGACATAGACTCTGCTTTCGTTTTCGATGTTCACGATGCACCGGGCAGGGACCCTGAGTACGCCCTTTCGATCTTCAACAAGCACTTTGAACGATACAAGAAGGCCCGGAACCAGTTTTCCGCCGGGGTTGGCAAATAGAGCCTCACCACTGAGAAGGTGGGTCCGGGGATCGGCAGCCAGATCAAGCCCGAGTATGATTCCCTCTCCCGATACACCTGTCCCGGCATCCGACCATACAGATCTCTGTCCCTTCGACAGTGCCATCGCCTGCCGGCTTCCCGCCTGAAATATTATCCTGACAGTATCAGTCCTTGCGATCCACGCGAGAGGTTCGCCGTTATCAGCCATCTCACCGATTTCCACAAGAAGGCTCATTACGACGCCGGCATGGTCGGCGACAAGATCTGTCCCCTCTCTCGCGTCACGAAGATTACTCTCTGCGATCTTCAATGCCATCTCGGATTTGTCGAGCATCTGCCGTGAAACAGCTCCTTCAGGAAAAAGATTTCTCATTCTGCGTGTATCCTGAAGCGTGTTCTCGTATAACACTCTTGATCGTTCGTATGAATGGAGCATCGGGTTTGCCGCGGTTTTTTCAAGCCGGATCACTATATCCCCGGCATTGACCCAGTCGCCCTCGCGCCGCAGGATATCTATCACCTGGATAGAGTTGGTCGAAACGACAGGATACTGAATGATTCCCTCGACAGTGCCCGCAAGGGAGCACCACAGGCTCATGTCACCAGCCTCTACGGTTATCACCTCGACAGGTTTTCCTTCCTTTTCATGGATAGAACTTATGCTGTCTACCGTCTTTTTCCGGCTGAGAACATTGAAACGCACCGTAAAAGCCACGACCACCAGCAGTAGAGCGATTCCGAAAAAATATCTGCCGTGCCCTTTCTTTTTCACTCCATGGCTATTCATGGCTTCTCTCTTTCCTTTTTGAGGTAATTTGTCCCCCTGCTATTCTCATTCCCACAGCCAGTTCCAGCTGTGCCCTGGCCATATTACACGCATACAGCGCCTGCGCCATCTGGCCGCGGGCCATCGTCATCGCCAGTTCCGCATCAAGCCTCTCCACGGGGGTGGCAAGCCCGTTCTTTATCCTCACCAGCGCGAGGCGATAAGCTTCCTCCGCAAGGTCAACGGTCTCTTCCCTGCCCCTGAGCGCCGCTATCGCGTTTTCGAGGGCAAGATAGGCGATCCTGACTGCCATCTCATTTTCACGCATGGTTTTTTCGAGCTCTATCTCGGCGGAACGAAGATCCGACTTCGCCCTGCTTATCCTGGCCTTTGTCTTCAGGCCATTAAAAATCGGTACCTGGAATCCGAGTGTTACGGCAGAGGATCTGGCCAGGTTCTTTTTCTCGGGAAGATATTTGTCCGACCACTGTCCCATTAATATATAATTGGCTCCCAGCTGTAATACCGGATAGCGCTGGGCCTGTTCCAGCCTGAGGCTATGGTTCATTGCCGCGACCTGATGATCAAGGGCACGGATATAGACATTTTCTCTTCTCATCAGTGCCAGGTAAAAATCAAGGTCTTCTTCTGTCTCCACCTTCTCGAGTGAATCGGCAAGGCTGACCGGGCTTCCCGGATCGATGCCGCAGCGGCGCCTCAGCATGACAAGTGACTGCTCCACGGCATTCTCCGCTTCGACAAGCTGCGGCCGCCTGTTCTCGAGTTCGACCTCAGCCCTCAGCAGATCGAACCTGCTTACAGTACCTTCCTTATAGCCAGCACTTGTGATCCGCATATTCTCCTCTGCTTCGGCAACAGCTTTCTCAGCGATCTCCAGGCTCATAGCCGAAAGAAGAACTGCAAAATACGCCTGCTCGACGTGGAACCGCACAACTCCGGCTGTGGCAACCTCCAGATATTTCATCGCTTCCACGATCTCGCCCGTAGCACCGATACCGGCCGAAAGCCTTCCCGAAGTCCACAGGTTATAGGTGAGCTGAACAGCGGTTGTAAAATCATTATCTTCTCCGAGCTCTATCTTTGTAACACCGCCGAACGCATCTCCCATGTCGGACGGAAGGAACAACACCGGTTTCCTTACATTCCGCCCGTATTGTCCGCTGATCGAAAGGCTGGGCAACCGGCCTGACCTTGCTTCCCTGAGCCCGGCATAAGCTCCCGTCACTCCTTCACCAGCCTGCCTGAGAGTTTCGTCGCTCTTGAGGCCAAGCAGAATCGCCTGTTGAAGCGACAATTCCAGGAATCTTGTATCTCCACCAGCCTTCACTTCACGTTCACCGGTTTGTGCCGCGCTTTCAGACGCCTTTCCTGCAACACCGCCCGCCTGGGCCATGGCAATTACTCCCGACAGGCTTATCGACAGTGCAAAACGGGTCAGGATCGCCATGTTGCACATCAATCTTTTACTCCGCATCAAGTCTCCTTGTATGGTATGAAAGGCCGCCCTGCCGCCGCTTCTTGAAAGGCGCCCGAAAGATTTTGTTCTCCGCAACACTACAATTCCGGTGTTCCATCCAGGATCTGATCCAGCCTGCCCAAGGATATTCCCAGTTTTTCCGCTGCTTTTTTCTTGTCGCTGTCGAAGTGCTCCA
>CBDUUV010000132.1:0-5195 GCA_965370495.1 uncultured bacterium
TTGCCTGATGATGGAACGGTCGCTGAGAGTTTCAACTGAGAATGGGATTGACTCATCTCGCGGGGATAGATGTTTTCGCCGCCGCGGATAATCATATTTTTGATCCGGCCTGTGATTTTGAAAGAGCCGTCCTCCTTCATCACGGCGAGGTCGCCGGTGTGTATCCATCCCGCCTCGTCGATCGTTTCGGCAGTGGCCTCCGGCTTGTTGTAGTAGCCTCTCATTACCTGGTAGCCGCGACAGCAGAGTTCTCCCTGTTCTCCAAGGGGTACTATAAGCCTGGTCTCCGGGGAGATGATCTTCACTTCCGTATGCGGGATCGGAGGGCCGACCGTAGTTGTGCGCATCTCGAGCGATCCGTTGTAGGGGGTCTGTGTGATAACGGGCGAGGTCTCGGTCTGCCCGTAGGCTATAGTGATTTCTTTCATGTTCATCTCGTTGTTGACTCTCTTCATCACTTCTATGGGGCAGGGCGCCCCGGCCATGATGCCGGTACGCAGAGTGCCGAGATCGTAGTTTTTGAAGTCAGGCAGGGCCAGTTCGGCGATGAACATTGTCGGAACACCGTGAAGCGCCGTGCATCTTTCTTTCTCGACCGCTTCGAGTACCTTGTCCGCCTCGAAGTATTCTCCGGGAACGACCATTGTAGCACCGTGCGTCACGCAGGCGAGGTTTGAAAGGACCATGCCGAAGCAGTGGTAAAAAGGAACGGGGATGCAGAGCCTGTCCTTATGGGTGAATTTCATCGTCTCGCCGACGTGGTATCCGTTATTGAGGATATTATGATGGGTAAGGCTCGCGCCCTTGGGCATTCCGGTTGTGCCCGAAGTGTACTGGACGTTGATGATATCGTCGAAGTCGAGTTCGCGGCGTCTCTTTTCGTAATCATCGTCTTCGATACTTTCGCCGAGCGCCATGAACTGCTCGGGAGAGAACATTCCCGGTTCCTCGCCGGTGCCGCCGATCAGAATAATGTTCTTAAGAAAAGGAAGCGTCTTCGATTCGAGTTTGCCCGGTTCTGACGTCGCCAGTTCAGGTATTACTTCGTAAAGCATCTTCAGGTAGTTCGAGCTCTTGAATTCCGGGATAAGGATGAGTGACTGGACTTCCGCGTCCTTCAGCCCGTACTCAAGCTCATGAGTCCTGTATGCCGGGTTGACCGTCACGAGGACCGCGCCGATAAGCGCAGTGGCGAACTGGCTGATGACCCATTCCGGATGGTTGGTCGCCCATATAGCTACGCGGTCGCCTCTCTGCACACCAAGCGCCATGAGGCTCTTTGCTGCTTTCTTGCAGACCTTGTACAGTTGCGCGTAGTTGTATCTTTCGCCCGTTGGGACGAAGATCAGCGCGTCGTTCTCGGGATATGTTCTGGCGATTCGTTCGAACATTACACCGATCGTTTCACCAATAAGCGGCTCGTCGGAGCCAACGAAGATGTAGCTTCTGCCGCCCCTGTGCATGCTGTACCGTTCCGTACTCATTACCTGTCTCCTTCGATATCGGGCTGGAACGCCTTTTGGTCACATTTTCGATCTTCTCGATTTATCGTACGATCCCGCGCGTCGACGCGGGAAATATTTTCAATCCTTCTTCCAGCCCGCCCAGGCTTTTTTCTTGAGCTCTCCACGGCGTATTTTTCCACTGATCGTCTTCGGAAGATCTTTGGTGTGTCGGCGGTGTATTCAGTTTTACTCATTACCTGTTCCTTGCGTGGAAACTGGTCATGGCAACGGTATGGATTCCGGTTTTATGGAACCCGCTCCGGCAAGGGTGGCGGTTTCCGGTACGGTACCACGAATTCACGGGGTCAAAATAAGAATCTTCGGTAAAGGGTGCAAGCAGTTTCGAAAGCTGCAGGGTATGAAGAGCAGAAAAAGGGGCAAAGTACGAAAATCTGTAGCCCAATACATGAAAAAGATAGTAAGATAAAAACGATTCCTCGGTGTTGAGCCCGAACAGGGGGGCGCGAATTTACATGTTATAAAAGGAATGCTGTGATTGTATTTAAAGATATTCATTTATCCTATAACGGCAAAGAAGTGATCCAGGGCCTTTCCTTCGAGATAAAGCGGGGGGAGAAGGTTGCTATTCTGGGCAAATCGGGTTCGGGGAAAAGTTCTCTTTTAGCGCTCGTTTTGGGATTTGCCAAACCTGACGAGGGCGAAGTTATTTTCGAAGGAATACGTGTTGATGAAAGGAGCGTATGGGAAGTACGCAAAAAGATCGCCTATATTGATCAGGACGTAAGCATGGGTGATGGAAAGATTTCCAGCTTGTTTGATTTTGTCGCGGGATTAAAAACAAGTGCTTCCCTGGATTTCACAAAAGGGAAAATCAATGACCTTTTGAATTATTTTGAGCTTGGCGCTGGTGATATCGACAAAAATATCGAAGAATTATCCGGTGGCGAAAGACAGCGTCTGGCTATCGTGATTTCTGTTCTTCTTGATAGAAATATTTTTCTTCTCGATGAGGTGACTTCAGCTCTTGATGATGGTCTCAAGAAAAAAGTGGCGGATTATTTCACAGGGAGAGAAGATTGGACTTCCCTGGTGATTTCCCACGACCCTGTATGGCTTGATAATCCTTCTGTCAGGGTTTTCGATCTGGAGACGGAAAAATGGAAACAGTAGATATCACTGTATTTTCATTGGGGCTCACATTCCTGTTGCTGGCTTTGCCTGTTATCATAAGCCTGATATTCGGGTTTAAATTAATCAAACCACTTTTTTATTCTGTTGTGAGGATGTGCATTCAACTGATTCTGATCGGGGTCTTTCTTAAATATCTTTTCCTGTGGAATAATGTGTGGGTTAATCTTTCGTGGCTGGTAATCATGATTACAGTCGCTGTGTTTTCTGCCGTCAGAGGATCTTTCATAAAGATCAGCAAGGTTTTCGCGGCGGTTTTCATATCATTTACCATTTCGACTTTTGTGGTTGTCTTTTACCTGAATATCGTTGTCATTCCGCTTGATAATATTTTTGACGCGAGGTACCTGATCGTTCTTGGCGGGATGCTTCTTGGTAATTCTCTCAGGGGTAATATTGTCGGTATTTCCACCTTTTATAAAAACATCAAGAAGGACACGAGAAAATATCTGTATGTACTCTCGCTCGGAGCCTCTCATTACGAGGCCCTGCTTCCGTATCTCCGGGAAAGCGTTCAGCTTGCGTTAAAGCCTACTCTCGCTTCCATGGCAACTATGGGAATAGTGGCTCTTCCGGGTATGATGACGGGAGTTATTCTCGGGGGCGCGAGTCCTGAAGTAGCGATAAAATACCAGATCATGATCATGATCGCGATCGTTGTCAGTACGGTAATGAGTGTTGTGCTTACTGTCCTGATGACATTGCGCGTATGTTTCAACAAGTATGGCGTGTTGCGGCAGGATGTATTTGTTGGCAACAGCGCTTCAGGAATCGATAAAACTTCACTCCGGCGCTGAGTCCGCAGCATCATCAAGGGATAGACTGAAAAATGCTTTCAAAAAACTGAATAATGCCATCTTTGACCTGGACAATAAAGAATATGAAGAGAACTACCGGGGAAACATACTTGAGCATAAATGGCCAGATATTGATCAGCAGGGTGTTTTTTAACTCTCCATCAAGTTCATGAGCTGTTTTATGAAGGCCGTATTTCCATCCCAGGCTGAGTGCAATAAAGAATCCACCGAGGGGAAGCATATATCTCTCGGTCAGTTTATCCATGAAGTCAAAGAAGTTCACGCTGAAAAATATCTTCAAATCACTGAGTACGCCGAATGAAAGCGCAGATGGAATCCCGAGAACAAATATTACTAACCCGAATATTATAACGGCCTTTTTTCTGCTCCAACCCTTTTCATCTGTAATATGGGCTACCACTACCTCGAGAAGGGAGATAGCTGACGTAAGGGCAGCGATGAGAAGAAGGACAAAAAATATTATCGAAAAAATAGTCCCATAATTCATTTTGCCAAAAACTGCCGGCACGATATTGAAAATCAGTCCCGGGCCTGCCGCCGGATCCATGCCCATGGCAAAAACGGCGGGAAAGATCGCCAGGCCGGCCATAATGGCAATAAGGGTATCAAGCCCTACAATATACAGTCCCGATGAGAAAATCTTGTCATTCCTTGAAAGATAACTTCCATAGGTAATCATTGCCCCCATACCGAGGCTGAGTGTAAAAAAGGAGTGTCCAAAGGCGGTCAAAACAGAAGTCAGTGTGATCTTTGAAAAGTCGGGGCTCAAAAGGAATTCGACCCCTTTCATGCCGCCTTTCATGGATATGCCCTTTACGATAAGAGCCAGCAAAAGAACAAGCAGGAGAGGCATGAGAAGCTTGCTCCATTTCTCGATACCATCGTTTATCCCCTTGATAACAATTGTCATGGTCATCAGCATGAAAAGCATATGATAAACAATGATTTCTCCGGGGCTCTGTATGAATTCATTGAATATCATTGAGGCGGAACTGATAGAATCGATCGATCCGATTACACCCTGCACACTCTTTACAATATAATTGAGAGTCCATCCCCCGATAACGCTGTAAAACGAAAGAATAAAAAAACCGGACAGCACCCCCAGGTAACCAACATATTTCCACTTTGAATCGCCCATCATGTTTTTAAAGGCGCCGACGGGGTCTCTGCCGGTATGCCGGCCGATTACAAGTTCGGCAATCATAATGGGAAGCCCCAGTACCAGCACGCATCCCAGGTATATAAAAACAAACGCGCCGCCACCATTGGCGCCGGTAACGTAGGGGAATTTCCAGATGTTTCCAAGGCCCACGGCTGAACCGGACGCGGCCAGGATAAATCCGATTCGTGAGCCCCATTTCTCTCTTTTGATTTCAGCCATTGTTTAAACTCCAATTACCCGGATGTTACCTTTTCATGTTACAACGGACGAAATTTGTCAACAAATTTCGTCTGCCCCGGCTCTTAAGGTTGTTGAAACGCTTCGGGTTTTTGAAATCGATTCTCCCGGGGCAAGCCCGGATTTTCTGGATCAATTTCTCTCCAAAAACTCATCTCTGGAAATGCACTGATATTCTATATCAATCCCTCTTTAAAACGTATCCAACACATCCACTGAAATGTCCTGATATTCTATGTTAATTCCTCTTCAAAAACTCATCTCCTGAAGTGTCCGGGTTATCTCTCGTTTTATTTCTATATTTTTCAGTTTTTTTCAAAT
>CBDUUV010000133.1:0-5178 GCA_965370495.1 uncultured bacterium
AGTTCCTGCTCGTACCTGTTCTTGCTGAACTCGGTTTTCGACTTCTCCAACCAGTACTTGGGATACTGCCTGATGATCTCATCCGGATACAGGCCGGCAAAGATTGAATTCCTGGACTAAGGCGTGGCAGTGGGCAGAATCGAACAGTATGTGTCTCGGTATATATTGTAGAAAGGGGCCAGCATGTTCTCGATGGTAAGCCACTGATCGAAACGCATACAGTCTATAACTATGAAATAGACTTTTTTCCCGACACGCAGATGCGGAAAAACCGATCTCTTGAAAACATCAACACTCATATAGGGTTCCGTGTCCGAATGTATCCAGTCTCTGTAATTATCCTCGACGAAATTGCTGAATTCGAAATTGCATCTTTTCCTGAGATCCTCGTGTATCTGTTCCATCCCTGTAGAACTGAACCTGTCGAATTCGAGGTCCCATCCCGAGAGTTCCTGATGTATTCTGTTCCAGTCCTTCCACTCCAGCCTTTTGCCAAATTCGCCTTCTATACGATTGAACACCTGGAGATATTCCTTGCTGACGGCGCCCTCCTGTATACTGTGCGATTCGAGAAGTCTTTTTACGGCCGAATATATCTGGAGCGGATTGATCGGCTTGAGGATATAGTCATCTATTTTCATGCCGATCGCCTGCTCCATAAGGCCTTCCTCTTCATTTTTCGTAATCATTATCACCGGCATATTTGCCGCGATCTCCTTGATCTCCTGGAGAGTTTCCAGCCCGCTTTTGCCGGGCATCGTCTCATCAAGCAGTACAAGATCGAACACTTCTTCGCCAAGCGCCCTGAGAGCATCCTCGCCACTCGAAACACCTTTCAGTATATATCCCTTGTCCTCGAGAAAAATCTGATGCGACCGGAGCATATCGATCTCGTCATCGACCCATAATATTTTCTTGCCTTTCACGTCCCTGGCCCTCTTTCTACCTGCGATCAATCCACCGGAAAGGTCAGAAGAAAAGTCGTTCCATTACCGGGTTGAGAATAAACAACATCAATTGATCCTTTGTGTATCTCTTCTACTATGCGTTTTACAAGAGCGAGCCCCAGCCCCCAACCTCTTTCCTTGGTTGTAATCCCGGGAGAAAAAACCCTCTTCCTCAAGCTCGAAGTCATCCCCTTCCCATTGTCACTGAAAGTGACTTCGATCCTGTTCTCACTATCATTCATTTTAGCTTTAATATTTATCTTTCCTCCCTGTCCCTCAATAGCATCGAGTGAGTTCTTGATAAGATTCTCAAAAACCCATCCTATCAGGTCGTAACTGCACCGGATAAGCGGCAGTTCTTCCATCTCGACGCTGATCGTCGATTTTATCTTGAGCGCGGGCCAGCGCCGTTCGAAATAATCGACCGTCTTTCTGATGATTGGCGTAAGTTTCTGATATTCCAGGTCCGGCGTGGAGCCGATCTTTCCGAATCTCGATGATATCCTGCTGAGCCTTTCCACATCCTCCGATATTTCCAGAACAGCGCTGCTGATCTTCTCGCTGCAACCGGTCTTTTTCGCCTGGTCCCTGATAATCTCCAGCCAGCCCATAATCGACGAAAGAGGTGTCCCCAGCTGGTGAGCTGTCTCCTTGGCCATGCCTACCCAGATAAAGCGCTGCTCCCCTGTCTTCATCGCCCTGAAACCGAGGAACCCCAGTAGCATAAATACGGCGATAACGCCAAACTGTATATATGGAGCATATTGAAGTTCACGCGTCAGTTTCGATGGCCCGTAATGGATCAACAGCCGAAACGCTTTGTCTTCTACAATGACCGGATCACAACTCCTGTCGAATTCCTTCATTTTGTTATAGACACTCAGCAGGAGCAGGTCGTTCGGTTGCAAGGGATTGAAAGCAGCACATCTTTTCCATTCATCATTGCTGACCATATCGATACCGATACCGTTCCATATAAACGGCCTTCCGGCATCATCGGTCAGGATATAGGGTAATGTGATCGCGCCGCGTATTTCGTCGAATAATTTGATCCTTGTCTCATCTCCAGCCTCCTGCAGGGTAATACCGACAAACCTCGAAAAGAGGTGCGTTGTACTCTCCGACTGTGCTTTCATCCTCCTGATAAGGCTGTTGTTATAGAGAAGCGCCGAGGACACCAGTATAAGCGTGCCTGCTATGAAATAGACCTTCAGCAGAAACGGCAGGTTTCGAGGGGTTTTCATATGTATATCAAGCTTCAAGATACTCCATGCCCCCCATGTAAGGAACAAGGGCTTTTGGGATACGTACCTTACCGGTTGGTGTCTGGTTCAGCTCGAGGATCGTCGCGATTATCCGTGGCAGCGCCAGTCCGGAGCCGTTCAATGTATGGACCAGTTCCGGCTTGCTTCCCTTTTCCCGCCGGAACTTTATCTTTGCCCTTCTCGCCTGAAAATCCTCGAAGTTGCTGCAGGACGATACCTCAAGCCATTTTTCAACACCTGGAGCATACGTTTCGATATCATAACATTTCGCCGCCGCGAAACTCAAATCCATCGTACAGAGCTCGATGACCCTGTACGGAAGCTCAAGCACCTCGAGTACTTCGCACGCGTCCCGGAGAAGTGTCTCCAGCTCGTCGTAAGAATTTTCCGGAAGCACGAACTTGACCATCTCGACCTTGTCGAACTGATGGACCCTTATGAGACCACGAGTATCCTGGCCGTAACTTCCTGCCTCTCTTCTAAAACAGGGGCTGTACGCTGTGCATTTCTTCGGAAGGATCGAGCCGTCCAGAACCGAGTTCTTGTAGATATTGGTGATCGGGACCTCTGCGGTGGGGATAAGGAAAAGATCATCCTTGCCGCAGTGATACATGTCATCCTCCATCTTGGGAAGCTGGCCTGTGCATGTCATTGAATCCCTGTTCGCCACATACGGGACTGTCAGTTCCTCGTATCCCTGCCTGACATGAATGTCGAGAAAAAGATTGATCAGGGCTCTCGATAGCCGGGCTCCGCTTCCGCGAAGAACCACGAAACCCCGGCCTGTGAGTGCGACACCCGCAGGAAGGTCAATGACCCCGAGCTTCTCCCCGATCTCCCAGTGCGGAAGAGGTTTTTCGGGCATCTCATGGATCTCGCCCCAGGTAGTAACTACAGGGTTATCCTCGGCACAGGTACCAGCCGGTACGGATTCATGCGGAGGGTTGGGAATAGCAAGAGAGAGCATATCGAGATTTTCGGATATTTCCTTCAGCTCCGCATCGGCCTTCTTGATCCTGCTCGAAGTCTCTTTCATTTTTTGAAGGATAGGGCCCGCGTCTTTTTTTTCTTTTTTCAAACGGGAGATCTCCTGGGAAACCACGTTGCGTTCGTGCTTGAGAGTCTCCGTTTCACTTATGATGCCACGCATTTTTTCATCAAGTCTCAAGTAAGCATCGATATCGAAATCGACACCTTTGTCGCTGATCCCTTTCCTTACCCTGTCAGGTTCCTTCCTTATATATTTTCTGTCCAGCATTGTTTTTCCCGTGCTTCAGGTTGCTCTTAACCCGCATTTATCAGGCTTTTTCCTCCCGCTTCGAGCAGTTGTTCAGCCAGTCTTCTCGCCACATTACGCTCTTCGCCGGCCCATCCATGCATCGTGCCCGAAAGTTTTTCAGAACCGTCCACAGCTGTTATGACCGCGTTGATCTGGAATTCTTCACCCAGGAATTTTCCAAGGACACTCACCGCTCCTCTGCTATTCCCGCCAAGCGCGGAAAGAAACATCCTTTCCATCATGATCTCCGCGCGGCTCGGCGCGTCATCGACAGTTTCCACGAGAGGCTTCATTCTCCTGTCACTTTTTCTTATTATGAGTCCAAGCGCTCCCTGGCCTGCCACAGGCATGCATATCGATGAAGTGAATACCTCCACGACATTTTCCTGCCTCCCTAACGCTTCCACCTCCACAGCATTTATCACAAAACCGCCGATCTCACCGGAAGTCATCATTGAACTCATGGATTGATACCCTCCGTTCGCCTGTACCAGAAGAAGATCGTTTCGATAGTAGAGCAACTGCCCCAGACTTGATTGGTCAGAAACCGCGATCATGATATTATCAGGCTGTTCTTCCAGTATAAGATCCTCGGCGGATATCAGAACATTGAACGGGTTGCCTCTTATCGGCACGGCCCCGATCTCGAGAATCGGTGGAAGCTTTAGTGGGATTGCGCTCGCGTCGGCGATCACGATATCGATCTTCCTGTCGATCAACAGGTCGAACAGTGACGAAAAACCTTTTCCTCCACCGCACTCTCTGCCGCCTTCTGTTTTCCTGTAATCCATGAATTTTCTTCCCGGATTCGATTCGTTGAGCATATTCAGAATCTCGCCTGCCCTGATCTGTGAAGGCGTATCATGTTTGCAACCGGTTATAACGACTTTTGCATTAGCCAAGAGAATGTTCCTCCGGTCAGTTGTTGAACTGAGTGTCCTTATACAGGGAAAAACCTATCACAGGGTGAAATAAATGTAAACGGGAAAGGTTGACTGAAACGGTTGCTCGAAACGGTGTCGGAGATAATCAATCCTGCCGCGGTACCATTTCTACCTGCGCGGAATCGTATTCATACAGGATCTCATCCATCTTCTCCGAGGAGATATTTAAATTAATCATCTCATGAAGCGCGAATCCGAAAATAGCCAGTTCCATAGCCATTGTGATTACAAAAGCGGGGAAATATGTTTTCATCGTCAGCAGGCCCAGTATTCCGAACACAGCCGAAAAGCTCCAGAGAAGAAAATCCACTTTCCTCACCGAACCAAACCTGTAGAGAAGAATGTGATGAAGATGCATATGATCCGCCTCAAAAGGCGGACGGCCGGTTATTACCCTGCGAAGAAAAGCCAGGACACAGTCCATCAACGGAATGCTGAGGATTATCACGCTGCCCGCGGCCCTGTAAAAAATATCCTTGCCTGGTACGATCAACAGCAATGTAACAAGCCCGAATATCAGCCCGAGAAACAGGCTTCCCGAATCTCCCATGAATATTTTGGCGGGTGGAAAATTGTATTTGAGAAATGCGAGTGACACCCCGAAAACAACAACTGAAAGAACCATGACAAGAGGAATGTCAAAGAGATGCCCGGCTGCCAGAAATGCCACTGCCGATATTATGGCCATCCCGGATGCCAGCCCGTCTATACCGTCGATCAGGTTGAACGATGTTGTAATCATC
>CBDUUV010000134.1:0-5022 GCA_965370495.1 uncultured bacterium
GAAACGGGTTCGATTCTTCCGCCCGATTCTTTTTTCAGAGAAGGAGACGGGACGGCGTTTGATCCGAGAAAGGGACTATGGCATCCCGTGATCTCGATCTGGGCGTTTCAGGCGGATGCTCCACCCGAATACACCTGGTCTTTTATCCCATCTTTCTTTGCATTTTTCGCCCTCGTGGTATTCTGGTTCTTTACGAAAGAATTACTCGGGACAATAAGGCTGACTCTTCTGGCCTCGGTTCTGTTCTTGATCTTTTTCAGGGGAAACGGGATAACCTGGCTTACCAAGATATGCTACAGCAAGAATATCTCACAGGTAGTACTATGGGGAGCTTCAGGATATATAATCAGATACCTGAAACAGGAAAAGATACGGGATATTGTCATGGCTTCATTGCTTCTGGTTACAGCCACAGCCTTTCATCTCGTATCTTCCATGGTTGCAATTTCGATAATCACGGGAATTTTCATATATACAGCCATTCCCGGGTTGGGTGGAAGGTGGCAGAGAAGATTCGTGAGGGTTATTCCATTTTTATTTGTTGCTACAGCCATACCTCTGGTAATTCGAATTTCCGGCAATGCGGCCGGGTTTAATCTGATCCATACACACAGGCAGGGCCTGTTGATGCTGGGAGAGACGCTGGCTGTTGTGGACCCGATAGAGATGATGAGCTATTCAGGCCTGGTGATCTTTTTTGCGATCATCATGTCGCCATTTGTTTTTATTCTCGCGCGTGAAAGGAAGGAAGCAGGTCTTGTCGGCATCCTTTTCATCCTGCCCATTTTCCTGGTCTTTAATCCTTTTACCGCGACGATAATGGAGTCCAGGATCGGTTATCTGCATTACAGGCTGATTGATGCCGCGCCGGTAATGGGCTTGCTGGCTCTTGTGCTGACAGGACTGTTAAGGCTAATTGTGACGGGAAGACTGTCAAAAGATAAAATACCCGGCCTAACAGCTGATATCGCATGGAGAACGGTTTCTGTTGTGATTCTCGGGGTTTTCATGCTCATTCCATTCAGGTTCGCATTATCGGGTATGTTGTCAGCCGCCGGAGAAATTATTAATGGAGAAAGAGATTCCAGCCTGCAAACCGGGCAAACCCTGTCTTTATTGACGGATAATATCCCTGCGAATGCGGTTGTTTTATCCGACCCGGTGACCAGTTACCTGTTGTCGGCATATACCGATCTGTTCGTTGTTGTGATATCTGGCCAGCACGGTTCTCCCTCGGATTCTCTTGGAGTAGAACGTAACAGGAATGTCAGAGATTTTTTCAACGCAACTGTTCCAATCTCGGAAAGCAGGGATTGGATAAACGAAACAGGTATTGAGTATGTCATTGTGAACAGCAACGGGTCGGGGAAAGTTGATTTCTTCAACACACTGCCTGACGAGGATATCCCGCTGACCCTCCGTAGGATCGAGATGCTGGATACGCTTTTTCATAAGTTGAGGCAAGAGGATGGATATGTTCTTTTCGAGATAGACCGAAATCATTTCGAGAATTTCGCTGAGCAGGATTATATGATAAAGTCAAAAGCATCGTTTTCCTGTGCTCCGGAGCTGGAAGTGGGTGAACGGTCACGGAATGCCAGATGGGGTAGAGTTTCTCTGAACCGGATTCATTTCGATGACGATTTGTTGATGCCCGGAGATACTGTTTCAGGGTGGTTTTGCTGGAACATTTCCGAAAATGTGGAATTCGGTTTCCCGCTGGAATGGACCATGCGTCTCGATACGAAATTTCCAGAGGGTAATTTCTACAGGCCATGGTATGACAAACAGTACAGAAGGATAATTGAAAGAAAGAAAGGAATATTCTACCGGTACACCGCAACCGGGAGATTGAAAAGCGGACTGACATTTCCGGATCAATGGAAAGCCGGGGATACAGTCAGGCAGCTTTTCAGTTTCAGGCTTCCGGATAATATGGCCTACGGAAAATACAAAATCAGGTTGATCGTCCGTAGAGCTTCCTGCCTCCAGAACAGGAGAGTATCGGACTATCTCAGAAACAGGGATTCCCTGTATGGGGCTCTTGTCGGTACGGTCACGATCGGAAAAGAAAGAGTAAATCCAGGTACCGGATCCGGGGCGGATGACAGGAGGCGGAGTGACCGGAATGCCGGATAGCAGGAAGATCTCCATTACTTTTTTTTCAGATGCCTCATATACGGGAGGAGCTGAAAAATATCTATACCTCCTGGCGTCTAACCTTGACAGGGACCTTTTCAACCCCGTTGTCATGATCAATCGTTCAAACGGGCTGGAAAGATTGAGTTCCTGGTTAAGAGACGCTGGCGTTGAGGTGCAAAGACTGGGTTATCAGGCTCCCTTTTCTATCGGCTCCGCCCGGCTGCTTATGAAAGCGCTTCGGGATCGCGATACCGGGATCTTTCATATCAACCTTCCCGGACCTTATGACGCAGGGTATAGCTTGGCGGCGACGGTAGCAAAGCTATCGGGTATAAAACATGTTGTGTCAACAGAACATCTGCCCATGGTACCTTCTTTTCCCAAGGGCCGGATTCTGAAAGGATTTAATACAAGGTCGATAGATCGTGTGATCACTGTAAGCAACGATAACCGTGCTCACCTGACCGATATTCACCACGTGCCGGAAAACAGGATAAGGGTTATTTATAACGGGATAAAAGGCATCCATACTTTGAAACCAGACGTGAATCCAGGGGGGAGGGAAGGCGGAAAGGAAAAGTTCGTGATCGTTATACTCGGTGCTCTTCACACAAGGAAAGGGCATATGACCATGTTCGATGCCCTGAAAAGGCTTCCTCAAAACACGTTCCTGACTGTAGTCGGTGAAGGAGAGATGGAAAATGAATACAGGAGATTTGTGAAGGATTCAGGATTGGATGACCGGGTCAGCTTTCTGGGGTATCGGGAAGATGTTTCGGAGATCCTGGCCGGTGCGGATCTACTCGCGGTTCCTTCGACCCTGGAGGCGACTCCCTACGTCATTATCGAAGCCCTCGCGGCTGGAGTGCCAGTTGTAGCGAGTAGAATATACGGCATCCCGGAGCTTGTAATGGATGGGTCCACAGGGTTGCTTGTAGAGCCGGGTAACAGCGTGGAATTATCACGGGCTGTCGCGTTGCTGGTTTCGGACAGAAGAGTGGGTAGAAGGATGTCGGAAGAATCCCTGAGATTATTCAGGGATAGATTTACAATAGAAAGATCTGTTTCAGCCACAGTTGGCGTATACGAAGAGCTTATCGGGAGTGCTGGTATGGAACGGGGTGGCAGGTGAAAATACTGGTCGTACTCCCATATGCTCCATATCCGGTAACAAGAGGGACCGGCAGACTTATAATGAGCCTGATAGAGGGCCTTCGAGTCAAACATGAAGTCATACTTGTTACAATGACATTTTCGAAGAAAGAATCTGAACTGCTGAAAGGGATCGAAAAACAGGGATTTTTCGTGAGGTCGATCGTTGCACCCAACAAGTCGGGATTTCTCAAAAAAATCTTTTATAAGGTGAGAAACACTTTACGCGCGATATTCAGGGGAATACCGGGAGAGATAAGTTATGCAACCCCGAGGGTATTTCTGAAGTTGATATCCGATACGGCAAGGCGTGAAAAGGTCGATATGGTCCTGTCTTCCTACTGGCACATGTATATGCTTCCTGATATATTGCGTGAATTTAAAAATGTTCTGATCACACATGATCTCGATTTTCTCATTCATCCTGTCCGGATACCGGGGGGCAGGGGAGTTCTCAGGAGATTGACAGCCGGGCATGATGCGGCGATGAGGGAGAAGATAGAGATGAAAGCTTACGGGTGTTACGATACGATACTTACCGTTACGCATAAGGATGCGGAAGCACTCAGAAAAGAACCGGTCGCAGAGAAGAAAAAAATATTTCCTCTTCCAATCGCGCTCGATCTCGAAAGATTCAAACGTGGGAATTTGCAGAGAAAAGAAGACAGGGTACTTATAATAGGCACATTCCATTCCGATTTTAACAGGGATGCGCTGTTATATTTTCTGCGGGATATATTTCCGGAAATAATCAGGAGAAGGCCATCGACTTTTCTTCACGTAGTCGGAGAGGGGGTGGACCGGGATACCCGGGATAATGCCGGAGCGAATGTTGAATTCCACGGGTATGTCGAGGATATAGTTCCCGTACTCGGAGAATGTTCTCTGATGGTTCTGCCGCTGCGTTTTGCGGGTGGTGTAAGAATCCGAATGATCGAAGCAGCGGCAGTCGGGACCCCCGTTGTTAGTACTTCTAAAGGAGTCGAAGGAATGGGCCTTATCGACGGAAAAGAATATCTTGAAGCATCGTCCGCAAAAGAAATGGCGGATCTGGTCATCAGGTTGCTCGAAGACATGAAAATGGCTGAAAAGATCGGTGAGAACGCCCGGCGGTGGGTGGAAGAAAATTTTTCACTGGAAAGTTATCCCGAAAGGCTTGATGATCTCCTGATAAAAATCCGGGAGTGATCAAACCAGGCTTTCAAAGAGACGGATATATTCATCCCCCTTGTCCCTGATGTCATGGTTGGCGGATATATAATCCAGCGCGCGGCGCGACATGATGTTTCTACGCCCTGTATCTGAAACAATACTGCGGATAGTTTCGACCAGCCGATCAAAAGTGCCGGTACAACCACCGATACCGTTTCTTTCGATGATTTCGTCAGGGTCTATCTCTATAGTAAATGTCGGTACACCCCGTCTCCATGAATGAAGATATGTGTTCGGAAATCCTTCGAGGTTTGAGGTGTTTATATAAGCATATGCCCGCTTGTAATACTTCTCGATCTTTTCCGGCTGAACGAATCCCGGATAGTTGACATTCGGTATCGATGTTGCTTTCTCTGCGATTCCCCTGTAGTAGGAAGAATCATCGCCTCCGCCTCCTACAATCGTAAAATCCGCTTCAGGTATTTGTTGTGCCAGCTCAAGAAAAAGTTCGGGTCTCTTACGCCTCCTGAAACTTCCGACCCACAGGAACTCCTTCCTGTGACTTTCCTGAGAAGG
>CBDUUV010000135.1:0-5021 GCA_965370495.1 uncultured bacterium
CATACCCTTCAAAAGAAATTTCTTCAGTGAATGAACAGTACCGGTTCCTGTATCAGATCGCGAAAGCGTACATGGATATTCTTACGGCAGGCCTGTGTGTTGCAGGGTGTTATGTGCCTGGTTATGAAAAAAGGTGGGAGTTTCTGAATAAATCGGGAATCAGGGAATTGCCTGAAGGGCTGATCACCGGAAAAATCGTAAAGAAAGCGAAGCGATGGCTGGATTTCAAACTCGATCCTTCTCTTGAGAGGATTGGTATACCGGAAAAAGACTATGACGAGATATGGTTCGAAGCAGCGGGTGACGTAATGAAGTGCTGGAAAAGGTATGAAGCATATCTACAGGCAGGGGATTACAGGTCATCTGATCTTTCGGAAGCATCCAGCCTGTTGAAAGCAAGAAGAACGAAAAGGTGGAAGAGGGATAATCTGAGGGCCTGGAAGGGATACCTGTCGCAATGCCCGCCGGGAAGAAGATTATCGATTATTCTTCCAAGAATCATATCGATGCCGTTCAAACCCCCTGTCGAAATTGTTAGAGCAGAAGGGGTCAGGTTGCTCGATCATGCTGTAGCCGCAGGTCCCGGCGGTGACGCGCAGGTTCTTCCATGTGGGTTTTCATACGGGAAAGTTGCATGGAAGGAAGCTGCATTGGAATTGAACAGGCAGTGGCAGATGCTTGTCTCTGGAAGAAGGGGATGACAGGTTTTGCGTTCGACGGTTGCAATCATTATAGATGCGCTGGGATATGACTTGACTTCCCGCCACGGATTCGATCCTGCCGGTCTTCGAAAAAGGGGTAGGGTGAAAACTGTCATGGGGTTCAGCCAGGCCGCGCTTACATCTATCATGACAGGACTTATGCCCGATGAACACGGACTCTGGATGATGTATTCCTTCGCCGAAAAAAGATCTCCATTTAGATGGCTGAAGCATATGCCAGGCCTTGTATCTACGGAAAGAAGATGGGTAAGAACACTGCTCGATTGTAAGATCAGAAAATTAATGGGTGTCAGCGCTTATTACAATCTGTATTCTGTTCCCGGGAATGTAATGTGCCATCTGGACCTTCCTGCAAGAAAACAGCTTTTCTCGCCTGAAAGTGTTCCCGGCCACGAGACGATACTGGACCGCGTAATCTCAGACGGACAGCCTGTCTTTATACGCTTTTATGATACGGATGAAGAGATTGCGTTCGATGACCTCGAACGGGCTCTCACTGAAAGCCGGGGGAGGTATTACCTGCTGTATACCGCGGGGCTGGATTCTGTGCTGCATATTCATGGTACTGGTGGGACGGAAATAACAGAGAAGCTTCGGTGGTATGATGAGAGAATAAAAAGGATACTGGCTCTCGGAAAAGATATCAGGATGATTGTTCTTGGAGACCACGGAATGTGTGATGTGAAAGGTTCTATCGATATGATCAGGGAAATCGAATCGCTGGGGATTATGATCCCCGGGGATTACATTCCTTTTTATGATTCTACAATGGCGCGTTTCAAGATCAATTCGGCAAAAGGAAAAACCGCCCTGGAAGGATTGCTCGGAGGGTTGTCGGGGGGAAGAGTGCCTGGACGGGATGAATTGAAAAAACTGGGCATATGGTTTGAAGACGGACGGTTCGGGGACCTGATTTTTATCGCGGACCCGGGTGTTATCATATTCCCCGGTTATATGGGCAGCAAACCTGTTGCCGGGATGCACGGATATCATCCTGACGTACCATGTATGGACAGCGCACTCTTTACTGATTTTGACACTCCGCTTGATGGGCTGCGGTTGACCGATATGGCTGATCTGCTATTGCCCGGATTTACCGGGAGGCGCGAGCCATGACATATGAACAGGTTGGCAAAGCCATGTCATGGAACCTCATGGCAAAACTTGCCAGGTTTATCGCTGGTCCAATCAGTTTCGTGATAGTTGTAAGGATGCTGGGAAGCTATGACTGGGGAGTACTCAGCATTCTGAAGACCCTATCGGGGTTTGCGTTGATAATCGTCGTGCTTGGGGGTCCCCAGGCTCTTCTGAAATATCTGCCATCCATCAGGGTCAAGGGGGGGATGCAGGCGTTTTTCCTGAAAATAAGAAAACTGGTGATCCTTCAGACCGTTGCCTGGATACTGTTGATAACAGCAGTCTTTTTTACCAGGGATATGATCAGTTCCTTTTATCACTTGAGATCCGATCGATTTAACCTCTATTTAATGGTCGCAATGGGACTTATCATCTTCAAGATAAGTATGTCAATGATCACAAATATACTCCAGGCCTGGTATAAAACCAAAGAACTCAGCATCGTAAATACCATAGCCAACATATGTTACCTGGCATTGATGATGTTGTTGCTTAAGGCGGGTATGGGAGTGGTCGGGTACCTGGTCGCAGGGGCTGTTATTGATATAGGCTCAACACTTATTCTTCTTCCCAGGGTTCTCAAACTCGTCAGGGATGACACGAAACCCGGGCAGGATCTGCCAGGTCTCGGCAATATAATGAAGTATTCGTTGCCTTTCGTTGTAACGGGATTTCTCAACCAGATTGTATGGCGCCATTCAGAGGTGCTTTTTCTCGGGCGCTACATAGGGGCGGAAGCATCAGGATTTTTTGGCCTGGCTTATGATATTCCACAAATGGCGCTGGAATTCGTTCCACTCACGATATGGCCGATCGTTATGGCTGGCATGTCGGAGGTGTATTCAAAGGATGTTTCGAGGTTGCCAGAAGCAATAGATATCTATTACAGGTTGTTGTTCATGCTGGTGGTTCCTGTTGCGGCGATGGGATTTGCATTTGCAAGGCCTGTAGTGCCGATGTTGTACGGGAACGAAATGCTTCCGGCATCGCTGCTTACGCAGTTGTTTTTCGTTGTTTTTTCATATGCGTTTCTCTATACTCCCTTGAGTATGACTCTGTATGTGATAGGAAAAAGCTGGGTTAACATGCTTGTTCTCACATTGATGGCGATACTGAATATAGGCTTGGATATTGCATTGATACCCAGGTACGGAATATGGGGAGCATTTGCCCCGGTTGTGATGATTCTTGGAATCGAGGTGGTTGTGTTTGCCGCTGTCGTCAGGAGATTCAGGCCAGATATCCGTATTCCGGCAGGATTTATCATCAGATGCTATCTGGCTGTGCTTCCGACGGCCTGTCTGGCATTCGTGTCTTACAGGTGGAATTCGCCGGTCGAGATTGTTCTTCAGATGATTCTGGGCCTGGCCCTGCTTCTCGCCGGATTTAAATTGATGGGGATGGTAGGAGAGAGAGAGAAGGAATTAATATTAAAACTTCCTCTTCCTTTCAAGGAGAAACTTGTATCTATACTGCGATAAGGACAAGAGATGTATCGTGAAATGAAAATATCGGTTGTGATTCCCTGTTATAATGAACAGGAGGGCATTGCGTTAGTGATCCCTTCGCTTCCCGCGTTTGTCGACGAAGTTATTATAGTAGACAATAACTCTACGGATCGTACAGCCGAGGTCGCGAAAAAACTGGGAGCAAGGGTTGTGCTTGAAAAGAAAAAAGGATATGGAGCTGCCTACAAAGCAGGTCTTCCCGCCGTAACCGGAGATATTACGGTTACGATGGATGGAGATGGTACATATGCAGTCGAGCAGGTGGGTGAGTGTATAGACTATCTTCTGGATAATGGACTCGATTTCGTATCGGCGTCACGGTTTCCACTGACGGACAAGGCGTCAATGAATTTCTCGAACAAGGTGGGAAACTGGGTCCTTACGATGGGAACACTTATTCTTTTTGCGCGCGGCATAAGAGATTCCCAGTCAGGTATGTGGATTTTCAAGAGCAATATCTATCCGAAACTTAATCTGAAAAGCGACGGGATGCCGTTGAGCGAAGAAATCAAGATAGCCGCTATGAGACACCGTGACATCAGGTTCGACGAGTATAACGTTAATTATCATCCCCGAATAGGCGAAGTAAAATTAAACAAGTGGAAAGATGGGTTCGAGAATCTGCTGTATCTTGTAGTACTGAGATTCAGAAGGATGAAACGATAGCACGGACAGGGTCAATCCGCGGGAGGCTTTTATAAGATGATGAAAAACCTGGTAATGATACTGGCCACAGTCATTCTCAACACTGCCGGCCAGTTCATGATGAAAGCCGGCATCAACAAGATCGGCAAGATTGGGCTTGATAATATCGTGGAGGCTTTTCAAAAAGTTGTGACTTCATGGTATGTTATCGGGGGATTTACTTCGTATGCCCTGAGTGCTGTGCTGTGGATCCTTATCCTGTCCAGAGCCGAACTAAGCTGGGCATTCCCTATGGTCAGCCTGTCATATGTCATTACCGCTCTTCTGGCTCCATACCTTCTTAACGAGGCTTTCTCCATACAGAGGTTCGCAGGAATTCTTGTGATATGCGCGGGAGTATTCCTCGTAAGCAGAACATAGAACCAGGCCGAACGAACAGGGATCGTTTTCCCTGCAATAACAGATTGAGGAGTCCGCTGAATTGAAGAACAAAGCGCTTTTCCTCGCGATCAATATATCCATAATATTATTATCTATACTAACGGCGTTCCGTGTACTACCGGGGCCTGACCTGGCGGGCATTATCCTGTCATTTTTTTCTCTTTTCGTGATCCCCGGGATATATATCTGCCTGATCCTTTCCGGTAATGTCAGTATCAGTGCTGAAGGTGTCAGCAGGATCTTTTTCAACGGACTGATCTATGTGACTTTCCTGTCATGCCTGGGATTTATACCCGGATGGGACTATCCACTTATCACTATCGCCGGGGGGGTGATCCTGTCAGGTATGGTGGTGTTTTATCATCTGAGGCCAGGAAACACCGCTAGGGCCGGGCAGGAAAATCTCGTCGGGAGTTATAAAAGGGAAGAAGAATATTCCAGTAGAGAAAAAAACACGATGTTTCTGATCCTGATCATCATGGTGGCCCTCTGTTTTGTTTTTTTCTATAAAAGCGGTGAGCTGGGCATATCGACAGATGCTCCTGATCATGTGAGTTTTTTAAGACGG
>CBDUUV010000136.1:0-4824 GCA_965370495.1 uncultured bacterium
AGCTCGGCAGAGTTACTTTCATCCATGATCCCGGCGATAAGCGATATTATATACGCCGATGTCATCCCGCCCAACCCGTTCTTGATTAATACTTCCAAAACCTGATTAATTGCCTTATTATCGCTATGGTTGGTCATGTCTGGATTTAACGGATGTGACCCGTTGGTTTCAAGCCCTAAATCAAAAGCGACTACCGGAATTTACTGAAAGAAAGTTACACCAACGCCTGGCATATAGATCGGTGAATATGTTTATCAGAAGATGCGGAAGAATAAATGAATAAAATATTCGATGTAACAGGACTTGGCTACACGGCAATCGATTATCTGGGGGTCGTTCCGCATCTTCCGGATGAAAACAAAAAGCTGGAGCTGAGGGGGCTTACGATACAGGGTGGTGGGCCAGCGGCAACTGCTACGGTCACAGTACGCAGGCTTGGGTTATCCGCGAGATTTGCAGGGAAGGTGGGGGACGATGATTTTGGCAGAAAGATGCTGAAAGAACTCAAATCCGAGGGTATCGATACCTCTGCTGTGATTATTGAGGCCGGCAAGCAGTCACAGTTTGCCTTCATCATGGTGGATGAGAGGACTGCTGCCCGTACAATACTCTGGACGCGGGGTTCACTTTCGCTTCTTGAAGCCGGGGAGGTTGATACCTCCATTATAACTTCGAGCAGAGGCTTATTGATCGACAGCCTGGAACCTGTGGCCGCACTTGCCGCGGCGCGTAAGGCAAAAGAGAATGAAATTCCCGTTGTAATCGACGCGGGAACAGTTCGTGACGGAGTAGTCGACATTCTTCCATTTTGTGACCATATCGTAGCGAGTGAAATATTTGCTGAGCAGATATCACGAGGGGAAGGGCATAAAGAAGCGCTGAGAAAGATTTCATCGTTTGGGTCGATTTCTTCCGTCGTGACACTCGGAGAGAGAGGATGTTTGTTCCTGGATGGTGACAATGTGGTGGAAGTCAGTGGGTTCAAAGTTGATGCAGTTGATACTACAGGTGCCGGGGATGTTTTTCACGGAGCGTACATTTTTGCCGTTCTTCAGGGTTGGAATGTGTTCCAATGCTGTGTTTTCTCCAACGCGGTTGCTGCTTTAAAATGCAGAAAACCAGGTGGACGAGCGGGAATACCCGGGCTGGCCGAAGTAATCGGTTTTCTGAAACAGAATCGTCCCGATGTCGATTTCCACCTCGGGTAAAAAGAATCAGAACATAAAATGATGGCTGGTCTGTTGTAAGTCTTTTTGACGGATTGATGTTAAAAACCGATTTTATTCACTGCCGGAAAGGTCGAAATATTCCAGATTTTCAGTTTCCATATCGAATATTGCAAATCCCGGATCCTCGCGCAGTCCCATCAATTCGCCCGGATTGATATGCCACGTGTTGCCTGATTTTGTCGATTTCCTTACATGAGTATGGCCGGAAAATACGACACGGTATTCTCCTGTGGCTGCCAGTCCGTTGCCGAATTCGGGACGATGTGTCCATGCAACCTTGCCTGACCCGGTATCAATCACACCAGATTCACCATGGATCGTTACATTCGGGAATCTTTCCGCGATCTTTGCTATGGTTATCCGGTCACCGTCGTTATTGCCGAATACCACGTTGACCTCCCCCGAGAATTTTGCGAGCTTGTCTACAACAAAGGGTGAACACAGGTCGCCACAATGAATCAGAAGATCAGCCCCGATACCGTTTATCATTTGTATGGCTTTTTCAACATTTTCGAGATGATCGTGCGAATCACTCACGATGGCGATTTTCATGATCGGTATCCCCCTGTCTGCAGTTCAGGCTCGGCAATAATACTGTTTACAGCGGCAGTATATCATGAATGGGCAGATTGTATCCAGGTGTATTGCAAGCGGAATATCGGAGTGCGTATTGCCGGCACGGAAGCGAATCGGACAAACAGTTTCAGGGAGAGTGTCCTCGAGAAAATCCTGTCTGCAGATGAAATCATCGATCTGACCTGACCATATGTTGCACCATCATTCCATAATCGTTTTGACAGCTCCGTTGATATTCCTGTAGTCTGGATTACAGGAATTGAGGGTCAGTTTTTGCAGGGGAATATTCATGGAAGGTGGTTGATTTCCATGGGAAAGAAAACGGTCTTCGCCCCTCCACGGATTATAGCTCTTCTTACCGACTTCAACTGGTCCAGCTGGTATGTCGGAGTCATGAAAGGGGTAATATTCGGCATCAACCCGTCCGTGAAGATTGTCGATCTGTGTCATGATATTTCCAGTCAGGATGTACAGGAAGGGAGTTTTGTACTGGGTAACGGTTTCCGGTATTTCCCCAATGGTACGATATTCCTCTGCATAGTGGACCCTGGCGTCGGTGGCAACCGCAGGAACCTGATTATTAAAACAGAAAAATATTATTTTATTGCTCCGGATAACGGTATCCTGAGCTGTGTTTTCGAAAAAGGAAAGGTTGAGAAAGCATTCGAGGTCAGGCCTGGAAAATATACCCTTGAGCCTCAGGGTTCGACCTTCATGGGCAGGGATGTCTTTGCTCCGGTAGCAGCACACTTGTCACAGGGAGTATCTCCCGAAGAGATGGGGAGGGAGATCGACTCTGTCCTTACCATACCTGCCATACGGCCGTATCTTAACGGGAAAGGCGAATTGTCAGGCAGGGTAGCGTATATAGATACTTTCGGAAATATTATTACTAATATCAGTGAAGAGACCATACGCTTGGAATTCGGAAAGAACGTTATGCTCAAAGATATTTCATTGCGTCTGATGAAAAAGAAAATAAGCGGAATATACGATTATTACGACGAGGGAAAGGCTGGAAAGCTTATGGCTCTGCTCAACAGCTGGGGATATCTCGAGATAGCTGTCAATAAGGGAAATGCCTGCCGCACCCTTGGCCTGACCGAAAGAAGATCGCTCAAAATATTCCTTTCGAAAAAGGAACCGAAGACAGGAAGCATTAAATGATACCTTTAAGAGTAACGGTTCTTGGTTCAGGCACTATCATTCCATCTCGGGAAAGAAGTTCGACGTCGTTGTTCATCGAGGCAGGACGGCAAAGGTTCCTGTTTGATTGTGGGCCTGGGGTCATGCAGGCGATGGAAGAATTAACCGGGTCGTATCATTCAGCTGAGAGAATATTCCTGACACATTTTCACCCCGATCATACCCTCGGCATCGGGCATTATTTCTCGGCGATCAGGAATGACAGGTCGTTGAGTGAGATGTTGGACCCGGTAATCTATGGTCCTGTAGGGCTCGAATCCTTCATGGAAGGATGGGGGGGGCTGTATACTTCTTTTTCGAAGGGGATCGATGTGGAATTGATCGAACTCGGCGATGGCGATGGTGTTCTGCTGGGTGAGGTCGAAATTACAGCCGCCCGGGCAGAACATGCTGAAGGGGCTGCACTGTCATATCGCGTAAGCTACGCTGGTTCGAGCCTTGTCTACACGGGTGATACCGCATTTTCAAACCGGCTGGTGAAATTTTCGCATGGAGCGAACCTGTTTATCTCGGAGTGTTCATTCCCGGACAGTCACCCTGCAGAAGGACACATGACCCCTTCCCTGGTGGGTGTTGCCGCTTCAGAGGCAGGTGTCGGGGGGGTCCTGCTTGTTCACCTCTATCCCTTTTTTGGTGGACAGGACCCTGTCGCCGTTGTGGAAAAGAATTGTCATGTTCCAGTGACGATTGCCGTTGATGGAATGACAATCGATGTTGGATAAAAGTTGCAGTTCCCGGCAGGAGATCCCGGTTCAGGGGGAATCTTCGAGACGGCTGAAACAAAGATGTTCGGGAATCCGTAAATAGTATTGTTAATTGTTAAGCACGGGTTTGCCGGCGTTCGGCCTGGGGTGAATCGATCACGTTCCTGTCCAGTTTTACCGAGCCGGTATGTTGCCCGCGGGATTTTCCCCGTTGATCGGAGGTTATGATTATGAAATCAAGATTTTTTGTGCCTGTGCTGATCCTGATAGTTCTGCTCGCACTGCCTTCTACCCTTTGTGCTTATCGGCTCAACAGGGTATGGGAGAGGAGATTCGAGGTTGATGAAGGTGCCAGGCTGATAATAGAAAACGTGAATGGATCAATCGATGTTGAGGGTTGGGGCAACGAGGCGATCGAAATCGTGGCGAAGATCAGGATAAAAGCTCCCAGCAAGTCAAATGCAAACAAGATATTCAGGAAGATCGAATTTGATGTAGATGCGGATGCTGGAATGGTCGATGTCAGGGCTGATCTACCCCGGTTGAGAAGAACCGGACTGTTCAGTTTTTTCGGGGAATCAAATCTTTCGATAACTATTACTTATATAATAAAGGTTCCTTACAGGACTAACATCGAGCTGGAATCGGTCAACGGGAAGATATCTGTGGAAGATGTAGAAGGAATGTTCTTTCTGAAAACAGTGAATGGAAGTATTGATATCCATTCTCCAGGCGGTGAAGGTGAGATCAAGTCGGTAAATGGAGGCATTGACTGCGTAATAAAAGAATTTCCCGAGGGCGGCGAGCTGACTATCAAGACGGTCAATGGAGGAGTAAGGGTCGAGTTGCCTGATGATACAGGCGCCGAACTCGATATTAGAACATTGAACGGCAGGGCCAGGACCGATTTCGATCTGGGCAGGGTCAGAAAAATCAAACGGACCAGGATCCAGGGTGAGATCGGTGATGGAAACGGTTATATATATATACGGACAACGAATGGAGGGATCTCTGTCAGGCACAGATAGTATTTGCCTGTGGGGATGTGCAGGTAATACTAGATTGGCTAAGGGCAGCCATGCGCTGGTAGTATCGCCACGAGGACTACC
>CBDUUV010000137.1:0-4811 GCA_965370495.1 uncultured bacterium
TTCCGCTCACAGGCAGTTGACAAGAAGCATTACGCTGGATCATCCCACTTACCAGGGGAAAAAGATATTTACCGAGGCGCGCAAGCTACTTCTTTCCCGCGGTGTCCGTTCCAGGAAGAGGCTTATCGGTGTGGGCGTTTCCAATCTCGAACCAGCAGGTACGATAGAACAGTATTCTCTCTTCCGGGAAAAGAGCGCGGATGAAGAGAGGTGGGACCGTGTCGACAGGGCGGTCGATGACATTCTCGAACGATTCGGGAGCGGAACAGTCAAACGGGGCAGCCTGTACGAGGAATGAGCGTCTTACCTCGGGGGGTATCTCTCCAGGATTTTTATTACAGATGCCTGAATATCCTCCCTGATGTTTTCCCGGCCGTGGAGTACACTTGTAGCCCAGCCTCTCCAGACCAGCTGCTTTGTGCGCGAATCTATGATATCAATTATCAGGGAACCCTCCCTGTATTTTCGAACACTGATATCACGGCCTCTGAAACGTCCCCATCTTCCATACCCGTAGCGGTAGTGAGTAACATCAACTTTCTTTTTCGATCCGATATAAAAAGCGATCAGAAAATCGGGATTTTCACTTCTAACCTTGAAATATCCCCTGGCATCCATCACGTTTTCCACGGCATCTATAATGTGTTTTCTGATGAGAGGGTCTTTCATCATCTTGTTGTCAGATTGTTTTCTGTGTTCGACCCATCTGTATGTTTTCAGTACCGAGAAATCGGCGTTGTGGTCGAAATCCGTTCCGACCCTGATAGACGAGCATCCGGTTAATACTGCGAAAAGGCCCGCGCAACACAGGACAATAAGTTTTTTCATCGTAATTTCTCCCTTGTGGTTAACACTACATGGAAAAGTTTAGCGAAGAAATGCCGGTTGTTCAACAGGTTATTGGAATTTTCTGTGTTGGAATTATTCCGCGGAAAGGTAGTGCAAATGCGCTTTTTCGAATTATCAGAGTGTGTGAGATCAATACGGGGGCCACGTGGTTGTGCAAATGAATTTATTGTCATGGAAGAAATCGTGTGTTAATTTGCGTTTACGATGATGGACGTACTAAGACATACCGTGATGATTACCGGTTTTGTTTTCGTGATGATGCTGGTGATCGAATATGTCAATGTTCTTACCCGCGGGGTCTGGCAAAGCAGTCTTGCCCGGAGCCGGTTTGGGCAGTATATCATTGCGGCCCTGCTGGGAGCGATTCCTGGATGCCTCGGGGCTTTTGCGGTTGTTGCCATGTTTTCTCACAGGGTCATTGGTTTTGGAGCTGTCGTAACGGCAATGATTGCGACAAGCGGCGATGAAGCCTTCGTAATGCTTGCCATGATTCCGAAACAAGCCTTTATACTTTCCGGAATCCTGTTGCTGGTCGGGATTATAGCAGGGATTTTGACGGATCTTATCATGCGCAGGGTAAGTGATTCCAAAGAGCTGTGTTGTGAGGGACTGGTCCTTCATGAAGAACATAAGGAAGATTTTCATCTGAAAGGAAAATTTGTCGCGCAGTGGAGACACTGTACTGCCGCAAGGGGTATTCTTGCAATCGTCCTGGCTGGATTGATGATAGGGATCATAACAGGCCAGATCGGGCACCATGGCCACGGGCATCCGGGCGATGCGGTCGGTGTAATAGATTATGTAGAACATGATGATCACCAGGAGCATAATATTCACAGGCCAATGCAGGATGATCGCCACGAAGACAAGGGGCATGAAAGTGGCGGATGGGGATGGGTAAGAATTACGATGCTTTTTTCATCTGCGATCGCGCTGTTTGTCGTGGCGACGGTCCCTGACCATTTTCTCGAGGAACACCTCTGGGAGCATATTGCGAAAAAACATCTCATCCACATATTTCTCTGGACATTCGGTGTTCTTGTATTCTTGTACATACTGACAAACCAGCTGAATCTCGACCTGGAATCGCTTGCAGTTGGGGGAAAGTGGATTCTTCTTGGAGTCGCCTGCGTTATAGGTCTTATTCCCCAGTCCGGACCGCACCTGGTGTTTGTAACACTTTTTGCGCAGGGGCTCGTACCTTTCAGTGTTCTGCTGGCAAGTTCGATTGTACAGGATGGGCACGGAATGCTACCCATGCTGGCCCATTCCAGGAAGATGTTTTTTGTTGTCAAGGCAATCAATCTTCTTGCAGGTTTTCTTGTGGGCGCAGCGGCTTTCATGGCCGGTTTCTGATTTCCCGGATCTATTTTCTGGCAAAAAGAAGATAGTGAAAATTATGATATTTCCGGATACGGCCTATTCCTGAAAAAGTTTTGTATAACCTGTACATTGCTTGATGCCTGACAGGATATGCGTTCAGGCCGACAGCCTCGATCTCTCTGAATCCGCTTTCAGAAAGAAGTTTTTTTACTTTCCAGACACTTGTGGGGAATTCATAATCGGCTGGCTGATAGCTGGATCTTTTGAGGCGGTGGTATATCGACCTGAGAGCACCGTGAACAGGCCGGGGAAGCAGGATCGACTTCCAGAACTGGAACAGCCCCCAGGCGTTTACATCTTCGAGAAGGAGGATACCGCCCGGTTTGAGTGCCTTATGGAAAGACGCGAGAATTTGCGGCAGCTTGTCGTTCTCGTGATGGATAAGATCGATGCAGCAGAGGCAGTCGAATGAGTCGCGCCGGAAAGGAAGAGAGCGGACATCTCCGGCGATGTTGTTTGTTGAGCCGTGTTTTGACCGCAGGGTGTAAAGGAGTTTCTGCATGAGATCAAAAGCTATGAGAGTATTTTCTTTTCCCAGGTCGAGGAAACGGACATCGATACCGCATCCCGCGTTTAGAATAACCTTGCCGCCCGTACCCAGTTTTTCCTTTACGAAGGCCCAGTATTCTTGCTTGGAATCTTCCCATTGCCGCTCGTAAAAGAGTTCGCTGCTGGAAAGCAGCGGGTTTTCCATTAGTTCTCCGAGCTTTTCTTCTTCTTCAAGATGGGCTGTGTCGAGGTTATCTGGAAACAGCATGGGGATTCCATCACGAACCTCGTACTCGCACGCGCATTCTCTGCACTTCAATTTTCCCGAATCATACCGGAGATGGCCACCGCATTCCGGGCAGGCCAGGATCTCGATGATATCGGATTGTATGGAAATATCCATAGAGGGGGGTGCCTTTCAAATTTTCGTGTCGTCAGTTCCATCCTTCCATTATATACAAATTACCTGGTATTTCAATTTGTTTGTTACCATGCCCCCCCTCCATCGGTACGGGACGCGGGCACAGAACAGCAAAAAGGATAATGTGTAAATTGCGGAAGTTTACTTTATTTATTTCATGTCACGCAGCTTGTTACTTGTTAAAAGTAACAGGCGATGGTCCCTGTCAGCGCCTTCTTGACATGGGCCTGAATGCATGATAGCGTTGCTTTTGTCCGCGCAGGTTGCATGTTGTTTACAGGATACGCAAGGAGATGATGATGGACCTTAAAGCAATTCAGGAAGCCTTGACGGATAAAGGCGTCGATGGATGGTTGTTCTATGATTTTCATAACCGTGACCACCTTGCTTACAGGATTCTTGGACTCGATTTTGAGAAGATGACTTCGCGGCGCTGGTTCTATTATATCCCGGCTAGCGGTGAGCCTGTACGGCTTGTGCACCGTGTCGAGATGTCCAAGCTCGATTCCCTGCCGGGGCAGAAGGTGTACTATCATCCATGGGTCGAACTTCACCAGAAACTCAAGGAAATGCTGGGAGATCAAAAGACCATCGCAATGCAGTATTCGCCTTTGAATAATATTCCATATACATCAATAGTTGATGGCGGAACGATCGAACTGATCAGGAGCTTTGGCCACGAGGTCGTTTCATCGTCTGACCTCGTCCAGCTTTTCGAGGCGATAATCGACGAGAAAGGGTACCAGAGCCATCTAAAGGCGTGTGATATCATTCAGGGTATCAAGAACGAGGCGTTTGAGGCGATCGGTAAGGCGATCCGTGAAGGTTCTGAAGTAACCGAGCACGATATCGCGCAGTTGATACTCAGGCGTTTCGAAGAGGAAGGGATCGATCCCGGCCACGATACCCCGATCGTTGGAGCCAATGATCACCCGGCGAATCCCCATTTCGAACCACAGGAGGAGGGTACCTATACATTCAAGAATGGTGATACGGTCCTGATAGATCTGTGGGGCAAGCTGAAGGACCCCGGTTCGATATACTATGATATCACCTGGTGTGGTTATATCGGGGACGAACCTCCGGCAAAATATGTGGAGATATTTAAAACTGTCCGTGACGCGAGAAAAGCGGCAGTGGATTTCGTGCGCAAATGTTTTGCCGACGGGCGTGTCTGCTATGGCTGGGAGGTAGATGATGCCTGCCGCAACGTTGTCAAGGAAGCGGGGTATGCAGACTACTTTATTCACAGAACAGGCCATTCGATCGGTGAAGAGGTTCATGGCAACGGTGTTCATATCGATAACCTGGAGACAAAAGACGAGCGGCAGCTCGTTCCAGGGATTTGTTTTTCCATAGAACCTGGCATCTACCTCGATGGTGAGATGGCGGTTCGAAGCGAGATAGACCTTTTCATCACTCTTGACGGGGAAGTCGTTGTTGCCGGCGACGAGCAGGAAGAACTGATTCTGATCGGGACGCCCTGACCAGATCGGAACAGATCACACGGAACCGGAATCGAGTGTGCAGAATGTCTATAGAAGATAATTACAAACGGGTAAAGGACAGGGTCGCGGAAGCTGCCGTTAAAGCTGGCAGGGACCCATCCGGGATAACGATTGTCGCGGTTACCAAGACGCGTTCCGCTGAAACTGTCAATGAAGTGATC
>CBDUUV010000138.1:0-4810 GCA_965370495.1 uncultured bacterium
GCGGAAGATATTTTTGATTGAAAATGAGTCAAACTCGCTTGATTTGGGACTAGTGGCCTGACCTATGTAAATCCTGAAAGTTGTCAAAGACAAAAAAAGCGAAAGATATGTATAAAAGGTATCTTTTCTCTGTATTTATTTTGTTTGGTTTTGCCGTTTTTTCATGTTTTCAAATTGATGCTCATGAAGTTGTTTCTCAAACTGACAGTTTATCTTCTGCAGAGAAAAAAATAGATTTCACGATTCGATTAGGCCAGGGAGGATTCACAGATAAACGATCCCCGATTGGCCAATTAGGAGGCGGGCAACTTACACTCGATATCAAACCGAGAAATATTCCTGTCGCCATTTCGGTTTCCACTGAGTATTACACAAATGGTCCCAATCCAACCCATTCTTACGAAATAGCCGATTTGATTACAGTTAATTTTCTTTTTATTACAAAACCATTTAAAACCGAAAGAGTAAATTTATTTATGGGAGGGGGGGCAGGTGGATTAGCGGTACCGAAAGATGAAGATAAGCCTGATGCAATGGAGAGAGGAATTGTTTATAATGCCGAAGTGGGAATCAATGCGATAGTATTCTGGAAAATAGGGTTTTACGGAATATACAAATATTTATACTCCAAAAAAGATAAAGTGATAGATTTCAGCGAGCACATTGCATTATTGGGTATTACTTTCAACTTTAGTTTGTAGAATTTATAGAGATCAGGAAAAAATGAAATCCAGGTTACCGTATTCCCCCCGATTCTTTGGACACTACGCTCCGGATAAACCCTGTTTGCTCCCTGGAAAATGGGAAAATTCCACTAGTTTTACCCCTTGACAAGTATTCATTATAAAACTATAATAATTATTGTATAATAGCTGTCAATGAAAGGGCCGTGCCATGAAACCTGTTTTCGAAAGGTTGAAGAAGAAAGGGCTTACACTGACGCCTCAGCGTATGGCTGTAGTGGAGTGTCTTATCTCGAGTGACAATCATCTTACAGTCGAAGAGATCTATTCGGATATCAGGAAGAGGTATCCGACCACTTCAAAAGCTACCGTATATTCGACTCTGAGGATACTGGAAAAGCTCGGAGAGGTGCAGGAACTCTCTATCAGAAAGAGGGGTGAGGTGTGCTTCGAGACGACGTTGGGGCTGCACCACCATTTCATGTGTACTGAATGCGGGAGGATAATACACGTCGAGTTTGATTGCCCGGGGAGCTGCCCCATTCTGGTAAAGAAGGAATTCAATGGGAACCAGGTCGACGAGGTGCAGGCGTATCTCTACGGGAAGTGTTCCGATTGCAGGAACAAAGGTAAACAGGCAGACGGGAAGGCAGGTTTTGTCAAATGAGCAAGGTCGAGATAAAACCCGGTGTATACTGGGTTGGAGGAATAGACTGGAATATAAGGAATTTCCACGGTTACATGACGCAGAGAGGTACTACATATAATGCCTACCTTATAGTCGATGAGAAGATTGTGCTGGTCGATACCGTCAAAGAGTTTCTTTTTCACGAGA
The DNA here is from genome assembly GCA_965370495.1 of uncultured bacterium. GTDB lineage: Bacteria > Krumholzibacteriota > Krumholzibacteriia > Krumholzibacteriales > Krumholzibacteriaceae > Krumholzibacterium. The sequence goes on from CBDUUV010000138.1 coordinate 1,519, forward strand.
TGCTTCAACGGATAGAGGCAGTGGTCGATCCCGGTTCGATTGATTATATCATTTCAAATCACGTGGAGATGGATCATACGGGATCCCTGCCCGCTATGCTCGAACTGGCACCCAACGCGCAGCTCGTAACATCTGTCATGGGCGAGAAGGGGCTCAAAAGGCATTTCAAGAAGGATTGGGACTGTACAGTCGTACAGTCAGGGGAAACGCTCGATATTGGAAAACAGACCCTTCACTTCGTCCACACGCCAATGCTTCACTGGCCCGACAATATGGTCACGTACCTTCCCGCGAAGAAGCTGTTATTTTCCAATGATGCTTTCGGTCAGCATATCGCGACTTCGCAGCGTTTTGATGACGAGGTTGGCTGGGATATACTCAGGGAGGAAGCGGCGAAGTATTTCGCCAATATTGTGCTTCCATATGTCGAACAGGGAAGGAAAGCTCTCGACGCGCTGGGAGGCCTCGAAATAGATATGATAGCGACGAGTCACGGACTTATCTGGCGCTCGATGGTACAGGAGATAATCGAAGAATACAGAAAATGGACGGTAAATGCGACCGAGAAGAAAGCTCTGATAGTATACGACTCGATGTGGGGTTCCACCGTAAAGATGGCTCGCGCTCTCGAAGAGGGGATCTCTGAAGAGGGTATTCCCGTGACGATGAGAAACCTCAATACGACGCATATATCGGACATCTTCACCGATCTTCTCACGTCACGCATGATACTGATCGGTTCACCAACGCTGAATAACGGTATGATGCCTACGATGGGAGCATTTCTTACCTATCTCAAGGGCCTCCATCCGAGAGACAGGATAGGGCTGGCTTTTGGTTCCTACGGATGGGGAGGGCAGGCCGTTGGGCAGGTGGAGGATGTCCTCAGGGAACTTGAGTGGGAGCTCCCCATCGACAAGATCAGGATCAAGTATATTCCGGACCCGGAAGAACTCGATGAAGTAAGAAAAACCGGAGCAAAGCTGGCCCGAATGGTAAAGGACTGATATGAGCGAAAAGGAGCATGTACTCAAGATCCTTTCCGGGGCAATCATCAGGGAGACAGCTGCTTTTAACTATTACTACAAGCAGGGTGAAGGAGAGGATTTGCCTCCCGGGGTCAAGGGCCTGCTTCTCAGGCTGGCCGAGGAGGAGCGGATTCACAGGCGGCTTTTGATGAACGAATATGTGGCGATCGATAAGGGATGGAACGAGAAATGGGACCGCGACAAGGGGAAGGTCCTTACATACGAACTGCCCGCCGAGCCCGTTTTTATCAAACGTGAAGCCTCACGGGGACTGGAGATAACGGCTGTTTCCCTGCCGTCTGTCATTGTCGGAGGAGACAACATACTTACCACAGTTATAAGGGGCAAGGCTAACGCGGACGTGGGGACATTCATGGCCCTCTACGACGTGATGGGACACAATATGGAGACGACCGAGATCAACGCTTTTGCCAACAGGATACTTGGAGAGTATATCGACGAGAATTGCACGCACCGGCTCGATTTGGGCGCTATGGGGCCGAAGAAAATCATTGAGCGGTTGAACCGGATAATGGCTGAGAGGTTCGAGGGAGAAGGAGTTTTTCTTACGATCATGGCGGTGATGTTCGATACCGCGAGCTCTAATATGATATACACGATCGCAGGGCACGAACCACCGTTTCTGGTAACCGGTGACAGGCATATCGAGTCGCTTCTTAAAACACAGCTGATCGTAGGTATAGACCCGGAATTCATTTACCATCAGACATCGGTGCCGTTTGAAAAAGGGTCGATGCTTTGCGTGTTTTCAGACGGCATTATCGAGGCGAAAAACGAGGACGGCGATATGTTTGGGCGCGAGAGAATAGGGTGGCTACTCAAGGAAAACGCCGGGTTGCCATCAGAGGATATAATCAGTACTATTCTGGACGAATTGAGAGAGTTTACGGCAGGTATGCCGATGCATGATGAACTTTCGATTGTGTTGGCCGCATCGAAGGGAGAACGGAGTGGATAAGAAGCGTGAATTGATGGAATCTCTCGAGGGGGCGATATACAGGGAAATAGGCGCAAGGGATTTCTATGGTACCATCGCGCAGGCGATATCGAACAGCGAGGGTAGTAAAAGGTTCCACCAGTTGTCGAAAGATGAGGACGGCCACAGGGAAAAACTCGAAAAGTGGTATGAAAGGCTTTTCGGTATGGCGTTCACTGCACAAGAAGGCAAGTTGAAGGAGTCCGAGATAACGGGATTCACCGTGGACAGTGAGACAGGGGCATATGCCGCTCTCGATATTGCTATCGAGGCCGAATCCAGGGCAGTCGACTTTTATACTGAAAGAGCCGGGAAAACTGAGGATGCGGACTTGAAAAAAATGTTTTTTAAGCTGGCCGAAGACGAGGAAGGCCATTATAATCTCCTGCAGGCTGAACGAAACAGCCTCATTGGAGGATTCTACTGGTTTGACATGGATGAAACGCAGTTTATGGAATAAGGCTACCATAGGAGGGAGCGATGATGGAAAAGTGGAAATGTACAGTCTGTGATTACATTTACAATCCCGAGACAGGCGACCCCGATGCGGGGATCGATCCCGGCACATCGTTCGAGGATCTTCCAGACAGCTGGGTCTGCCCGGAATGCGGTGTGGGCAAGGATATGTTTGAGCAGGTGTGATTCAGGCTGAAACACTAATAACAGGTGAAGGAGGATCCTGATGGGAATTATGTTCAATGCAGATGAAGTATTCGAGATGGGAATGGATATAGAGAAGAACGGTGAAGCTTACTACAACAAGGCTGCCGAACTGGCGACAGACCCCCGGGTGAAGAAGGTTTTTGAATACCTGGCCGGTGAGGAAAAGAACCACTGGGAAACGTTCAAGCAGCTCCGCGACGAGCTGGGCGGCGAAACGACGACACCGACTGTGATAGATTCTGAAGGGGTTAAGGAACTCTATCTCGATGCACTCGTCAAGTCGCTCTTGTTCTCGAACGAGAGAGAGGCGGAACATGTAGCGGAGAACGCGCCTGACGCGCTGGCAGCGCTCAAAGCCGCGCTGACCTTCGAAAAAGACACGATCCTGTTCTTTACCTCGATGAAATCAATGACGAGGGAAAATCTAGGCGCCGACAAGATAGATCTGCTTATCGCAGAGGAGCAGAACCATATAATCAGAATATCCGGGGAGATCAAAAAAGTTTCGGAAGGTCAGAGTGATTGACGGGCCGGAAAAATTTCTTTCAAACGATTAAGCAGCAAGCGACAGCTTTCGATAAAGCGATTATTCAATAACATCTTA
>CBDUUV010000139.1:0-4663 GCA_965370495.1 uncultured bacterium
CACTGTAAGTGGCAGTTACTGCAAATAGTATCGAAGAATACCCATATTTCAGACCTATGACAGCTGATAGCGCCCCGAATACTGTAGCAGGCAGGTTGGGCATTCCATCTGCCTTGAAAAGTTTTCCTATATCCAGATTCCTGTTAACAAGAGAATATATTATTAGTTTCAGTATCTGGACTATTACACCGCATAAAATAGGGATCAGGAATACATCTTTGTATAGCATTAGTTTAATCATTTTCAGAAAACCCGTTCCAGAATGTATTTAAATAACAACCCGATGTATCCTTCGTCACCCAAATCACGGATCCTGTCAATCGACTCGTCGATCAACAACCTTGCCGTTTCATGAGACTGTGTTCTACCGAAACAGGCCGGCCAGGTGATTTTCCCTTTTCCGGTATCCTTTCTCAAGGCTTTTCCCACACTAGCCTCTCTGCCCTCGATATCCAGAAGGTCATCTATAATCTGGAATGCCAGTCCTGCTTTTTCCCCGATTTCACATATTTGATCGAGCTTGCTTGAATGCCCCGATGACAATGCCGTTCCGACAGCCATGGAAGCCGAGATCAGTTTTGCGGTTTTTCGCGTATGTATGAATCTAACCATTTCCGAGTTCGGTTCCCTACCCTCACCTTCTATATCAGCGACCTGCCCTCCAACAAGATTAAGAGAACCCGCTGCTTCGGATAATATCCTCAAAGCCAGAACACAGTTGCCTGCCGGCGCTTCCCCACCCCTGGATATTATTTCGAAAGACAGGGCCTGAAGAGCGTCTCCGGCAAGTACAGCAATAGATTCCCCGAATTTTATATGACATGCCGGGTTTCCTCTGCGCACATCATCGTCATCCATCGAGGGCAGGTCGTCATGAATCAGTGTGTAGGCATGGAGACATTCGATAGCACAAGCAGCATCGAGAGCATCATCCGGAAAAGCATCGCCCGAAAGGTAATGTGACCATATACATAAAACAGCTCGTAGCCTTTTACCTCCATGCAGAGTCGAATACCTCATTGCCCTGTGAAGGGAAATGGGATATTCGTTTTCCGGAGGGAGGAGTTCTGCCAGTCTTCTGTTGACTTTTTTCACGGTCACGGCAAACCTGGATTCGAATTCTCTTTGCCCAATCGCCTTATTCAAACCCGCCTTCTTTCTCGAGTTCTTCTGAAAGATTTTTTATCCTCTGTTCAGCATTTTCCAGTATCTTTTTGCATCTTTTTCCCGTTTTCATCCCCTCTTCGTACAGTTTAATACTCTCTTCGAGAGGGACATCATCCTCTTCCAGGCGCCTTACGATCTCTTCCAACCTGTTGATCAGGTTCTCGAAACTATGTTTCACTGCCACATCTTCCCCTTTCTCTTTTTCTCAACCCTGCATAGAGCGCCACCATCATAAAAAATTATCCTGATTCGATCATTGTCGGAAAGATCATCCACTCGCGAGATAATCCTTTTCCCATCCTCCGACGCACAGTATGAATATCCTCTTTTAAGAACTGAAAGTGGATATAACCCTTCCAGAACACGTATAGTTCCTGATGTTTTTTCTTTCATCGAACGAAGTTTTTCACTGCTCCATATACGAATAACATCAGAATATCTATTCAGGACTTCTCTAGATGCGGATACGTACCTGGCGGGATGCCTGGCCGAAATACTTTCCATCTCACCGAATAAGGAGTGTTTTGCTTGAGACAACTTTTTTTGAACAGAGATATTGAGTTTCGAAACTGCTTCCGAGAGCATATAACTGATACGGAGTCCAGATCTCAACCACCAGCCGGTCAGTCTTTCATTTTTCTCGTCTAACTGCCATGACGCATGGTCAAGATTGTGCCTTATTGCCGGAAAAACACTGCTGCGAAGAAGAAATTCAAGCATATCCAGTCTCTGGATCGATTTCTGGTTTATTATGCGCCCGAGTTTCTCCGTGATTCCTTCAACCGTTTCCATAACTGACAAAGCTGACGGGGAAGCAAGCTCTGCAGCAGCAGTGGGGGTCATGGCTCTAAGATCCGAGACATAGTCACATATTGTTGTATCCACCTCATGCCCGATACCCGTAATGACAGGGTAAACACTTTCCGAAACGGCCTTTGCTGTCTCCTCGGTATTGAATGCCTTGAGATCTTCCATACTGCCTCCTCCGCGCGCGAGGATAACGCAATCGATCCCATCGATTGCGTTAGTCACCTTGAATGCATCAACTATGGATTTTGATGCACCCTCGCCCTGGACATCGGCAGGAACATGCAGAATATCTACAACCGGCCATCTTCTGGCAAGCGTTTCACAGATATCATGGATAACCGCACCTGTTACCGATGTAATAACGGCAATCTTCTCAGGATAAGGCGCAATTTTACGTTTTCTTGCAGGGTCCGTGAGGCCTTCATTGATAAGTTTTTGCAACAGGCGTCTGTATTCGAGTTCGGTTGCGCCTTTTCCGGCAATAGACATGCTTTCAGTGATAAGTTGTGTCTGGCCGCTACCGCCATAGTGAGAAAGTCTGCCGGAGGCTATTACAAGCATTCCATTCTTGGGGCCAAAAGCAAGCCTGTCAGCGTTCCTCTTGAACAGAACAAGCCGAATAAGCGTACTTGCGTCGCGAAGAGTCAGGTAGAAATGCCCCGATGAGTGCGCTTTGAAGTTTGCGACCTCACCGATTATCCTGACTGCAGAAAACTCACTTTCAAGATTCTGCCTTAAAGCAGTCGTAATTTCGGACACTGTGTAGATATCGTCTGCATCTATTCCCGAAATATTCTTTCGATCACTGCCTGTCATCGCTTTCTCCCCTTGCCCACCGTGCAGCCTGGAGAGTATTTTGCATCAGCATTGCGACTGTCATGGGTCCGACTCCTCCAGGGACCGGCGTGATCAGAGACGCTTTTGGCTGGACAGAATCAAAATCCACGTCACCTTCCAAGCGATAGCCCCTTTTTGTTTCGGGATCATCTACCCTGTTCACACCGACATCGATCACAACCACACCACCCTTTACCATGTCACCGGTTATCATGTTTGCTTTTCCCACAGCTGCGATAAGTATATCTGCCTTAACAGTTACCCGTGAAAGATCTTTCGTCCTTGAATGACATATCGTCACAGTCGCATTTCCCGAGTTTGATTTCGCTGAAAGAAGCATAGCCATTGGTTTTCCGACGATCAGGCTTCGGCCAACTATTACAACATTTCTGCCTTCAGCCTTTACGCCATACTTCGAGATAAGCACCTGTATCCCGAGAGGTGTGCATGGAATAAACCTGGGTTTATCTGAAAGTATCCTGCCAAGATTGTATGGATGAAAACCATCGACATCTTTGTCTGGTGATATCCTCTCTATCACATTCTGCTTGTCAATATGTGCGGGCAGGGGTAACTGAACAAGTATTCCATCGATGCCTGGGTCACTATTAAGCCTTTTCAGTCTTTCCAGTAGATACTCTTCTGATATATCAGAGGCCATTTCAACAAGGTCGGAATCAATTCCGCATTTTGCGGAAGCCCTGACCTTCATTCCCACATAGATCTCTGAAGCCGGGTCTTCTCCAACGATTATGACAGCAAGCTTCGGGGGCCTGTAATCTCTTCTGAACGAATCGACTTCTACCGCGAGTTCAGAAAGCACTTCTTTCGCGATTTTCTTTCCATCAATTATCTTATTAAGATCCCATTTTTTCAAAACACAACCTCGTCAGACCGCTTCATGAATACGCGTAACTTTCAAAGCCTTGCCCGTATCGTCATCTACCGCTACTAAAAGACCCTCTATGCATGGATCATCTCCTCCGACCTGGAACCTGACGTTGATTCCTGTAAGAAACCTCTCTATGATTTGTTCCTTCTTCACCCCGATAATCGAGGAGTATGGACCTGTCATACCAAGATCGGTCTGGTATGCTGTTCCCTTTGGAAGTATCCTTTCATCAGCTGTAGGGATATGAGTATGCGTGCCTGCAACAACACTCACTCTTCCATCAAGATAATAGGCAAGCGCAAGTTTTTCGCTTGTCGCTTCTGCATGAAAGTCTATCACGATCTTCCTGATATCGGACGGTAAAGATTTGAGAATCTCGTCCGCTTTTCTGAAAGGACAGTCTATGTCAGGCATGAAGGTACGTCCCTGCAGATTGATAACGCATACTCTGTGTTTGTTTCTTCCTGCTATTACGTAGCCGAAACCAGGTGCCCCCGGCGGATAATTCGCGGGCCGTAAAAGATCCTCCCTGTCTTCAAGAAGCATTACACCTTCCCGCTTGTCCCATATGTGATTTCCGCTCGTCATTACATCTACACCACAACCTTTGATCTCATCGACCACTTTTTTAGTAACGCCGAACATTCCCGCACCATTTTCGACATTTGCAATGCAGAAATCGACTTCGAGACGTTTCTTCAATTCCGGGAGTCCCTCAGACAGAGCTTTTCTGCCCACTTTGGAAAGAATATCTCCTATAATCAGAATCTTCATTTCATACAGTCTCCATCATATCATCCCGGCAAGAGTTGTCTTTTTCAAAATCTTGCCGCCTGATCATTTCCAGACCTTGGCTTCATCGAGCGAAATCTACCGATCGGGTTTCCCTTATTACAACAACTTTGATCTGCCCCGGATATTCCATTTCGCCTTCGATTTTATTGGCAATATCTCTGG
>CBDUUV010000140.1:0-4605 GCA_965370495.1 uncultured bacterium
AAGCTGCTTGATCTTCTCTGTAAAACTGTTCACAACCTCGGCGTAACGATTTCCCTCCGCAGCTGACACCCAGACAAGCTTGAGCCTGTCGGACTCGAGCCCAAGGGATTCCATTACTTTTTTGAGTAACGCGTATCGGCGCCTCGCGTAATAGTTCCCCGCGCCGTAATGACAGTCGCCCGGATGGCATCCGGCTATCAATATCCCGTCTGCTCCATTGAAAAAGGTCGTCAGCAGCAGGTTATGGTCCACCCTGCTCGAACACATGACCCTTATAACAGTCATTGATGGCGATATCTCCGATTTCGAAGAACCGGCGAGGTCTGCCGCGGCATATGTACACCAGTTGCAGAGAAACCCTACAATATTAGGTGCAAAAACGCCTCTTTCCTGATTATCCATTGTCTCCCGTATTTTCCTGTGCTTTGAAACGTGTTCCGGATCCTGGAGCGCCCCCATGCCACTCACTCATAAGCACCAGGGGGAACACTCCATTTCCCGTTTAGCCTAAAGCTGTATCTGAGCTGTATGCTTGCCTTCGCCATCAGTCGAACACATTAACAGTGTTTTTCCTGTTTTTTCGGCCCATGCTTTGATATCTGTTGGAAAAGACGGGCAATCCGCCTGGATCTCCAGGATATCGCCTGCGTTAAGTGTCGGAATCAAAGCCATAACTTTCAGGATAGGCTGCGGGCACTTGAGCCCCAAAGAATCCAGCTGTACTGTTGCCATTTCTACTTCCCTCCCTTTTTCAGAGTCTTCTAGAATGAAAATGTAAGCATAGCGCCCTGCGCCGCACCGACAAACGTCGTCGCGCCCACGACTTCTACGCCTTCAATAAGATCTTCTTCCTTGAATCCATGAACATCGAAAGCAAGCTCACAAACGAGGAGCCTTGCGCCAAGCATTTTGAGCCCATCAAACATCTCGACAAGGTCGGGCATATTCTTGGTCTCTTCATTGAGTTTTTCAATAGCTCCCTTGACCATCGCCGGCGCTCCGCCCGGCGTGAAGAAAATTATAACTTCATCACCCGTCGCGGCAGATGAAACTGCCAGTATGACAGCTGGAAAGATATTGCTGGCCTCAGCGCCATTTACGGTGATCGCTGTCTTTGACATCCGATAAATCTCCTTTCACAGTCTATTCGAGCAGGTTATCCGTATCCGCAGTCCACTCGAACATTGCACCATCATATACCATCACATCGGGATATCCGAGTATCGAGGAAAGAACCATATACACGATACCTGCTCTTACGCTGGTCTCGCAGTAGATAATGGTCTTCTTGTCGGAAGTTATCCCGGCATCGGAGAATGCTTTTTCAAGTTCTGCCCTGTCTTTAATCGTACCATCCTCGTTCAGGACATTCTTGAAATTGAAAAGAACTGCTCCGGGGATATGTCCTTTGCGCTCAGTATCGCCCTTCTTTCCATCGTATTCGTCTTTATCCCTTACATCCACCAGGATAGTCCCCGAATCGACGATACCGGATTTTACATCATCCATCGAAATACAGATCGATGGATCAGGAACACCCGCGAACTCAACAGCAACCACTTCTGACGCTTTTTTGGTCACAGGCTTACGGTTTTTTCTCCACATCTTCATGTGGCCATCGAGAATCCTGACATCCTTGCACCCCATGTATTTCAGGATCCAGTATACCCTGCCGGCAAACTTGCTCTTCCCGCTGTCATACACCACGATTGTCTTGTCGGCGCTGATCCCCTTGCTTCCAAGAATTGTTGCGAGTTCATCGGCACTCTTGCAGAGCGCCTTTATATCGCCTTCCCTGTACAAATCCTTGTGCCAGATGTTGATTGCCCCCGGCAGATGAACCTTGGTATAATCCGCCGTTTTCCTCGCTGAAACGACAATAACATCCCCGCTATCGATCAATTCGGCCAGTTCCCCGACCGAAATGACCTGGGAGCTGACTGCCTGGGAGAACAGCATCACAGCTGAAATCAACCCTGCGAACAACATATTTTTTTTCATGCATCCTCCTTAAATAGCGAACCATAAAATAATCGGCTATTACATGAATTTGACCTGCATCTGGATAAAGAACGCATCGTTATTATCCGCGGGAACCTTTTCCTCGATTGCGCGCTGGTAATTGACCTGGATCCTGGTCCATTCATTGATGAAATAGTTGAACCCGATGGTATGTATGTGGCGGATATCTTTATCGACATCCATATTTTCATCATAGAGTTCATACCTGACCACAGGCTGCAGGTTCCATTTGGTATCGTACAGGAGGGTAAGGAAAAACCCCTGTCTCTCGACGGTTCCAAGGTGAGTCACTATCGGAGGGGAACATGAACTGCCCGTAGTATAGGAACCCTCGTTCTTGCCATAGATATATTCGCCCTGGATGAGAAAATCCCTGTAGTTCGCGGTAAAGTCGCCGCTGAAACGCGTGAACTTGTCATCATCTTCACCTGCAACCGATGACGTGGTATTACCCATTCTAAACCCGGTTCCCAGGGTAAGGCATTTCAAGGGTGAGTATGCGATCCTGCCGATGATATCTTTCCCCTTGTTGTCATCTTTCGTGTTATCTTCGTTGAACAATCCGCTTCCGTTCATAACTGCCAGGTTGTATTTCAGTTTCCCGTACAGTTCGCCGAGAAGCATAATGCCCATATCCCTGTCCATCGCGAGATTCTCTGTGACCATGGACCTGCAGACCGTATGCAGCCCCGAACAGGAAGTATTTCTTTCCATGCCGAACGGCTGTTTGAACTGTCCAAAAGAGATCTTTGCCTTTGGGCCAAAACGTGTATATGTAATAAAAGCATCCAGCATATAGGGTGCACCTATCTTGAGCGGCCCAAATTCCATCATCAGGTAGTAACTGATATCGTAGGGAACCGTTCCGACCGCTCCAATCCTGGCCCTGTTGAAACTGAAAGTCAATTCCTGCAAATCGGAATCAGGGTTTGGGTAAAAATTGATCTGCGGCTGGAAAAAACCTACAACATTGACGCCTTCTTCCGATCCGCCCTCCATACACCCCTGGCCATAAGCGGTCATCGGGGCCATCAGCACGGAAACCAGAAGTATGAGAAACAGTTTTCGCATTCCTTTTCCTTTTCCTCGGGAGACAGGTTCTGATCACCTGTCTATCCGATTTATTTAACAATTCAGGATTCACAACTCCAAAAACGTTCAAACATCGTTTTCGATCAATCGGATACAATCGGATAATTAGCCGATCCGGGCCACTTATGCGTAAGAAGCTCGTCAAAGATCAATCCGTTTGTGCCGAACTTGAGACTCAGTGCATCATAGCCCAGAACCGTCAGATAAGCGGTTATGACCGATGACGTCTGCCCGGTCCAGCAATATGTTACCACGGTCTTATCCGGATCATAATTTTTGAATTCGCCACCTGCAAGGGTAAGAGGATTGATCCTGTAAGCACCGGCGATATGTCCGTATGTTTCTACATCCACCAGGTCCCAGTAGTTATTGATAAAATAGTTTCCCGGAGTCGTAAGTACATCCGTACCGCTAACCCCCTTGAATTCTTCTGTCATAAACGTTACGCGTTTTTTAAGAATATCAGCACCCGAGGAAGCTTCCGTATCGATCGTGGGATAATCATACTCTACAAGAGCCGTTGTCGCTTCAGTAGACCAATTAGCGTGGCCAACCGCACTGCTGCTCGTGTTGGAAGTCCAGCTGTCGAAGTCACCGCTCCACGAGCTGAATCCGAATTTGAGGACCTGGCAGTCGGGGTAACCGCTCAGGCGCAGAGCCACGAGAGCGTGTGAAGCACTCTGTCCCGTATAACAAACGATCAGAATCGGTTTTTCTTCAGTATTTGCCGCTGCGTCGGCAACGATCGTACCGAGTGTCGAATTGACTGCCCCGGTGATCCGGCCCTGCCCGAAATGCTCAGAGCTACGGATATCCATAATATAATAGTTCGCCTCGTTCGGATAGACACCCGAAGCGGCAATGATCCAGTCTGTCAGGATATAATTCAAATCCAGGTCATTCTCGACAAGATACTCCCTGAGTGTGGAACCGGTATCGGCCGGCGCCGTCGTATCTTCGCTGCACCCCAAAGAAAAAAGAGCCAGCACAACCATAATAAACACAAAATACTTTGCTTTGCTGAACATCAAAAGCATCCTCCCTGCTTATCAGTATCACCACTCTTATACCGTTTTAACCGGCGGACGGAAGATCGATCTACTATTCTGTCGAAATCTCCTGTCCACTCCGAAGAGCAAGAGCGCACCTCCTTTGAGTTTTTCTTATCCAGATAACTCCACCTTAACTAGAAATATATCATCCGCAACCTGATTCTTCTACGACCTCTTCTTCAACCTCAAGAGCCTCGGGCCCTTTGTCCCACACGATCCAGCCGCCATAGAGATCACTGATATTCGTATAACCCAGCCTGACAAGGGTCTCAGCCGCAAGCGGCCCACGCCTGGTCTTATACCCGTATATGATTATTTCTTCGTTTTTCTCGGGCGCGAACAGCCCTTCCTCATCCCAGAATTTTTCATCGGCTATCCAGAATTCAAGAACACCGCGGGGAATATTTACCGAACCTGGAATATTACCCTCGTCAAATTC
>CBDUUV010000141.1:0-4595 GCA_965370495.1 uncultured bacterium
CGGCGATCATTCTCTATTATGTGACCCTTTGTGTAATAGTAATATTCGTCCATAATCCCGCGGTGGAAATGCAAATCACCAATCCAGCCAGCTTCTTTCTTGATTAGCAGCCGGTTTCGAAGCCCTGTTTCACCGAAAGCCACGAACATTGGCAAGAGCAGAGATATGGAGACAAGTACGACTGCGCGGCTCCTGAAAAGCCACCGAAGGCTCCATTCGGTCTGGAAATACATGAACGGAAGCACAGGTACAATAAAACGGGCATACATGAATCCCCCGCCGATTCTTGCTATGAAAAAAACGAGATAGGCTGTGACGATCACGACTGCAGTGGCAACAGCATTCCTGCCGGATTTTGAAATGACATTGTCGATGGACGATCCATTTTCATTGGGCTTGCCCCTGGTACAGATCAGCAGCAAGACCGGAACGGCAAGCAGAAAAATGATCGATGTGGGATGCGCGCGCAAATACAGCCACAGATAGTAGAATCCCTGGGAATAATAGGGGATGTTTGCTGATTTTGCATAATAGGTATTCGGGAAAAAGCTTCCGTAATACGAAACCTTCCACAATACGTACGGAAGATATATAACGATCAATGGAACAGCAAAAAGGCCAATGTCCGTGAACGCTCGCAAAAATGGCGGCTTCTTTCTGATGGTAGAGGCCACAAGCAACATCCCCGCCAGAGCATATATCAGCAGCCCATCCGGCCGCGTCATGACAGCCAGCACCAGAAAAACCGCCGACATCAGCAGCCGGAACCTGTATCCAGCGCTGGTAAAGAAAAACACGAAAAAAGCGAGTGAAAGTAAAAGAGTATAGAAAGCTGTTTCCAGTCCACTCGATGCCCATACAAGACACTCGTAATTGGCGATCAGGGCCAGGGAGGTCAGCGGAATACTCAACAGGAAACGGCCAGATGACAACTTGCGCGAAATGAGTGAAAATATCGCCAGCGTCCCCAGAAATGATCCTATCCCCAGCCCCGTCGACACATTCACCGGATCGAGTCCCAAACGCTGGAGGAAGGTAATAATCACAAGCCACAGGAAGTTGGAATAACCCTCGACCCGTTCACCGACGTTATAGACAAAACCGTTTCCGGCAAGGAACTGTTCGGCATAGCGCAAGGTTATAAATATATCATCGCAGCACCACCTGAAGGCATTCGATGCCAGAAAACCCAGCACCAGAACAACGGTGAGGATGATACAGAACTCGATATTTTGATTGCGTTTATAACTGTTCATAAATCACCCGAGCAAAATGGCCTTGCGACTTATCTTTTTGTCCCCGATTGTGCTGGACAACCCCCCCATGATTCAATATAAAATTGATAGCAGGTCTGGATGTTGCATTGTGTTGTTCTACAATCTTGCGGCTTCCCGGAAGAATGGGTCTTTCTTTCATGAACGGGATCTTTACGTGAGTTCGCCGGAAAAAAACAATAATATCCTGAAAGATGAAAATGAACGCCTGAAGGCGGCGATCGAAGAACTCTCGATCCTTAACGATATATCGACCGCGATCAATTCAACTCTTTCCCTCGAAGATATCATAGAACTCATCGTAAAGAAATGCATAAAACATATCGGCGCAGAACAAGGCACGGTCACTCTCCTCGACAGCAGGGAACAGGAAAAACCCTTCCAGACGATGATACGCCAGGTAAACAGTTCGAACGATTTCCTTCCCCTGCATCTCGATACACAAATCACCGGATGGATACTGACGAACCGCAAACCGCTTCTCATCAACGACATGGAATCCAATGAACAGATAAGGATCCCGAAGACCGAGGAAAATCCTGTAAACAGTCTCCTGAGCGTACCCCTTCTTCTCAAGGGCAGGGTCATAGGATCCCTGAACCTCTTCAACAAAAACACGCCCGGTGGATTTACGGATGCCGACAAGAGGCTCCTGAGCATCATCGCAACCCAGTCCGCCCAGGTGATCGAAAACACCAGGTTGATCGAAGAAGAGAAGTCATTGATACATCTCCAGGAGGAGATGAAGATGGCCTGCAAGATACAGATGGGCCTTCTGCCCAAAGAAAAGCCCGAAATCGACGGATACGATATAGCCGGAAAAAGCATACCGGCGAAGGCCGTGGGAGGCGATTACTACGATTTCATCATGGCCGGGAACGGCAGGATCATGATCTGCCTGGGAGATGTCTCCGGAAAGGGAATGCCCGCGGCGCTTTTGATGTCGAATCTCCAGGCGACCTTCCGCGGGCAGGACCTGGGCGGACATCAACCGTGCGAGATCATGAGAAGATCAAACAGACTCCTGTTTAGAAGCACCGCCCCCGACAAATTCGCCACTTTCTTCTTTGGTCTCCTTGACAATGTCGAACACAAATTTCACTACTGCAATGCCGGCCATAACAATCCGATCGTCACGCACCGGAACGGGGATCACTACTTCCTCGATACCGGAGGACTGATACTTGGAGCCCTCGATGAGTCCAAATACACGGATACAGTCATATCACTCGAAGTCGGCGACACCCTCCTCATATTCTCCGATGGGATCTCCGAAGCGAGAAATCCCGCGGACGAAGAGTACTGCGAGGAAAGGATAGTCAAAGCCCTTATCGGAAACCCTCATCTCGACGCTGCAGGGATCATCGACCACATAATCGATGAGGTAAATACCTTCGCCGATTCGAGAGATCAGATGGATGACATGACCATCGTCGCTCTGAAAAGACTTTTCTGAATGAACGGATGCTCCCAGAATTCCCCGCGCTTGTATTTTCCCGCGTTCACGAACAACCGGTTTTTTCAGATGGGCATGAAAGATCAAAACTGACCGACAGCCTGCAGCTTCTCAAGCCTCTCTCTGGCATCTACAGGCTCGGGAAACCCAATGTGAGATGGCCTTGCCGATCATAAAACTACTCCGTCGCTATTGTTCCAGACCGACTTTTCTTATAATTTCTGTAAATCGCGGATTCGACCGAAAATCGTCCATCCAAAGTTCGATATTGATAAGAACCACTGGAAATTCATGGTCGTTACATGATTTCTCAAGCCAGTCCAGTGTCTCTTCTTCGTTGCCCAGTCCGGCATGGATCAGGCTGATTGTGAACGCGGGAACGTCTTCACTCAAGGAAAGCTCCATAATCTTATCGAGTTGCCGTATCGCCTCATCTCTACGTCCGGACCTTGCGTACGCGAATCCCAGGGAGCCTGGCACATAGTGGTTTCCTCCAGGCATTTTTATTGATTTTTCAAGCTCTGCGATTGCCTCGTCATACATTCCCATCTCCATATAAACTCGGCCGAGAGTCCAGTAAGCCGGCGCGAAGGATGGGTCCATTTCTATCGTTCTGTGCATCTGTTCCGCTGCCTTTTCCAGGTTTCCCGCCCAGGAGTAAATGACACCGAGATCCCGGTTGATGATAAGAGATGCCGGGTCGAGCCGGTGTGCCTGCTCCATGTGTCTTATCGCTTCATCCGACCGGCCCCGGATTGCGAGAGAAGCGGCATACCAGTTGTGCGCCGTAGCATAACCGGGATCGAGAGAGAGGGCCTGCTTGAAATGTTCTTCGGCCGCATTCCAGTCCCATTCGTAAAAACATTCTATCCAGGCCAGCGAGTTGTACACCAGGGGAATGGTCTTGTCCAGGCTCAGGGCCGTCTCTGCTGCCTGCCGGGCTTTCAGTATAAATTCTTCAGGCTTTGACAGATGCATTGAGAGCATGCAGTAGCATTCCGCTTTGCCCGCGTACGCAAGAGCGTAGCCGGAATCGATCCGTATCGCCTCATCGAAGAACTCGATCGCTCGATCGAATCCTTCGTTCGATCGTTTATTCCACCAGAAACGGCCCTGGAGATACGCGCGGTAAGCATCGGGATCGTCCGTCGGCGAAGCGTCACTCACTTTTGGATCTTCCGACAGCAGGGCGATATCAAGTGCTTTGGACACCTTGCCGGCGATCTCCGACTGGATCCTGAAGATATCGGTTATATCACGCTGGTAGACTTCGGCCCACAGGTGCGTCTCATCGGAGACCTTTATCAACTGCGGTGTGACGCGAATCTGGTTTTGCGATTCTGAGACACGCCGCCAGCGGATAGTGCCTTCGAGAATGAAATCGACCCCCAGCTCCTTTCCGATCTCGGCTATCGTTTTTTTAGTCTCCTTGTAACGGATAACACTCGTTCGAGCGATGACTCCCAGTCCTTCTATCTTTGCAAGCCGGGCAATCAATTCTTCGGTGATTCCATCGGCAAAATATTCCTCTTCCTGCGGTCCAAGATTTTCAAATGGCAGAACGGCAAGCATTTTCCTCCCTGAAACGGCTTGCTTTTCTTCTGGAGGGAAATATCGCGGAACGATAACGGTCACCGTGATAACGGCAAGCACCGGGACAATCAATAAAAATAACCAGAGCCGCCGGCTCAAGAGAGGCTTTTGCCTCTTTGCCCTGAATCGCCGCTTTTTCGCTTCTTCTACCCGTGTCTGCCAGTCCTGAGTCGACCCGGTCCGTTTAAACCGCCGCAGGTCAGCTGCAAGATACGCTGCCGTTTGATATATTTAAGCAGGATCCCATGAGAGGCACCTCGATACAATACGTT
>CBDUUV010000142.1:0-4577 GCA_965370495.1 uncultured bacterium
TTCAAGGATAAGGAATAGCAGAGGAAAGGGAGATCCGGAATGAAAAGAAAAGTCCTTATTTCGATTCTTGCGGTGGTGCTTGTGATGGCTTCTGCATCCTCGCTTCTTGCAGGCAGGAAACACCCGGGCAAGCTTAAATACCCTCCGCTCGTGATCACCACGCCCGAGGTTCTCGATATATCGTTTGAAAACGGT
Source organism: uncultured bacterium (assembly GCA_965370495.1). Lineage (GTDB taxonomy): Bacteria > Krumholzibacteriota > Krumholzibacteriia > Krumholzibacteriales > Krumholzibacteriaceae > Krumholzibacterium. The sequence goes on from CBDUUV010000142.1 coordinate 196, forward strand.
ATTGAAGGGTTCATGATCGAAGATCACGAGATCCCGATGGTAAATGTCGTGATACTCTTCAAGACATATTTCCCCGAAAGGGAAAAATACGGGGTAAACGAGATAACCCGGTGGGTTATACGTAACGGCGGAAGCGAGAGCTGGCCGTCCGAAAAGCTCAACGACGAGCTCGAGTTCCTTCCGGCTACTGTCGAGATCTTCGGAGGGAACCTGAGTACTACGGTCTTTGTCAACTGCCAGAAGAAAGATCTGACGGAAGTGCTCGGGATCATGGCCGATCTTATCCGCAACCCGGTTTTTCCTGAGGATAAGGTCGACAAGAAAAAATCCGATATGCTCGAGGATATCCGCAGAAAGAACGATAAACCAGGCGATGTAGCGCGAAGAGAATTCAACAAACTTCTATACAGGGACCACCCCTATGGATGGGAAAATACGGAGGCTTCCGTATCGGCCATCACGCGTGATGATCTTGTCGCGTTCCACGCAAGGTATTTTCATCCGAACAACGCGCTTGTCGGGATAAGCGGCGATGTTACAAGAGAAGAGATCAAAAAGGAGCTGGACGCGGTATTCGGTGACTGGGCAAAAGCTCAAGTCACAGTTCCGAAAGTGCCGAAGATCGACGAAACACCGGTTGAAAGCTACAGCTACGTGTACAAGGATATCAATCAGGCAAACATCATGCTGGGGCATCTTGGAATCAACTCCAACAATCCCGATCGTTGCGCTGTGACGATCATGAACTTTATCCTGGGCGGAGGTTCATTCACTTCCTGGATCACCGAGGAAGTAAGGGTCAAGAAGGGACTGGCGTATTCCGCGAGATCAAGGTACGGGGCGGATCCCTTTGCCCTTGGCAAATTTGCCGCTTCCGCGCAGACAAAGGCTGATGAGTACAGCAGGGCAATGAAGCTCATCATCGACCAGATCGAGAGGATGAAGACCGAGGGCCCGACCGAAGATGAACTGAAAAAAGCAGTCGATTCTTTTCTCAACAGCAAGGTCTTCGATTACGATTCGAAGTCTGGAATGGTCCGGAGGCTGGTCAATCTGAAATTCCAGGGAAGGCCGCTGGATACTCCGGAAAAAGATATGGAGAGATACGCCGCGCTCACTGTTGAGGACATAAGAAGGGCCGCGGAAAAATACCTGCATCCCGACAAGCTGACGGTGCTTGTCGTAGGGGACAAGGAACAGTTCGACAGGCCGCTCAGTGATTTCGGCGAAGTAAACGAGATCAAACTTGACGGGGAGTAAGCCTTGAAAGGCCGTGCCTTTCAAAAAAACAGGCAGGAGGATAATGTGCCGGGACGCGTAAGCCTCTCGGCACATTTATTCAGAAAGGTGTCATGGAGGAAATCACCGCTGTAATCCTCGGAGGAGGAAGGGGTACCAGGCTGTACCCATTGACAAGGAATCGTTCAAAGCCGGCTGTGCCACTTGCGGGTAATTACCGGCTCATCGATGTTCCGGTCAGTAACTGTATCAATTCGAAGATAAACAGGATCTATGTCCTTACACAGTTCAACTCGGCATCATTGAATCAGCATGTGTCACGGACATACCGTTTTGATATCTTCAGCAAGGGTTTTGTAGAGATACTTGCTGCGGAACAGACCCCGGCCTCTTCCGCCTGGTTTCAGGGAACGGCGGATGCCGTCCGCAAGGCGCTTCCCCATCTGACCAACTATCCGTGCAGAGACGTCCTGATCCTTTCCGGCGACCACCTCTACCGTATGGATTACAGGAATTTTATCAGAAACCATCGCGAGAAGAACGCGGACATCAGTATCGCGGTTCATCCGGCCACGGCCGCAAAGGCGCCCGAACTCGGGATACTCCATGCTGATGCAAAGGGCTGGATAACGGAATTCAGGGAGAAACCTGCCGGTCGGGAGTTGAAAAAGATGAAAACCGATACCCGGGCCCTGGGACTTACCGGTTCAGAGGCGAGGCGGCGCCCATATCTCGGTTCGATGGGGATATATCTTTTCAAGCTCGAGGTTCTTGAGAAGGCCCTGGCAAGTGATCCGGAGATAGTGGATTTCGCCAAAGAGCTCATACCGAGGGCTATGATATCACGAAAAGTGAGCGCCTGGCTCTTTGACGGGTATTGGGAAGATATTGGGACGATCAAGTCGTTCTACGACGCGCATATGCAGCTTCTCGCCGCGAAACCAAAGTTCAATATCTTTGATGTCGATTTCCCCCTGTATACTCATCCGAGGTTTCTCCCCGGGTCGAGAGTCAACAAGGGAACGATCGAAAGGTCGATACTGAATGCGGGCTGTATCATAGACAGAGCGACGATCAGGAAATCGATTATTGGAATCCGGTCGATGATAGGTGCTGGCGCGATAATAGAAAAATCGATGATTCTGGGAGCCGATTCCTACGATGCAGCACCAGCGCCGGCATCAACGATTCCTCCGCTGGGAATAGGGCGCGGAGCGGTTATTAAAAGAGCGATAATCGACACCAATGTCCGGATCGGCAAAAACGTTGCACTCGAGAACAGAAAGAGATACCGGAATTACGATGACCCTGAAGAAAAGATCTACGTGCGTGACGGCATAATCGTAGTGGCAAAGGGAGCGGTCATCAGGGACGGAACGAAATTCTGATAACCCTGTGGCAAAGGGAGCGGTCATCAGGGACGAAATTCTGATAACCCTAAGGGGGGGGGCAGAGTTTCATGGCATGCCCAGGGGCAGCCGCCCTTGGCATCGGGTCTTCCGGCCAGGCGCCTCTGCAGTAAAAAATGAAATCATTAAAAAAAGGTTTGGCGATAAGCAATTTTATAGCTATACTAGTTAGTGAATGCTAACTAACAACAGTAAGGAATAACATGAATGATTTTACTGACAGGCAAAAACAGATAATCGAAGTGTCGATTAACATTATCGCTGAAAAAGGGATCCAGCAACTAACGATTAAAAATATTTCCGGAAACCTGGGAATTTCCGAACCAGCGATTTACCGTCATTTTGAGAGCAAGCTGGATATTCTGCTGGCGATTATATCGAATTTTAAAATTGATTCACAAGATGCAGTCAAACGAATTCATTCAGTTGACAGGCCGGCAATTGAAAAAATCGAAATGATATTTTCAACTCATTTTAAACGGTTTGCTGAAAAGCCGGCCCTGGCGGCTGTGCTGTTTTCGGAAGAGATATTTCAGAACGATAAACGGCTGTCCACTCAAGTCGCGGCAATTATGAAATTAAGCCAGGAAGCAATCTCAACTCTCATTGAAAAAGGACAGCAAAAAGACGAAATAAGAAATGATATCGGTAAAGAGCAGCTTTCCCTGATCATTATGGGATCCTTGCGGTTGATTGTAACGAAATGGAGATTATCAGGTTTTGTGTTCGAGCTGGAAAGGGAGGGTGCAAATTTGTGGAAGTCGATAAGAATATTAATAGAATCCACCCGGAAGAAGGCGGACGTTCCGCAATGAAAATTCAATTTGAAAGGACAGGCAAATGGAAAAATATTTACACAGGTTGTTAAAATATCCCTGGGTGGTTTTGGTAATCATATTAATCATCTCGGCTGGGTTCTTTAAGGTTATGAAGAGCAACTCCCGCATGGAGACAGACCTGGACGAGTATATGCCGCAGGACCATCCGGCGTTTGTGTACAGCAGCCAGGCGGAAGAGTGGTTTGATATTAAAGACGGAATAATTATCGCCATAGAAAATCAGAACGGGATTTACAATTCCGGAACGATTCAAAAAGTAAAAGATTTGACTAAAGCGCTGCAAAAAATGAAGGAAATCAACAAGGATGATGTGACGTCTCTGTACACGGCGGATAATATCATTGGCACTGAAGATGGTATGGACGTTAAGGCGTTTTTTAAGCGGACGCCCGAAACCGCCGAAAAACTTGAACAGCTTCGCGCCAATGTCCGCAGTAATGAAATGGTTTTCGGGAGGCTGGTATCAACTGACGAAAAAGTGACTGTAATTATCGCTGAAATTGAAGATGATGTTTTTACTCAAGAGTTTTACCGGCAGATTCTGGAACTGGGCAAATCTTTCGAAGGTCCTGAAAATATCCACGTGGCTGGCCGTCCCATCGTAGAGGGTACTATGGCACTGTTGGGGCCCGCTGATATGAAACGCATGGTTCCCATTGTAGTATTTGTCATCATTCTGGTTTTGCTGCTTGTTTTGCGAAGCATCAAAAGCACGTTTTTTACGATGCTGGTTGTTTTGTTCAGCACTGTATGGGCGTTTGGCTTAATGGCCGCTTTGGGGATTCCTGTTTACGCGGTTTCAACCATGATCCCGGTGATGCTTATTGCCATTGGTGTGGCGGATGGAATCCATCTCTACAGCCATCTACACCTTTTTATGATTAAAAACCCTGAT
>CBDUUV010000143.1:0-4533 GCA_965370495.1 uncultured bacterium
TCTTCCTGCCGAGGCTGTCGTTCATGGCTTTCCACCCATCCCAGTCGTTTTCATCCAGGCCGTCCTCGATCGATATTATCGGGAATCTGGCGACAAGGTCCTCATAGAACGAGATCATTTCCCCGGCACTGAGCACCTTTCCCTCTGCGTCGAGATGGTATCCATCTTCCTGGAAGAATTCGCTGGCTGCGGCATCGATCGCAAGCGCTATGTCTTCACCGGGTTTGTACCCGGCTTTTTCGAGAGCTGCTATGATAATTTCGAAGCTCTCACTGTTTGATCTGAGGTTCGGAGCGAATCCACCTTCATCTCCAACCGAAGTGGTGTACCCCTTTTCGGAGAGAATTTTCTTGAGCGCATGGAAGGTTTCGGCCCCGTACCTGATACTTTCTCGTATGCTCCCGGCACCGACCGGTACTATCATGAATTCCTGAATGTCTATATTATTATCCGCGTGTTTTCCGCCATTTATCACATTCATCATCGGTACGGGAAGCACTTTGGCGTTGATGCCTCCGATATACTCAAAGAGCGACAGCCCCAGTTCATCCGCTGAGGCCTTGGCGATAGAGATGGAAACACCAAGGATGGCGTTAGCGCCTAACTTTCCCTTGTTCGGAGTTCCATCCAGCTGGCAGAGCAACTTGTCTATTAGTACCTGGTCGAGGGCGTCGAGGCCGACGATTTCAGGAGCGATGATCTCCATGACATTATTGACCGCTGTAAGGACACCTTTACCTCCATAGCGGCCCATGTCTCCGTCACGCAGTTCAACAGCTTCATGTTCACCGGTCGAAGCGCCAGACGGAACAATAACACTTCCGACTGCGCCTCCGGAAAGGTGTGCTTCTACCTCGATCGTAGGGTTTCCCCGGGAATCGATTACTTCTCTTGCATATAGACACTCAATGTTCGTCATGCCGCCCTCCTGAGAGTGTAACCTGCATTACCGTAATGGACAGGGCAGAGTTTCATTTCCTGCCGAGTCTAATTAATATTTTGAATCGTTGTCAAGGGTAAATAACCGATGGGGTTTCCGGATTCTTAAGGTTAATATCATGCAATACCAGCATGTTACAAGATTCGTCTTTTCACATGTCAATTATCCTGCTATCTTTTCTGCGATTCTGAAAAGAAAACGAATAATTTTCTGAAGGAACGAAACATTATTAGTACTTCCACGTAATCAAGGTGTAGACGTTTGAAACGCGAAGATGCAAATCTGGTTGAGCGTTGTCTGAAAGGAGATGAGAAAGCTTTTGAAGAGCTTCTCGCAAAATACAGGAGTCCTATATACAGCATCTGTTACCGCATGGTCAAGAACCATTCGGATGCTGAAGACCTGTCACAGGATGCTTTCATCAGGGTTTTTAACATACTTGACAAGTACAACCCCCTGTACCCTTTTTCGAGCTGGTTGTACAGGGTTACATCGAACCTGTGTATCGATTTTATACGCAGACGTAAGAGAGGGGTCATTTCTCTCGACGAGCCCGTATCCGGCTCGGATGGTGAGATGTCCCGTCAGATCCCGTCACGCGGTGTCAGTGCGGATCGGAAACTGGAAAACAGGGAGATGATGGAAGTGTTGGATCAGGCGATATCAGAACTTCCGGATCATTACAGGATCATAATTATACTGAGGCACCAGGAGCAACTGACGTATGAGGAGATATCTGATAATCTCGGGGTTCCGCTCGGTACAGTCAAGGCGAGGATCCACAGGGCAAGGAACCTGATCAGGCAGACGTTCGCGAAAAAGGAGTTAATGTAAAACGCCGGAACGATGAAGCGTAGTCTGTTATGAAAGGAAACAACCGGATGTTGAAACGAAATCATATATTGACTGCAGTTGTTGCCGCGGTGCTGGTTTGTCTGACAGGTATTCCGGCCGTGGCTGCGATAACGCACGTCGATACGATAGAGAGAGATATCAAGGTTGGTGCTGCCAGGGCTATTATTGTCGAAGGGGTCAATGGGAATATTACAATAACCGGCGAGAAAGGCAGAGAAGAAATCTTCCTTAAGGTTATCAAGTCTGTATATACCGAGAGTGAGAAGGAAGCCGATCAAATAGCATCATTGATGGAGATCGAGATATCCGGTTCGGAAGATATACTGAAGATCAAAACATTGTATCCAAAGAAATTCAAGGTCAGGAGAAACATTATTTCCATGGTCATCGGCAGAGGCCCGAAGATGATGATGGAATTGAGCCTCCTTGTCCCAAAGGAACTCGAAGTCGCTGTTTCTACCGCAAGGGGTTCGATTACGGTCGTTGATATGGAGTCAAGTGTAAAGGCTTCGACCTCCAGTGGCGAAGTTGATCTAAGGAACATCGGCGGAAATGTCGAAGTCAGTGTGTCGAGTGGAGAGATCGAAGTCGTCAATATCTCCGGAGATGCTTTTCTGAAAGCTGCCAGCGGCACTATCATTGCGAAAAATGTCGATGGAGACATAAAAAGTGATGTGACTTCCGGCAAGATGAAACTTCTCCAGCTCAGAGGTAATCTGGAATGCAGTATAGGATATGGTTCAGTTATCGTTGAGGGCGTAGGTGGCGTGGAATACAGGGGAATCAATGCAGATGCGAATCTTGTCGATGTGAGGGGATCTGTGGATGCCTCAACCGCGAGTGGGGATATATGTATCAGGGCCACGCCTGAAGGGGATATGAATTACAAGATAACCGCTTCGAGCGGGGATATATCACTGAGGTTTCTTGCCGTCGTGGAAGGTGGATATGTACTCAAAGTTGGTACAACATCGGGTGCTATCTCTGTCGATCTTCCACTGGACCTGAAAAAAGTTGCTCGAAACAGTATCTACGGAACCGTTCGTGACGGGAAAGCAAAAGTATTTCTTGAAACGGCAAGTGGCGATATAACTGTCGAGGAGCCCGGGGAGTAAGATGTAATGGAATGTCATCTTTTCAAAATGCTGGTACAGAAGTATCACGACGGCGAACTCGATCTTGCCGGGATGGCTGAATATGAGAACCATTTCATGGAATGCGGAGAGTGCCGTAGACTCGACGCACAATTTGCCGGTGTATTCTCCGCGCTGGATGGCATAAAGCTTCTGGAGCCTTCACCCGGATTCGATATGAATGTGATGGCGCATGTGGATGTTGCACGCTTCAGGGTCAGTATTGCCAGGAAAGCATGGATCTCTCTTAGAGGGTTATGGCAGGGGCTTCCCAAACCACTGCGTGTTACAGGGATCGCTGCACCGGTTTTCGCCCTGTTTGTCGCGGTGTACAGCCCGATTCTCCTGACAATGGTCCTTATAGCCAAAAAGGGTGTTGGTGTGGCCGGGTACGGGTTGTACATGATTAGAAAAGTGGTCGAGGACCCGTCGATTATTATCCATTATCTGAATTTATTTGAGAAATACCGTGTGGCCGGGAAGATCCTGATAAAAACCGCGCACAGACAGGCAGGCGGAATCCCGGTGACATATTTTGGTCTGGGCATTGTAATTGCGGTGGTCATGCTGGTTGTGATCATCAGGATGACCAGGATCGCCTGGAGCAAAGGAGAAACACATGTTGGCATTAGTTAGTACGATTGCGGGTAAATCGATCCAGGTCTTCTGCATGGTTTTCCTTTTGAGTTTCAGCGGTGCCACCAGGACCGTTCTCCATGCCCTGGTTAGCCCTGTCACGAGCCTGTCTTCCCGGGAGGAAGCAGAGAAAGATACACTTCGGAGTGATAAAGATGATTTGAAGGAGGAAGAGAAGGATCCCCGGACGGAAATAAAGAAATACAAATCGAGTTCGAAGAAACGCTTCGAGAAAAGACCAGAGAATCTTAAGATTTCTATCTCCGACAAGGGTGTCAGGATCGGTTCTGAAGACGGTCGGGAAGTGTTTCTTGATATCGACAAAGATGGACTCTCCGCCGGTATCGAAGATGCGTTGGATGGACTTAAGGGTGTTAAAATCCAACTCGATGATATAGGTGATATCTCTGAATATATTGATTTTGATTTTCTCGATATTGAGGACAGGGATTTCAAGGTAGTAAGAAACAAGGATATTCTCAGATTCGGGAATGACGTCCATATTGGCAGAAACGAACTGGTCCGGGGTGATGTCGTCGTATTCTTTGCGGATATCGATATCGACGGCAAGGTTACGGGAGATGTCGTCAATATATTCGGAGATGTTCATATAGGTTCATCGGCGATTGTCAATGGAGAAGTCGTATCTGTGCTTGGCACACTTACCGAAGATTCCAACGCGCATATCAGGGGTGAGACGGTCGAAGTCTGGGGGCACAGCACTCCGATGACTCTTCCCTTTTTTGCATTTGGGGGAGGAGTTTTTCGTGTTATCGGAAAATTTGTTTCGTTTATCGTAGGAGTGCTTCTTCTTCTTCTTATCCTGTATTTTCTGCCCGACCGGATGCAGAAATCCTCTGATTATATATTCGGTTCCTTCTTCAAATCCCTTGGGGTTGGGGTCCTTGTGATATTCATCGGTGGGGCCGTAGTGGGCTTGCTTGCAGTGATACTCAGTATTACCATCAT
>CBDUUV010000144.1:0-4483 GCA_965370495.1 uncultured bacterium
TACGGTTCTTAATAATTCGATGCAGTTGAAAGACAAGGATGGAAATGTTACCGGTGTTCAAACCTTTCTGTTTGACATCACTCAACGCAAAAAAAATGAAAAACTTTTTAGTATCCAGCGTGATCTTGCTCTGGAGCTTGGAGCCGCGAGTGGACTGGATGAGGTCTTGTGTCTTTGTGTTGATACTGCCTGTCGTATGGCTGGGATGGATTCAGGTGGAATATATATGGTCGATGACATCTCAGGGAACATCGATCTGAGGGCAAATAGGGGTCTGAGCGATCAATTTCTGGAGATAGCTTCCCACTATCAAGCGGATTCCGAGAACACAAAAATCGTTATGGCCGGTAATCTGATCTACATCGATCAGGTGGATATAAAAAAATTCTTATCAAAGCAACAGAGAGAAGAAGGTCTGAGTACTCTGATTATTCTTCCCATCAGGCACGAGGGGAGAGTTATAGCATGTTTGAATATTTCTTCACACACAGTGGATACGACTGCCGATATCAGACATAGGGCACTTGAAACTCTGGTAGCCCAGATGGGAAGTGTAATTGCAAGGGCAAAAGCGCAGGAGGCTCTTCGCGAAAGTGAAGAGCGATATCGAAAACTTATTGAAACTACATCCGAAGGTTTCTGGAGGATAGATGAGCATCTGGTCACTCAGGATGTAAATGATGCCATGTGTGAGATGCTCGGATATTCAAGGGAGGAAATGCTCGGAAAGAGTCCTTATGATTTTGTTGATGAAAAAAACCGGGAAATTTTCGAGCGGCAGATCAACAGGAGAGAAGAGATCCGAATCCGTACATACGAGATTACTCTTTTGAAAAAAGATGATGGAGGTAGTGTTAATGCTTTTTTCAGTGCCACAACGCTGAGACAGAAGGATGGAGTTTTTCGGGGTTCATTTGCTTTTGTGACTGATATTACTGACCGTAAAAAGGCGGAGGAGGAGAGGCTCCATTTTGAGAGGCAGATGTTGCATGTCCAGAAGCTGGAGAGTCTTGGGCTTTTGGCCGGTGGCATCGCTCACGATTTTAACAACCTGCTTACCGGTATTCTGGGCAATGCTGAATTGGCATTGATGGATCTTAGCCCTTTATCTCCAGCCAGGGAAAGCCTGGAAAATATCATGGCTGTATCGTTGCGGGCAACAGATCTGGCAAAACAGATGTTGGCCTATTCAGGCAAAGGGAGGTTCCTGATTCGGGATTTGAATATCAATGATATTGTGCAGGAGATGAGTCAGCTCCTTGATGTTTCAAAATCCAAGACCGTTTCGTTGAAATTCGATTTGATGAAGAATCTGCCTGCTGTCAAAGCGGATGCTACACAGTTGCGCCAGGTTATTATGAATCTTATCACCAACGCATCTGAGGCTATTGGACGAGATAGAGGTGTCATCACGATAGCTACGGGTTCAATAAGTTGTGACAGCGAGTATCTGGCTGATCTGTCACTCGTCGAAGAGTTTACAGAGGGCAGGTATGTTTTTCTGGAAGTGTCAGATACCGGTTGTGGAATGGATAGGGAAACAATATCAAAGATGTTCGATCCGTTTTTCACTACAAAATTTACCGGGCGGGGTCTTGGTATGGCTGCTGTACAGGGAATTGTTAGGGGGCACAAAGGTGCTATCAAGGTCTACAGTGAAATAGGCAAGGGTACTTCTGTCAAGGTGCTGTTACCATCCCTTTCAAAAACCATAAGGTCTGTTGATGATGGATTTAAAGTCAAAGACAAATGGATTGGAAAAGGAACGATTCTGCTGGTGGATGACGAGGAGACGGTAATCATTGTAGGAAAAGCAATACTTGAAAAATACGGATTCACTGTATTGACTGCTGAGGACGGGTTTCAGGCGCTCGAGATTTTCCAGGAACATGAAAATGATATTTCATGTGTTATCCTCGATCTTACGATGCCGAGAATTGGCGGAGAAGAGACTTTTCGGAGACTCAGGCAGATCAAGGGAGACGTGAAAGTGATTTTATCAAGCGGCTACAACGAGCAGCATGTTACAAACCGCTTTGTCGGGAAGGGTCTTGCGGGGTTTATTCAAAAACCATACAGGATAGATGATCTCCTGGAAGTATTGCGAAAGATTCTTGGGTGATTTCAAACGACTTGAAATGGCGATGTCAATTTAAGATCTCTACATAAATCGATGTATGTGTAAAATCCAGGGTCCTCTACGCAAACCGATATCTCAGAGCAAATCGAAGCTTCTGTACAAACAACTGATAAAGTGTTCAATTGTTCAAATGAATGTTCAGTGATTCCCTGCGGCAGCAGACAGCGGTTAAATCACTTACATGATCATGTCTTTTTGCGTTGTTGTTCCATGAACAACAACGCTTATCAACTGGCTGAAGCAGACTTCTATGCTGGTACCCTGCCCGCGTTGAATAACATCGAGATCGGATGCTATAAACCATTGTTATCATATGTATTGTAGGAACACAGAGAATGCTGCGAAGTATGGTAAAAATCATTGAATCTGCATGGGATAATAATGGAATCAATCTTGAAACAGAATATGGGTCAGAAGAGAAACTTAAGGAGGTGATGCACTTGCTTGTACTGTGATTCATCAATTAATGACAGGGGGGACATGATTCAAGCGAGAGAACTGAATGGAGGCCTGGTATGGGAATCACAAAGAGAGTAACATTCGGAATGTTGACCGCCCTGTCGCTTGTGTTTTTCTCCTGTGGAGAAAAGGGTGAGGACGGCAATACAACTTCTCTGGTGGAACCGGTAGAAGAACAATATGAAGTCATAGTAGATTATCCCGATGAAGATTATGTATCTCGGACTATTGAACAGAAGGAAAGCTATCCTATTTTCAGTAATCTGATAATGGAACGAGGGTACAGGATTTATCCTCAGGATGCTGCTCATTTCAGCGTATATGACAACGAAACAGGAGAAATATCGCGGGTAACGATGATCCCATGTGTCCTGCCCAATGATAAAAGCCGGGTGGGTGTGATCTATTATTTGGAAAATGATAATAGATATATCGTAACATCCGCGGAATTCTTTGAGTCGGAAGATTATAACGTGCCGCATTCGCTCGATACTGAAGCGTTGCAACGCATGATCGACAGCGCCGGTAGTAAAGAAGAAGCAATCAGGCTTACCATCATGCAGACGGAAGCAGCATCATACTGGAAATGCGTTGCCAACAGGTTTTCAGCGGGATGTCTGGGATGTGGGGTGCATTGTTTCTTTGCCGGTCCAGGCTGGGCTCACTGTACAGTTGCCTGTTGTACAGGAGCGGCTATAGTGGCGATGGTAAGTTGTCTTTTCAGCGTCATGGGATGGTGATCAGTATGTCACGTAATCAGAAGGTGTTTTCAATGATTTATCTTTTCGGGATATTACATATATATGCCGGAATCGATCTCGGAGCCAGAGGAGTAAATGGTTTATATGCCGGGGCGATTCTTATCCCGTTGTTTGGAACAGCAGTGGGTTTCTTTGGGATACTTGCCTCAGAAAATCGTAACCCCAGGATGATCTTGAAATACATTGCAACCTCGGTCATTATCATGTCAGTGGTAGTGGCTGCTGTTTACCTGGATTTCAAAGGAATCCCGTTCCATTGGACTGGAATCCCTGGATTGACATTGTGCCTGCTATTGGTGTACCGAATGAGCAGGAGGTTGTACTCCGGGTAGTTTTGTTATTTGGGGCTGGGTGATCGATGTCCAGCCCCTGAATCTTGTTGTTTGATATATTACTGTTCTTTGTTTCAGTTTTTGCGATGAAGTATTCAGCACCAAATATATCTGCTGTTGGAGAAAATCGATTGATCCCAGACATTCCAGCATCGGAATTATGTTTCCCTTTTTTTGCTATGCTCATCGATGTGCCTGTTACCATAAACATGACCTGATTCTGAAATACAATTATTCTTTCCCGCAATGTTTCCACCACGATTTTCCAATGCATAAGCATTTTATGATCAGCGCAATTATCTTTCCAAAAGAAAAAATGCTGATACTAACAGACACCCGATATTTTTTGTACCTACCAAGGCATTTTATCTCTCGTATTTTATTCTCTTTTGTAATTCTTTTCCACAAAGTGCTTCCCGAAGTCGCGTATCGCCTTGACCTGGTTGTGCCTCTGACACAACAACTGCAGATTATCTATTGCGTTGCCGCCTCCCTTCGCATACGGGACTATATGATCCACCTGAAGGTTCCACCTGCCGCCGCATCTCTTCCCATCCGGGCCAATGTATACGCAGCAGCCTTTGTCCCTTTTGTACACTCTGTCCCTTATCGCCTGGGGAATGAACCGGGTTGGTTCCTTCTGCCCGGCTTTGCCGGTACCAGAAACAACTTTCACGTTCTGCTCTCCATGCCCGGTCTCTACTTCTTTTTTTTCTTTTTCCTTTTTTTCCTTCTTCTGTTCCCTTCGCTTTTTCCTCTTCTCCCTTCTCCTGTCCCTGGCCTCCGGGCTG
>CBDUUV010000145.1:0-4458 GCA_965370495.1 uncultured bacterium
TACATCGAGGATCTTATGAACAAAGAACTTGAAATATCTGCCATGGGGGGTCACGTTGTGTCTTCCGTTCCCTGACATCAGTGAAATGTGAAAGAATATTCACTGGATCGGATATCCATAAACATCTGAATACGGGTGCTGGTGGTGTTACCATGGGAACACATTTCGTGGCCACACGCGAATGCGGCGCTCAGTGCCCTGCACCACCGACCATTCCACACGCATGAGACAGCAGCGGAACAAGCAGTTCGGCACAGAACTTCGCGCCTCTTACAGAACCAGGCAGATTGATTATGATCGTCTTTCCCTTCAGGCCGGCGACCCCTCTCGACAACACTGCGTTGGCTGTCTGTCTGCAGGATTCTCTTCTCAGGTGTTCGGCAATCCCCGGCACCATCCGGTCGCAGAAATCCTCGGTGACTTCGGGCGTGTTATCCCTGGGCCCCAGGCCGGTCCCACCTGTAGTTATAATCACATCCATATCGAGATTATCCGTAAAGCTTTTTTTGATCTCTGAGGCGTCATCGGAAACCACCGATCTTTTAATCTCCAGCTCGTGCAGGCTCCGGAAAAGTATTTCTTCGATTGCCGGGCCGGACAGGTCTTCGTATTCACCTTTTGAAGCCCTGTCAGATATCGTAAGAACCAGTACTCTCATCTTCGATCGTCCCACCTTTCAGGACTTTTGCGAATATACCCCTTTTTGGCATTATACATTCACCTGTCTGTTCCAGAATCGAGCACCCCTCGTGGCAGACCTTGCCTATCTGAGTGACCTCCAGGCAGACGTCACCAATGTTCAATTTCGTACCGACTGGAAGCGCCGCGAGATCAATTCCCTTTGTCGTAATATTTTCCGCAAAATCTCCCGGACCGAGAGAATCGAGTTTTTTCTTCATACAATCGATATCTTCCATCGCAAGAAGGGAAACCTGCCTGTGCCAGTCCCCTGCATGTGCATCACCCTCGATGCCATACCCCTCCCTGACACTGATCGAACTGACCGGCTTCTTTGGCTCACCCTTCTCTTTCGAAACATTGACCGAAACGATCTCAAAGCTTCCTTTCATACCGATTCCTTCTTCTTGCTTATCAGGGTGATATCTCCGATCGTCATGCTTTTATCAACAGCCTTGCACATATCATATATGGCAAGCGCCGCGACAGAAACAGCTGTAAGGGCTTCCATCTCCACACCTGTTTTCGCGGTGTTGATAACAGTGGCTTCAATCCCTATTTTCTCCTCACCAATTTCAAAATTAAGATCGATACTGTCCACCGGCAGCAGGTGGCAAAGTGGTATCAGTTCTGCAGTCTTCTTTGCCCCCATGATCCCCGCGACCCTGGCGCACGCTATCGGATCACCTTTTTTCATGAGACCGTTTTTCAGCAGTTCTATTGTCTTCCTGTCCATATAAACGGCCCCTGAAGCCACTGCGGTCCTTTTGACCACAGGTTTGCCGGATACATCAACCATCCTGATACTGCCCGATGAATCAATGTGCGAAAACCCCATAATCCGTCATCCTCCGATCTGATACATCAACCTGTTGCAACAGGCGGTACCCTGCAGGGGCTTGCCCGCCACGGCTTCGAGAATACTATTTTCTATATCGTTCAAATCAACCTTTATCTCGTTATCGGAAAAAAGGCACGGCTTGAAACAGCCGTCCGCCGTAAGCCTGAGCCTGTTACACTCGCCGCACAGGCCCGGCCTGTCGAATATGCGTACATCGCACTCCGTGTCCTCCCGGTTGTAAAGCGAGAAATGTTTTATCGTCTGGAGTATGAGCCCCTTCTCTTTGCAGAAACGGCGCATCGAGGCTACCTCATTAAGCCGTGTGTCACTGAATATGATCATATTGATCTTGACTGGATCAAGCCCGGCCTCTCTGGCGGCTGTTATTCCGCTGAGAACATCCCCGATATCACCACCACGGGTAATCGCACGGAATTTCTCCGGATCAAGCGTGTCGAGAGAAATGTTTACCCTGGAAAGCCCCGCTTCTTTCAGGGTTGATGCCATCCCCGTGGTAAGTAATACAGCGTTTGTCGTCATCGAGAGTTCCCTGATCTTTTCGATCCTGCCGAGCATTCCGACCAGGACTTCGATCTTTTTCCTGACAAGCGGTTCACCCCCGGTCAACCTGATCTTGGTAAGACCCAACCCGGCTGCTTTGTCCGCTATCATTACGATCGATTCGAAATCCAGGATCTCGTCATGTTTCTTAAGAACGATTCCCGTTTCGGGCATACAATAGATACACCTGTAATTGCACCTGTCGGTCACCGATATCCGCAGGTAATCTATATTCCTCCCGAACCTGTCGATGAGCATATTTCCATCCATTTTTTCTTCACCCTACAACACTGCCACGGTATTATAACAACTGGAACCGGAATAGTCTCAATATATTTTTACTTCATCCGACAAGATAACAAAGGTCAGTCAACAGGCCATATATACTAAAGTTACTTCATGATCTTGCCGAAAAATGGTGGATGACTGAGCTCATCATAGAGACAACACCACTTTAAAAAAAGCTATAGAAAGAGACTTGACAAATGAAACTGCTCTAGTTATATGGTGCGGGACAAACTACAAGGAGGCAGTAAAATGAGGATACAATCATTGATTCTCGCCCTGCTGTTGATAGTCGCGTTTTCTTCAAACGCAATCAGCGGTAAAATCGAGACAACCATCTACGGCAAGGCCCATGTCTCTATCGAGAATCTGAGCGATGGAGACGAATCCAGCATCTATGTACTCAGCAACACATCGAGGATCGGATTCAAGGGGTCTGTGAAACTGGATCACGGCCTGAAAGTTTTCTGGCAGATCGAAAACCATGTCAACTTCGATGAAACCGGAAAAGACTTTGCCAGCAGGTCTACCTTTGCTGGTATCGCCGGCAGTTTCGGAAATATTTATTTCGGCCGTGACGATACACCCTTTAAGATAATCAACAGGAAAATCGACCTGTTCGTAGATCGCCTGGGCGACACAAGGAACATAGCTGGTGTCGGCGGGTACGGTTTCAACCTCAGGGCAAACAACGCCGTGGGATACAAAACACCAGATTTTGATGGAATCCAGGGTGCCGTTCTGTACGTTCCCGAAGAGGGAATAGAAGACAACTCGCTGATCAGCGCCAATGTCCTGTACAATAAGTCCGGGATATTCGCCGGCGCGTCATTCGAGCAACACGGAAAGATGTTAACGCCTGATATAATCAAATCAGTCGTAACCGATGAAGATTCACTGATATCTGCTTCGGATGAATCAGAATACGGCCTGCGTCTTGCCACCGGGTATACCAGAAGCAAGTTCAGGCTGGTCGGCTCATTCGAGATACTTTCCAATATCAATGGTTTCAGGGATGTCAAACGCAACACCTTTGGTTTTGGCGGCTGTTTCAAGGCAAGCGACCAATTCAGTATCAAGGCTCAGTATCACATGACAAGCGGTCTGACCGAAGATGGCGACAGTGTCGCTGATACCGGAGCAAGCCTGTTAACAGCGGGTATTGATTTTATGGCTGGAAAGAAAACAACCATCTACGCCATATTCTCCATGGCAACAAATGAGAACGCCGCAAGGTACAAATGTACAGGAGGCGGCCATGGTGAAACGATCGTTCCGGCGGCTGGAAATGACCCCACAGGTTTTGGCGTCGGCATTATCCACATTTTTTGAACCGGCACGGCAACGCAAAAAAGATGGAACGGGAATATCGATTCCCGCTCCATTTTTTTCGTCCCCCGCGCTTTTCAACCTGCCTTTACGGTATCTGGAATATCTACCTGAACAGGGTCACAGTCACCTCTTCACCCGCTTCTATCCTGCTCACGCCTGCGGGAAGGACTATGAACCCGTCGGCGGCCGATATGGCATTAATATGTGCCGACCCGTGATACTCAACGAGTTCTACCTCACCTCTGTCTGTGAAACGGACGGGCAGATGCGCCGTCCTGCCTGTTTTTTTTCTACTTACCGCATTAAGTACTCTCGCGGTGAATTGCGCAGGGGCGTAATCGGAACCCATCAGCCTGAAACAGAACGGTTTGACCAGCAGCTCGAACAGCATATATGTCGAGACCGGGTTACCTGGAAGTCCGAACACATATGTATCGCCTCTTCTGCCGAAAACAGTTGGTTTCCCCGGTTTCACAGCGACCTTTTCGAATAACAGCTTAAAACCTTTTTCCCTGAGTACGCCGGGTACAAAATCGTAGTCTCCCATCGAGACTCCACCCGAGAGAAGAAAAACATCGACTCGTTCTGATTCCATATCCAGCGCCCGGCTGATAGCTTCAGGAGAATCCTCCGCTATACCAAGGTACAGAGGTTCGAATCCCGCTTCGGACACCTGGCTGCAAAGCTGGTAGCCGTTGATATTTCGTATCATGGCACCTTCGGGTTTTTCTGAAGGTTCAACCAGTTCATTACCCGTCGCG
>CBDUUV010000146.1:0-4447 GCA_965370495.1 uncultured bacterium
TCTTCTCTCTGGCCTCAGGGCTGTGGCGATCGATATATTCGTCCATCAATATCTCGAAGAACTTCACACTTCCAGAGATGAGTTATTTATAGGGGGATTATTATAGAAAATCCGGGCTTGCCCCGTGAGCGTCGACTTCAAAAACCTGAAGTGTTCCAATATCTTTCAGAGCCGGGGATCGTGCCGTGTTGATTATAATTGCGTTTGAAGCGGTCAGGTCTGACAGGTCCGTTCGCTCATTTCACCCATCCTCGCCTGGATATCGGTTACCGTTTCAAGCAGTGCCGGGTCCAAATCGAGTTGTTTAACCTCTTCAAGGAGATGGCAGGCATCTACCGGGTTGTTCAGGTGAGCCTCGAGCAGTTTTGCCAGGACGATCGAAGTCTTTGCGGTGATGATCGGCGATTCATTCAATTTGATGATATACCTGTAGATGTCATGGGCTTCACCATACAGGCTTTGTTCCGTAAGCCATTTGCCCACGCGCATCAGGGGCTGCGAAGTGATACGGAACTCGCCATGGTAACGGGTTAACTCGAAGGCAAGGTTTGAAGCTTCCTCCATGTGTTTTTTCAGGATCAGGTTCCTGAGTGTCTTTTCTCCCAGCTGGCGGCATTCATCGAAGAGACGGTTCTCTCCATAAAGTGTCGTGATATCCCGGGCAAGGACAAGATCTTCAGGGTTTTCCGCAAGGAGCCGCAGGAATAGGGTCCGGGCTCTTTCGATATTATTGTTCTGCAGTAAATCACAAGCTTTGTTAAACAGCGGGGCTTTAAGAACCCCTTCACGGATCTGATTTTTCTCGACCATTGGATTGAGCCATTTCTTTTCCATCCCGGTAGCCTTGACGGTAAGGGCTGTGATGATACCGGCCATGTATCCCGCTATATGAGCGAGGTACGCGATTTCCGATCCTCCGACGAAGTCAGCCATCGATTTGAGCGCTACCTGCTGAATGAACCAGAATGGCAGAACAATAAATGCGGGCAGGAAGAAATTCCCCCAGAACGGCCTGAAGAAGATCATGAAGAAATAGAAGAATTTTATCTTCGTCATAAAATGCCTTATCGTAAAGGCGCCCATAGCGGCAGCTATAGCGCCCGAAGCGCCGATCAGTGGGGTGACGGAAGATGGGTCCTGCAGGCAGTGTGCCCATCCGGCAAAGATCCCTCCCGCCAGGTAGAAAGCAAGGAAGGGCAGGCGGCCCCAGCTGTCTTCGAGAAGGCAACCTACGATCCAGAGGAAAAGCATATTACCGAGGAGATGCCAGATATCGCTATGAAGGAACAGGTGAGTGATAAATGTCCAGAACCTGTGCATCTTCCCTGGCACGAGGCCGAAAGAATATGTAACAAGCCCGCTCAGTACCTCATCTTCTTCGCCCTTGCATGTTTTCCAGTCAGCGAATAAATCAGATTGTTCCCTGGACCCGGCGTAGAACGAATCATCCCGTGAAAGCAGCACATCCCCGAATTCTTCGAGCTTGCCTATCGCACCGCACGAACCTCCCAATGCTGTATATATACCGTTTTCGATCGTAATGTAATCTTTTGCGTGGCGGATCCGGGTGATTGCGGCAAGTTGATAGTCATTTACATACCCCTGCTCATTGTCTCCGGACGGGTTTTCGAGAAGGTAGAGATGGACCTGGTTGGCATAGAGGCCGGGATGGACGCTTATCAACCCTTCCACGACCCTTCCTCCGCTGATGCTGGTGAGAATATGGACTGTGATGCAGATCGCGATCAAAATAATCGTGACCTTCGGTTTCAGCGCGAGCGTACTTTTTGTGCCGATTGGGATTATGAACATCTTTCTGCCTCTCTGACGCACACTGAAACGGGGCGATTGCATAATGAGACTTTGTGGTTGCCGGCGTCTGCCGCGCACATTGGACGCGGCGTGTAACGCGGGAATATTCCCATGGTTACGCAATTCCCTGATCTTCGCGATGTAATCGTTGTAACGAGTTGCAAGAAAAGTTCCAGAGGCGAAGGAATACGGGCGGCGATATTTTTGAGCGATACTTCTCCATCTGTTAAAAACAGTCGTACCGGTGCCAGGCCCGCCGGGCTGCTGTCTTTCTATCGCTGATTATCCACCACTCAGGATATTTCGATTTCCTCGCCGGGTTCGGGCATGTATACGGGTAACCCGTTTTCCTTGAGAAGATCGAGAAGCATCTTTGATTGAGATTCTTCGCCGTGGACCAGGAATATCTTTTTCACGGACCCTTTGAGAGGTTTGACATATTCGAACAGCTCGTTTCTGTCGGCGTGAGCGCTGAACGAGTTCATCACTTCCACCTTTGCCTTTAACATGTATTCTTCTCCGAATATTTTTACCTTTGGATGCTTCTCCACGATCCGGCGGCCGAGGGTGTGTTTTGCCATATAGCCGATAACAAGGATCGTGTTTTTCGGATCGCCGATGTTGTTTTTCAGATGATGCACAATCCTGCCTGCTTCACACATGCCGGAAGCCGAGATAATGATCATGGGCCTGTTGTCCAGGTTCAGGCTCTTGGATTTGTTCACGTCCCTGATGTACTCGATGCGCTTTGTGCCGAGCGGGTCTTTTCCCGAACGGAATGCCTCGTACATCTCGCTGTCATAGCATTCGGGATGTTTTATGAATACTTCGGTAACGTTTACAGCGAGCGGGCTGTCGACATAGATCGGTATTCTGGGAATCCTGTCTTCCATGAGAAGCTGATTGAGATAATAGGCGATCTCCTGAGTCCTCTCGAGGGCGAAAGACGGGATTATTATCTTGCCTCCCCGTTGGGCAGTGGAAGTTATGATCTCGGCAAGGCGGCCCTTGGCGCTGTCTACGGAGTCATGTACCCTGCCACCGTAAGTGCTTTCAAGTATCAGGTAGTCCATGCTTTCTGGTCTCTGGGGGTCGTTGAGGATCGGGATGTTGTTTCTGCCCAGATCGACAGCGTATCCAAGGCGGATTGTTTTATCGCCATCCTTGAGTTCTATCAGCGGAGTGGCTGATCCGAGGACGTGGCCCGCGTCATGGAAGGTAACGGAGATGTCGCTGGCGACATTTATCTTTTGCCCATAGGGGTGGCCGGAAAAATATTCGAGAGCGTTTTCGGCGTCTTTTCTCGTATATAGCGGCTCGACCGCAGGGAGCCCCTTCCTTTTGTGGATCTTGTTTACATACTTGATATCTTCTTCCTGAATATGTCCGCTGTCAGGAAGCATTGCTGTGCAGAGATCGCGCGTAGCGTCGGTGGTGAGGATCCTCGAGTTGAATCCCTGTTGGATGAGGTTGGGTATGTTGCCGCTATGGTCGATATGGGCATGTGAAAGGATGCATGCGTCGAGTGAAGCAGGATCATATGGAAACGTGGAATTCTTTTCGTAGTATTCCGCGCGACGGCCCTGAAATAATCCACAGTCGATGATTATTTTTGATTTGTCGGTTGTGATAAGGTGATTGGAACCTGTTACTGTCCGTACCGCGCCGATGAATTTGATTCTTACACTCAATTTGCCCCCCCTTTTGACGTTATAAAAGGCTGGATCATTATACCTGTATTAAACGGATCCGGCCCCTCTGTTTGCTAAATGTACGACTTGAGAGTGATGGATGCACTCTTTTTTTCTCCGTCTCTTATAAAATCGATCCTGACCACGCTGCCTTCCCTCGCGTTCATCGATTCAGTGACTTTGTCGAGTGAGCCGCAATCCGGCAGGCTGGCGCCATCTATCGATACGATGATATCACCGGCGATCAGCCCCGCATCATACGCGGGAGTGCCGGGCATTACGAGCCGGATCACGATTTGCCCTTTCTTGTTGCAGCCTGCCTGCAGGCCGCATTTGTCGGGAGAGAACGGGCGCCCGAAAGAGGAATTTTTCCTGAGGTAGATCCGTTGCCTGCTGTAATCCAGGTATACGGTAAATCTCTGGAGAATGTCGTTCCCGATCACTCCGGTGATATCTTCGAACACGCCAATTCCCGTTTTTACGGACGGGATTGTGAATACGGGTGCTTCGAGAATTATTCCGCCGAGTTCGAATGACCCGAACCGGCTGATTACGGCGTCTTCCGTGCCGCCCGCGCCGGCAATGGAGATTCGGAGTGTTTTCTTTCCGTCGAGCAGAAGGTTTTTGTCTGTGAAGCTTTTTTGAAGGATCGAACCACTAGCTCCCGTATCGATCAGAAACGAACCCTGATACTTTCCGTCGAGTGTTGATTTGCAGGAGAATATATTATGGACAAGAGGAGATTCGATCATCACCGCGTCTGGAGGGGGAGTGAAGGAATCCGGCTCGAAAAATGAGATAGAGCTGTTTTCATAATCTATCCTTGTCACAAACCTGCTGAGGAAATCATATCCGAGGATGCCTCCCGTATCGATGCCTGAGAATCCACCGATCAGGCCCGCGAGAGGATAGTTCATAAGTTTCTGTCCCGAGAATTCTATACC
>CBDUUV010000147.1:0-4440 GCA_965370495.1 uncultured bacterium
GTCAAGTACAGGGTCGTGTATTACTTCGGTTTCTCTTACGAATGTCAACCAGAGATCGATGTTTTCTTCCTTCATGATCGATGGAGCCTGGTATATCTTTTCCCTGATCATCGTCTACTCCTTTTCGCGGGTACAGGCTTTTTGAACCTGTATAATTCGATTCGTTTATTTTTGTACACTGATTCAAACAAATCCGGATACAGGTCGAATCTGCCAACCAGCGATGGTATTGTATTCAGATCCTCTTCCCAGACAGCGATGTAGATATCATATTCGATATCTTTCAGGTTTTCAATCGATTCTGCCGAAAGGGGTTCGCTCGAAAACAGTTCTTTTTCAATATGTTCATAACTGAACATCTTTTCTTCATCGTAGCCAAGAACATGTATGATGCCAAGATCGGAGTAAAAATTACGCCTCTGTGCCAGGACGGGCATGAGGTGATATCGGTTGTTCTCGACGATTACAGCGTCAGAAGATGTATTCTCCCGAATCCATTCGAAAACAGGATAATCCTTATTATCAACGGAAAAACGCCTGATTTCGATCGGGCTGGCTGGCCTGTTCACAAGAAAACCACGGAAGGTCAGAATCGGAGCGGGAAGAAAAAGAAATAGTGTCAGTAGAATAAGCCCACGTCTTTTTGCCCCATTGTTTTCCCTTATCTTCCGGGCGATTTCGATGAATATCGGTGGACCGATCAAGAGGAACAGGGGAAAGATAAACTTTGACTCATTAACAGACGGCAGATCGACAAATACATTCAATGCTAACAAACATATCACCCAGCTTGAAATTACCTCGTGATACCGTTTATGATGCCCGGAAAAGATTTTTTTAACCGCGTCGCGCATAGGGTAAAAAAGAATCAGTAAAGGCGCAAGGATCGTAAGAATATTCTTCCATCCCAGATGCAGATGTTCGGCGAGTATGTTACTGTTTCCGCTGCCGGAACTCATGTCCACCCTGCTTAACAATGGCAAGGCCAGAGCAAAAGCTGCAAGTCCCGTCAAGAGCAGGAAAAATAATTGAGTAACAGGTGTTTTTTTTCTCAATACCAGCCGGTATCCGAGGAAAATCAGTATCACCGACCCGATGATTGAACATAACAGTGTTACACCGGTTACAACATGAAAAATCAATGTCCCGGATATTGCAAGCAGCAGCAGAAAAACGGTATTAATCCGGAATTTTTCTTCAGATCTTGCAATAAGTACTATTAACAAACTCAAAAGAAAAAGGTTAAGCGAATAACCGAATACGGTAATGGTTATGAATTTATCGGGAAGATTGACCATCCAGGTTCCGAACGGACTCAATGAAAATATGACATTTGAACTATTCAGTTCGATTTTGCTTATAATACGCAAGATCTCATCAACACCCCTGACTTCACCGAACAAGGCCCTTCCCAGCTGGACGGGCCACAGTATCCATGAGACTGATTCTAGCCCGGCAATGGCCAGAAGAGTGGCAATTGTAATATTGCGTGCTTTTTTCGTGAAAAATGATGCGTATTTGGCGATGAGATATGGGAAAGAAAAGGCAGCCATGATATTGAATAAAGCCATTGCCGGAAAGATTCGCAGGCCCGATAATTTTATTACTGATGCCACGAAGAAGTGATAAAACCACATATATTTGACAGGGAAGTCAGCCAGCAGCGGCTCCAGGGGGGGAATCCCACGGGCCAGTATTTCGCTTATTATCGAGGCGTGGTACCAGGCATCGGATCGTTTCATGAGAGCCGGATTGATTATATACAATGCGGCTATTAACCCTCCAAACACGATGCAGATAACCGGAACACTCGATGGAAGTGATGCCTTCGCGCCAGGCCGGTTGAATTTTCTGGTAATAATCGAGAGTCCCAGGAAAAAATAAGTAAAAAACAGAAATATCCGAAGTGCTGTCTCTATCGTTCCGGTAAATCCAAGGATAAAAAGGGTCGAGAATGTCAATATTACAGGGGAGAGAAGTGGGGCAATGGCCAGATAGCCGAACCAGTGTCTTTTTTCATCTTTAAGAAAAAGGAGAAGTACGAATCCGGGAAGAAAAAAAGTTTGTAACACGCCGAAAAAGAAAGAAATAGGAGCTGGAATCGGTAGAACAAGCGAGATCGAACTGAAAAGCAGAAAAACAGTGAATATTCTTTTGTTCATTTATCTTTCCTATGGTTTATAAGGTAATAAACCTATAGAAATTATCCAGACAATGCAATAGAATAATTCCCTGAGTTTCGGAAAGAAAACCATGAGTTCATGTTAACTGAAAATTAAAGTCCGATCTTGAACGAATCTTGCTACGTTTTTTCAGGTTTGTACCTGACAAGTAAATATAAAGCGAAAGAGGAAAAAATGACAATCTTCGAGGTGGTTGGCGGCAACAGGCTGAGCGGTGAAATCGAACTCAGCGGAGCAAAGAACGCAGCCCTGCCGATATTGTTCGGTTCCCTGTTAAGCGATGGTGTTGTGGACCTTCAAAATGTTCCTACCGGGATGGAAGACATCAAAGTCGCTATCCGGGTTATCCGGCGCCTGGGCGCGAAGGTCAAGGTTAACGGGAATTCCGTAACAATTGATTCCTCCACAATCAGGGAACCTGTCATTCCGTATGAACTGGCTTCCAGAATCAGATATTCGCTTCTTCTTCTTGGAGTTTTTCTGGCACGGTTCGGGAAGGTGGAACTTCCTTTTCCCGGAGGATGTGATATTGGAACGCGAAAATTCGACCTTCATATCAAGGGATTACGAGATCTGGGAGCAGAGATAGAAGTCGGGAAAGATAGTATTGCGGGAAGCGTTTCTTATTTCCGGGGGGCTGATGTGGAATTTTATCTCCCAACGACTTCGGGCACAGAGAACGTGATGCTGGCTGCATGCCTGGCCAGAGGCAGGACATGTATCCGCAATGCCAATACGCGCCCCGAGATTATGGATTTTGCTCTTTTTCTTGAAAGTATGGGTGCCAGAATAAAGGTGTCGAATCGATTAATAAAAATCAGCGGCGTCAAGAATCTCAAAGGTACCAGCCACAGGATCATGAATGGCAGTGACGAAGCGATGACCTATATGATAGCTGCGGGCATTACCGGAGGGGAGATCATGATAAAGGACTATGATCTTTCGCACCTTCGAATAGATACACAGTATCTGCGTGAAGCCGGGCTCGAAATATTCGAATGGGGTGGATCGGTCTATGTATCAGGGAGAAAAGGCCTTCGGCCATTTCATATATTCACGGCGCCGTACCCGGGGGTCAACTCCGATCTTCAACCTCTGTTTGCCGCTCTGGCATTGGCGGCACCCGGAGAATCGACGATCACGGATCAGCGTTTTACTGACAGGTTCGCCTACGTCGAGCAGCTGAAGGCTTTTGGGGGGAAGATCGATAATTATGGAAATTGCGCTGTTATCAGGGGTGGAAAAAAACTTAAGGCTGCGAGTGTTCGGGCTACAGATCTCAGAGGCGGAGTCTCGGAGATACTCATAGGGATGATTTCTGATGGCAGGACGGTAATAGACAACATCTATCAGATTGACAGGGGTTATGAAAGGATCGAACGAAAGTTCGCGGCGCTCGGAGCTGATATCAAGAGGAAAAGGAAAACGAAGTAGATGGCCAGGTGCAAGTGAACGGGAAAATACTGAATAAGATCTCGGATAACATTACAGGCGAGATTCTCACTTCGGAATCGCTGAAAAAGCACACTACCTACCAGGTTGGCGGGGAAGCCGAGATCCTGGTCTGCCCCGGCAGCAGTGATGAAGCGGCCTGGGTCTATTCCTATGCCTGCAGCGAAAAGATACCTGTTACAGTCCTTGGCTGGGGCTCCAACGTGATTGCGCCGGATGAGGGTATAGAGGGTATTGTTTTGAAGATGAGGAATCCTTCCGCGAAAATCAGGATTCTCGACGATAACAGGATATATGTTGATGCCGGGGTCAATCTCATCGACTTATCCAGAATTACAGCCAGGAAGGGACTGAGTGGACTGGAACCTGTCGCTGGAATTCCAGGGACGGTCGGTGGCGCTGTTATGATGAACGCGGGGACTGATGATGGAAACATGGAAGGTGTTGTGACAAAGGTTGATGTTCTTGCTCCAGGCGGCACACGATACGAATTTGCGAACAGGGATGCAGCATTTGGTTACAGGAAGAGTGTTTTTCAGGGGAGCGACTGGTTGATTCTTGGAGCAGAGCTTCAGCTTAATTCCGGTGATCCCGGGATGCTTGAAAAAAAAGTAGACGCGATCCTGCGTGAGAGGATGCGCAAATTTCCGCTGGAAGAGAAAAATGCCGGGAGTGTGTTCAAAAGGCCCTCAAACGATTATGCTGGTAGATTGATAGAGGAAACAGGGAGCAAGGGGTTCAGAATCGGTGGTGCGGCTGTCAGCGAACGTCATGCTAATTTTATAATTAACCTTGATAACGCGAC
>CBDUUV010000148.1:0-4241 GCA_965370495.1 uncultured bacterium
TTTTACATCGTGTACTCTGAGGATCTGTACTTCTCCGGCGAGGCATCTGCCAAGAGCGGCAAGGCCTCCCGGGATTCTCTCAGTCGGATCACGACCCGTGATCCGACCCAAAAATGATTTTCTCGAATATCCCATCATGACCGGAAAACCAAGAGTATGGAAATCAGCGGACTGATCGATGATATCGAGGTTGTCATTCAATCTTTTCCCGAAACCTATTCCCGGGTCAATGATTATTTTCTCCCTTTCCACTCCCAGTGATATGATTTTCCGCGACGCATCATCGAGCCAGTTTATGATTTCATGTACGGGATCCTGGTATTTCGGATTATTTTGCATCGTTTCAGGCATTCCCTGCATGTGCATGATGATCACTGCAGCTCTCGAGGCCGATACGACATCAGCCATATCCGGGTCATACTTTAACCCGCTGATGTCATTTATAATGACTGCTCCTGAATCGATTGCTGCCCGGGCTACTGAGGATTTTCTTGTATCTATCGAAACAGGTACATCAATGTTTCCGGCAAGTTTCTCGAGTACGGGAAGCACCCTGTCAAGTTCATTGTTTAAATCCAGCTCGTCGGCACCGGGTCTGCTTGATTCGCCTCCGACATCTATGATTCGGGCTCCTTCTTCCACCATGCTCTGTGCCTTGTCGAGAGCGGCTTCCGGATCGTAATACAGGCCTCCATCACTGAAACTGTCAGGTGTAATATTGAGTACTCCCATGATCACAGGCCCCATGGAAAAATCGATGCTTCCCGATGGAAGCGGGACCGACAAGGGGCGGATGGCTCTGAGTTCTGAAAGGCGTTTCACTTCTTTGCCCAGTTCATTCAGCCTGAAGGGCTGCCCTTTCAGTTTTTCCCGCAGCCTGAGAAACTTTTCCGAGTCAGCTATGAGATAGACGATGGACTTGTCAGGTTTTCCTGATATGACATCTCTGTGGACAGCGGCATCCCCGCCGATAGAGAGTAGTTGCTGCTTGATAATATTAGCCGCTTCAGGTTGAACATTGTCAACGCGTATAGCAAAGGTTTTAGCCTTGCCGGCCATTATCCGTATACCTTCAGGCGTGACACCGGCATTATTGAGGTGCCGCACGAAAGTGCTCCTGTTTGCGACAGAGATCAGGCGTAGAGTATATTGCATCTGATTAGTGTACCGCGTTCAGTTCTTCGGACGGTCCTCCGGGGTTTCTCCGGTTTCGATTGTTTCATCGTCCGGTTTGTTTTCAGAGGAATCGGTATCCGGTATGTCTTTATCCTGTTTTTCCGGGGATGGTTCCTCTGTCGGGTTTTTCCGTCCCTTCTTTTTTATGGGAGGGAGGGTGCCTTTGCTTAAAAGAATCCTGATGTCTTCGGCATCCAGGGATTCTCTTTCCAGCAGGGATTCGGCAATCCTGTGGAGATCATCTTCATGTTCGGTCAGGATCGCGCGCGCCTTGTCATGGCACCGGTTAATGATAGATTTTACCTCTTCATCGATTTCCCTGGCTGTTTCTTCACTGTAATCCCTGCGCGTGGCCAGTTCTTTTCCAAGAAATATCTGGTTTTCATGGTGTCCATAGGTTATCGGGCCGAGTTTCTCGCTCATTCCCCACCTTGTAACCATCTTGTGGGCTATTGAGGTGGCCGTTTTGATATCCGACTGGGCCCCGTTTCCGATCCTTTTGATCACAAGTTCTTCCGCGACTCTTCCGCCCATGGACATCGTGATCTGGTCGAGCAGGTATTCGCGTGACTGGTAGTGCGTCCTGTCGTCATCAGGCAGGAAAAAAGTTACTCCGCCGGAAAATCTTCTCGGTATGATTGTAACCTTGTGAAACTGATCGGCATCTTCGAGATAAGATCCGACCACCACATGACCTGCTTCATGATAGGCCGTCATTTTTCTTGTATCTTCCTTGATAACACGGTTCTTTCGTTCCGGGCCGAGAAACACCTTGTCTTTTGCGTATTCGAAATCATCCATGAAGACGCTTTCTTTATTTTCCTGAGCAGCGTGCAGGGCTGCTTCGTTAACCATGTTGGCGATGTCTGCTCCCGACATTCCGGGTGTGCCTCTGGCAAGGATCTCAAGATCGACGTTGCTGGCAAGGGGTACCTTGCGTGTGTGCACCTTGAAGATCCCGAGGCGTCCCATCATATCGGGCATGTCGACGATTATTCTTCGGTCGAAGCGTCCGGGCCTCAAAAGGGCAGGATCAAGAACATCGGGCCTGTTGGTAGCAGCCAGCAGGATTACGCCCTCGTTCGTCTCGAATCCATCCATCTCGACGAGGAGCTGGTTAAGAGTCTGTTCCCTCTCGTCGTGGCCCCCGCCAAGGCCTGCGCCCCTGTGCCTGCCTACGGCATCGAGTTCATCGATGAAAAGTATGCATGGAGCGTGTTTTTTGCCTTTGTCAAAAAGGTCCCGGACACGGCTTGCGCCTACTCCTACGAACATCTCGACAAAATCAGACCCGCTCATGCTGAAAAACGGGACATCTGCTTCCCCCGCGACTGCCCTGGCAAGGAGAGTCTTGCCGGTGCCGGGAGCTCCAAGAAGAAGGACCCCTTTTGGAATACGGCCTCCAAGCCTCTGGAATTTCTTGGGATCGCCGAGAAACTCGATTATTTCCTGGAGTTCAGCCTTGGCCTCGTCTGCCCCCGCGATATCATCGAATGTAACCTTCGCCGCATTGTCATTCATCATCTTTGCCTTGCTCTTGCCGAATGAGAAGGCTTTGTTTCCGCCGGACTGCATCTGGCGCATGAGAAAGACCCAGAGCACGAGAAGCGCGATCAGCGGCAGGGCCGTCGCGAGTGCCTTGACCCAGATGCTGCTTCCAGGGTATTCCGCTTCGATATTCGTGTCAGGGTTAACAGCCCATATCTTGTCCGCAAGATCCTTGTCTTCGGCGGGAAGGATGACTTTGAAACTGGCTATGACAGTTCCTTCACCACCGGTGGGTATACTTATTGGGCTGATCAAGGTTCCATGTACTTCGAGCCCCTTGATTTTGATGCTGTCCAGGTTTCCGCTTTTTATCTCTGTTACGAATTGCGTGTAGGTTATAGGCCATTCTTTTTCCCTTGCCGATTTGTAGAGAAGGAAGGCAAGGAAAAACAGGATTACGACCATTACCCAGAGAGCCATGGATCTGGGATTTTTCTGGCCTCCCGGGCTTGTTCCCGGTGGCATCCACCGTTTCTGCGGGGGTGTGTTCCGATCTTTTCTTTTATTGTCCATATTATACTTTTACATCCTTAAAAAAAGATTATTCAGCACATTCTGCAAGATAATCAAAATACCACTGCTTGTCCATAATGATTAGTAGCAATCGGTATTGTCTTTTTCCGGCAAAGTCAATTTTGCAAATCTGTTTGATTACGAATGATCAACAGTTACCGGTGCTTGTCTTTTTACCTGCGTGGTTGTTTCTGCCGCGCCAGGCGGCAGCTGCCGTTACCCGCATCGATGGCTTTTTCCCTGAGTTGCGGGGTCAGTTCGGCTATAAAAGGCAGGTTCCGGTACATCTCCCTGTAATCAAGTCCATATCCCACAACAAACAGGTCAGGTATCTCGAAACCGGAGTAATGAACAGGGACCTCAGCTTTTCTCGCCGACGGTTTGTCAAGAAGAGTACAGATACGAAGGCTTTTTATCTGGTGTTCGCTGATCGTTTTTATCAGAAGCGAAAGGGTATGTCCCGAGTCGACTATCTCGTCTATTATGATGATATCGCGGTCCCGCAGGTCAGCCCTGATATGATTTATGACTTCTATGACATTACTTCTCCTGGAGCCGTCCCTGTAGCTTGAAAGAGAGACAAAATCGATCTCATGCAGGATGGTAAGACACCGCACCAGATCGGCCGTAAAGATAAATGAACCCTTGAGAAGCGAAATAATGAGTGGATTGCTGTCGGAGTAATCAGTCGATATCTCATGTGCGAGCTCGCGAACTCTGCTTCTGATCCTTTCAGCCGGGATTATCGTTTTGTATTCAGTCATATCTTCTTGAGAAACCTTTTTACGCATAATCGATCAGGGCGATACTAACACATTTTCCCCTCCACGTGAAAGGCTTATGTAAATGATTTTTTTTGTATCGGCGTTTATTCTCATACGTTCGGCCGTGACTACCCCGGGCACCCAGAAGATTCCGTGGGCGTCCTCGAAGACCGGGACCCTGTCACGGCTGGAAAGGGGTATTTTCCTGTCTATGAATATATCACTCAGCTTCTTTCTTCC
>CBDUUV010000149.1:0-4073 GCA_965370495.1 uncultured bacterium
ACCAACTGCTTCTCCGAAAAAATAAATACATATTATCACCGCATTTTGTAAGTCTACCATGCTTTTTATACAATACCAAGAATATTTACTGTGGAGTTTCCCCATTTTCCCAGGATGCCCTGCCCCACATCTTCACCACGATCTGCCCCCACTCACACTGACCTGCCCCCGATTCTTGTTCCACTCCCTGTCTCATACAACCACACCAAATTCCGGTGGAAGAACTGCTTCCGGTGCAGGCGGTCTGTATCCCAGTGAGCTGTGCGGTCTGATCGTATTGTACTCCTTTCTCCACATCTCTGCAAGAACCCTGGCTTCATCATTTAAAGTGTAAAATATCTCCCTGTTAAGAAGTTCATCCCTGAGCGTACCGTAAAATGATTCACCATTTATTTCATCGTTGCTGCGATAACAGGGACTGTGCGTTTGTATATCCCTATAGTATTTATCATTCTCGGTATCTATGGGATTGTAAAGAGCATTAGAGAATCGAGAGCACCGGACAGGCAGGCACTCGATCGATCGGATTCGTGAAAAGTAATACGATTGATAGATTGTTTGCCACAATTGGTGACAGAGAGATCAGCTGTTCACTGAGACTTCTCCATATCCAATGATGGTGGTCTATGCGTTGATGGGGGGCATCAGGTGCAGAATCGAATCAACTGATCCCGAGTTCGAGGAGTCGGCGATAAAGTGTCGTCCGCCCGATGCCCAGTTCGCGCGCGATCGCTGATTTGTTGCCGTTGTGTTTTATCAGCGCCAGCTCCAGTCGGCGGCGAATATCGGTTTCATTCCCGGATTCGGAGCTCGTACCGTTGATCTTTCGAGAGCTTCCTGCCTCTATGGAAAGATCGGCTGCATCCCTGGGTTCTGACAGGGGAAAATCTTTGATAACAAGTGGCAGATCCCGTGTTCTGACAACCCGTCCGCTCTGTCCAAGTAGCGCAAGCTCTCTGGCAACATTGATCAGTTCCCGCACATTCCCCGGCCAGTGATATTCAAGCAGAAGCTCGGTCAACCCTTCTTCGATACTGAATTCCCCATCAGAGCCGCAAAGAAAATATGAGAACAGCGGCAATATATCATCTTTCCGGTTTCTGAGCGGTTCCAGTTCGATCACGCCACCAGAGATGCGGTAGTAGAAATCCTTGCGGAGTTTTCCTGATCCGACCATGGACAACAAGTCCTCATTGGACGCGCTAATCAGCCTGACATCTACCGGCCGCTCTGTCGTCTCTCCAACTCTCCTGATGCACTGTTCCTGAACAGCCCGCAGAAGCTTGGCCTGCTGCCTGGCAGTAAGTTCGGTGATCTCATCGAGGAAAAGAGTGCCGCCGGAAGCCCTCTCGAACATTCCTTCCTTGTCCGCAACAGCTCCGGTGAAGGCTCCTTTTTTGTATCCGAACAACTCACTCTCGAAGACGGTGTCTGGAATAGCGGCGCAATTAACGGGCACGAAAGGTCCCTCTGGTCTGCTGCTGAACCTGTGCAGCAATCTGGCGATGATCTCTTTTCCGGTTCCAGTTTCGCCTGACACGAGGATAGGCATCGTCCCGGGCGCAAGACTCCGGACCCTGGAGATTATTTCTTTAATCGAATCTGATACTGCTATTATGGAATCTTCGATAAGATATTTTTTATCAAACCGGATTTCCTGGTAGCTGCTTTCATGATCTGAACTCTCGCTCCTGCACTCCAGCCTGTGAACAAGATTCCTGCAGACTTCCGCCCTGTCTAAAAGACCTTTCGAAGAGAAAAGATGCATTGCCTCAACAGCGTAATCCCGGGCTTTTTGAAGTAGATCGTTACGCGTTTGGAGGTCTGTATTATTTCCTGTGGTCCATTTTTCACAGGTTTCGGCGGAAAGCTGAAGCGTACGTCCCAGTTCGAACGATTCCTTTATCAGTTTCAGTGTCACGATGGATTCGTTAAAGAATGACATGGCAAGTTCCATATCGTTCTTCCTGAAGGCGACCATCCCGTATGCCCTGAGGACAGAACCAAGCTCATATTTATCATTGAGGCTCTCACACAATCGGTGAGCTTTAGACAGCGCAATTTCTGCATCCTCGATCTTTCCAAGAGCCAGATAAACATCACCGAGTCTTCTGTATACCTCCACAGCGACATCGCCCTCAGGCGCGATCTCGGAGGCGATTCCTTCTGCCTCTTTCAACCAGGCGAGTGATTCGTCGTATCGTTGCTGGTGATAGCAGAGTTCGCCCAGGAATTCAGATGAAAGGGCCATCTCTCTCCTGAATCCGGAATCAGATGCTTCTTTTCGGCTGTCAAGAAGTAGAGTCTCAGCTTCCGTATATCGGCCCCTGAAGATATTCACTCGGCCAAGAGCAATATTGGAATTGGCAGCGTTTCTTAAGCTCCCGGTTAGTTCGAAAATCTCTATGGCTTGTTGGAGTAATCCTTTGGCTTTGTCATACTCTCCCGTCCTATAAGACAGTATCGCCAGCATTTTACATGTATTTCCCTGCGAGACAAGCTTCCCACATTCTTGAAAACTTTCCAATGCCCTGCCATAATTAACCTCTGCAATCTCGAAGAAACATCTCTGAAAAGCAATATACCCCAGCATATACGAAACTTTCCCCAGAAGTGGTTCATCGTTCCCTGATAGGGCATAATCATGACATCTTTCGAACAGAAGAGTAGATTCGAAATAATTGCCTTTTCTGAAAGCAACCATGCCGACATAGAACTCAAGCCATTTTGACTGGCTATCATTCCAGTTATTTTTCAGGCGATCGGCAAGAAATGTTGAACAATCATTATAGTTGCTTTGGAGTAAGAATTGCTCTGTCTTCTGAATTACAAAGTCAAAGTCGCAACTAATATCTGGATATTCTTTAATCAACAGATTCAAATATTTTTCTACTTTGTGGTTATGGTGATTTCCTGCATTGATCTTTGCTACAAGGAGAAGTAATTTTTTGCGGGTCGGCGAGGGTGAAAGATTCCCAAGAATGACAGCGCCCTTCTGCTCGAACAGACCAAGCGCCTCAGGATAGCACTCCGATGAGACAAGTTCCTGCAGTTCCCCGATAAGTCTTGTTGCTTTTTTCATCAACCTTTGTCTCTCTGTGACCTATTTAACGTTTACTATCCCTGGAACGGACCGCCAGTAAAATTTGCCAGATAAAATAATAACAACTGCATAGCCCGTGGTCTTACCGTCCTGCTCCCCCTGTTGTCAGGATTCGGCAGATCTGGTAGTTGCGAATCAACGCTTGTTCCTTGGCTTGAGCCTAACAATTCTGTACCAGGAAGGTCCCCCGGTTCGCCAAGACGAATATTTGGTTCGACAAACGGTTCTATATCCTTAATATAATGCGCTCTATCTGTGCAACTGACTCCAGTCGGATACAGAATGATACCTGCGGATACACAAATAGCTAAAAACAGAATAATCGCTGATTTCAATGAGATCCTCATACTAGCGCCTCCAATACTATATTCGATTAGGTGACCCGAATTGTACACTACCTGCGAAAGATGTCAAGAAAAAAACCTCCAGTTTCCGCAAGTCACTGTCTCTTAAAGTATTTCGCCACGAAACAATACCGGCTTTAAACAAATATCTCTTTCCCCCATCCTGCTGCAGCATCCGGGCCAATGTGTTCCAAAAAAGTGTTCCAACTGTTCCATGTGTTCCACTTTTGTTACTGGTTGAATCATAACAAGTTACATGCGAAGTGTTCCAAAAAGTGTTCCACGCGATACACATGCGATCTTTCCGTAATTGCTCGTTGCGCTGATGGATTGACAATAAAATTCATTGCAAATAATAAGTGCCGTTCTTCCAAACAGTATTATTTCGAAGGAGTTGCAAATATATCATCAATTTACTAGGGACCAGAGAAGAGTCCAGCTCATCTGAGTGGCATGCAGTGTGCAATTAAAACGTGTTAGTAGCTACTGTGTTTCAAACAACGATTACGACTAGACATTTCTTGAATGAGCGGCAGGCTTACAATTATTAAAAGAAATGTCAGGGATTGAAAGGGGTGTAATTAATGGTAACAATCTTAATTGCACCTCTAAATTGCACCTTATTC
>CBDUUV010000150.1:0-3952 GCA_965370495.1 uncultured bacterium
GGGTGATCGTAGATGTTTACAACAGTGCGGGGCAGCGGGTGATCACACTCGCGGATGGGCATTTCACCGCGGGCGATCATTCGGTGACATGGAATGGGAGAGGAGCTTCGGGTCAGCGAGTAGCCAGCGGCGTCTACTTCTGCCGTATCCAAACAAACAAGACTACTGTGACGAAAAAATTGCTTTTGCTGAGGTAGAAAACAGCGGGTATGGATGGTGCGTGGGATGGAGAGTGTTTGGATTGATTGAGCAGTGCCCCCTTATACCCCACCATATCCTGCTGGATAATTCCCAGTTCAATTATCCCGTAAGAGTTGAATTATACGATAGAACCCGGTTCCTGCAGCAGATATTGCGCTTGTGACCCCCTGCTTGTAAGACAGAGCACCTGAGAATGAGATAAACAAAGAACGGATAATGCATTTAATAAGAAGATTAAGCGGGCCTGGAGAATAAATGCTGGTGGGAACTACAGGATTTGAACCTGTGACTTCTACCGTGTGAAGGTAGCACTCTAACCACTGAGTTAAGCTCCCACACTGGATAACGTATAGCCACTATAAGACTTTTCGTCCCGGCTTGCAAGGATTTCGGATAGCCAGGGTAGAGAAAAGGAAAGACGAAAAAGAGGCATCGCATCCATTCACTGAAATCACCATGAAAGAGTATCTGCGGGACGCGATATCTTTTCGGTCAATCCTTTTTCCTGTATTCCCTGATGATCGTATTCGCTTCGGCCAGATCATCCTCGACCACAAAGAGCTTGACGTTCCCCATCCCATCGGCCGTAAAGGGAAGCGCGCCACCTGCCATATTCGATTTTACCAGAACCCTGATGCCTTCCGATTCGAGTATCCCGTACAGAATTTTAGCCTCCATCTCGCCTTGCACCGAAACCAGCTCAACCAGTTTTTCATTGTCAAATTCATGATGTTCCACATTGACCTCGCAGGTTTAAACTCGATATGATAATAATATCGTTACGGTCAAACATACAAGAAGTGATATCAGGGCGAATAAAATTGCGAGGAAGATCAGTTTGAATCTCGGAGCACATATGTCGATATCAGGCGGTGTCCATCTCTCACTCGAAAGAGGCAGAAGCATAGGTTGCAACGCCGTTCAACTCTTTGTAAAAAGCTCCAACCAGTGGAAGGCCAAACCCCTTTCCCCGGAAGATATTGGCCTGTTCAGAGAAAAGTCGCGAGAATACAGCCCAGGCAGTATCATGGCTCATACCAGTTATCTTATTAATATTGCATCACCCGACAGGGAACTCCTGGAAAAATCAAAAGCCGCACTGCTTGTCGAGGTTGAAAGAAGTGAGACGCTTGGAATCCCATGGCTGGTGCTGCACCCGGGAAGCCACAGGGGGTCGGGAGAAGAGGCCGGAATCAAAAGCATTGCCAAAAGCCTCAATCAACTTTTCAAAAGGACTGCAGGGTATACAAACAGCATCCTGCTCGAAACAACGGCTGGCCAGGGAAACACCATAGGCCATACGTTCGAACAACTTGCCGCTATAATGGAACAGATAGTCGACAAGGAACGTATCGGAATCTGCTTTGATACCTGCCACACCTTTGCCGCATGTTATGACCTGACCACCCAAAAGAGCTATAACTCTGTTTTCAAGTCATTCGACGAAATATTGGGAATCGACAATCTCAAAGCATTTCATCTGAACGATTCGCTTGGAGCCCTGTGCAGCAGGAAAGACCGGCATGCCGGAATCGGCAAAGGTGAAATGGGAATCGAACCTTTCAGGTTCCTGATGAACGACAGCAGGTTCAGTAATATTCCCATGGTTCTCGAAACACCAAAGGGGCCGGACCTTAAAGAAGACGTGGAAAACCTGGCTCTACTGAGAAGTTTAAGAGACAAATAGCCAGAAAACCTGTCAGGATCAAAATTTGGCTGGCATTGTTGCCTCGCTCTAAAGTCGCTTGATATTATCAAAGATCATGATTATAATCAATAATCGCTATTGATTGGCTGGTTCATGACTCTTTTTGTTTTGTTGCCGAATCGCTGATCAGGCTGTAAAATGCGCCGATTGCACAAATAATAACGGGAGGAAAAGCATGTATGACGTGGCAATCATAGGATCGGGGCCGGCAGGGCTCACTGCCGCAATATATTCGACCAGGGCCGAGCTCAAGACGATCGTGATCGACGGCATGTCCCCGGGAGGACAGCTTATGATCACATCCGATGTGGAAAATTTTCCCGGTTTTCCAGACGGTATACAGGGCCCTGAATTGATGGCCGGTATGCGCAAACAGGCGACAAGGTTCGGAGCGGAATTCAAAAGTGGAGAACTCTCCGATGTTGACGCGTCGGGGTCTCCTTTCAAACTTACGATTGGCAATGACATTGTTGAGACCAGGACTATAATAATCGCGACAGGGTCATCGGCAAGGTGGCTTGGCATCGAGCCCGAAACAAAGTTACGCGGAAAAGGCGTATCGGCGTGCGCGACTTGCGATGGATTCTTTTTTACAGACAGGGCAGTTGCCGTAATAGGCGGTGGGGACACAGCGTTGGAAGAGGCGACCTTCCTTACAAGATTCGCAAGCAAGGTCACTATCATTCACAGGCGCGATGAACTTCGTGGCTCAAAAGCAATGCAGAAAAAGGCATTTGGCAACGACAAAATAGAATTTGAATGGGATTCGGTCGTTGAAGACATCCTCGATGTCAAGCAGGACAAGGTAACAGCCCTGGTCCTCAAAAACGTCAAAACCGGTAAAACGAAAGAACTGCCGGTCGATGGAGTCTTCCTGGCGATAGGTCATATCCCCGCGACCAAAATGTTCGAGGGAAAAATCGATCTCGACGCGAAAGGGTATGTCGTCGTCAAAAACTTGACCGAGACTTCTGTTCCGGGTATTTTCGTTGCCGGTGATGTGGGAGACCCGCGTTACAAACAAGCGATATCAGCAGCCGGGATGGGCTGCATGGCAGCTATCGATGCGCTCAAATTTATTGATGGCGAATAACAGGGACGATCATTATGAAAGGTTTTGAAGGTAAAAAAGCGCTCGTGACAGGTGGCTCCAGGGGAATAGGAAGGGCGATTTCCCTTCTCATCGCGTCCAGGGGAACCGATGTCGCGATCAACTTCGTCAAGAACGAGGAAGCAGCCGCATCGACTGCGGCGGAAATAGAAAAACTCGGGCGCAAATGTTTTGTTATAAAAGCCGACGTCTCGGACCCGAAAGAGATCAAACACATGTTCTCCAGGATCAGAGAGGATTTCGGCGTTCTCGATATGTTCATATCCAACGCCGTATCAGGAGTCCTCGGCCCCGCAGAAAGGATCGGCAGGTTCGGCTGGGACAGGGCGATAAATACAAACTCACGTGCATTCATGCTTCTTACCCAGCAGGCCATAAAACTTTTTCCTGAATCGGGAGGCAAAATCGTAGCCGTATCCTCCGTCGGCAGCATCACCTGCCTTCCCGGGTACGCCGCGGTCGGAGCCAGCAAAGCGGCTCTCGAAACACTGGTAAAGTATTTTGCGCGCGAATTAGCCCCGAGAAACATAAATGTCAACGCCGTTTCAGGCGGTCCGGTCGAAACTTCCGCTCTGGATTTTTTCCCGGACAAGGAAAAAACTGTCAAAGAATGGAAATCCCGCGCGCCCTCGAACAGGATCGCTCAGCCCGGGGAGATCGCTTCGGTAGTCGGGTTCCTTCTGTCAGAGGAAGCTGCATGGATACAGGGCCAGACGATCATTGCAGATGGTGGAATGACCCTTTAGCTCAAAACGGAAAGGTTTGATAATGGAAAAAAAGAGAACTCTCACAATACTCGAGATACTTGGTATCGCGATCAAATCTGAGATAGACGCCGTAAAACTCTACGAACATATGAAAAAGATCGTAAAGAACGAAGATCTCGCGGAAAAGTTCGAATTCCTTGTCTCGCAGGAAAAAAAGCATGAGGA
>CBDUUV010000151.1:0-3934 GCA_965370495.1 uncultured bacterium
ACCTGCGGCTTGCGCGCCCGCCCCTGCTGATCTGGCAATTGGCAGATATATTGCTAATTCCCGGTATGAGGCTGGTCGAAGCGCTCAATTCGTCCAGAAAGTAGCCACCGGCCCTATCTTCAGGTGGCTGGATATTGTGCAGAAGGGGCTGGGAGAAAAGGAAAAAGGTTTGATGAATACCTATATAGACATAGAGCGGAAATGCGCTGAGGAACTTCCGAATGAGTTCAGGCAGGATGACGTCAGGTTCCCCGAACAGTTTGTCGAACGCCTGATAACGGAATATACAGAAGTGGGTGATACGGTATTCGATCCTTTCGCCGGGTTCGGGACGGTACTGCGGGTGGCGGAGTCTATGGGACGGAAAGGGTATGGTGTTGAGTCAGACGAAGAGCGTGCGGCGTATATTCAATCCACGCTTTCGCACCCCGGGAATCTTATCACTGGTGATTCGAGAAAACTGATCTCATACAGTTTGCCGGCTATGGACCTTGTTATTACATCCCCTCCATACCCGGTTGCAAATAGCAGGCTTTTCTGCGGCGTACTGGGAAAATCTCACTGTACAGGCTATGGATATGATACCTATATCAAGTGCCTGAAAGGCATATTCGGGCAGGTCAGAGGGATCATGAACCCCCGTGCGAGGCTGATCATCGAAGCGGGCAATATAAGGATAGAGGGAAAAATCATTCCCCTCGCGTGGGATATTGCCGATGCGGTATCAGAAATCCTGTATTTCGAGGGGGAAAGGGTCCTCAAGTGGGATAAGCTGAATTACGGATTCGACCATACCTACTGCCTCGTGTTTTCCAGGGGAAGATAATGCGAAATAATCCCCGCTGCACGTAGCAGGATTATCCTATACCCAATTCCGCCAGTTTTGCAGGGGAAGGAACACCGTTTTCGTCCCATCCTCTTTGTGAATAGTATTTCTGCAGGAGTTCGGCGAAGAACTCTCTTGTCATCTTCCTGCCTTTGAGCAGGCCGGCGGTCATTTCCTCATCGAAGAACCGGCCAGGCAGGGTGTCGTCCTTGCCCGTCCTGCCATTTCTGAGATTGTAGAGTCTTGCCAGATTGTGGATACGCTCCCCGATGTGCATCAGTTTTTCGGGTGTGAATTCGATGCCTGTGGCCTTTGTCAGAAGGGGCGCCAGGCGGTCGAGCCCGTAAGGGAGAAAATCACAGACAACCAGAGAGTTACGGATATTAACATCGTCCTGGCCTTTTGCCACATACCTGGGAAGGACTTCGATCGACAGGTTGCCGTTCATTTCGTCAGTGGCCGTCCAGAGCCTTGTGTGACTTGCAAAGTCTGCAGTAGCCAGCGCAAGCCCCATAGACATGCAACCTTTTATATTCACACCTGAAAGTTCCATGCCGAAGGTGTTGACGGCAAAGTATTCGGAACCCTGTCCGATTTCCCTGCTCGCAAGCCTGGTGCCACCGGCGAACAGGTCGCCGATGCCGTCCCTGTGGGCGACTTTTTTGATAAGTTCGTGCTGGGCATGGCTGTTGCCAAAGTCGAGTTCAAGCCCATCGGTTTTTTTCAAGAGGCCCTTTTCGAAACATTCCATGGCAAAAGAACATGTGACCCCCATAGAGATCGTATCGAGTCCGAGATCATCACATAGCAGATTGGCATTTGCGATCGCTTTGGCATCGCTGATCCCGCACCCTGACCCCAGGAATGCAGTCGTCTCGTATTCGGGGCCTTCCATTTCATTTCCATCCCACTTTGCCAGTTTCGAGCATCGGATCACGCAATTGAAACAACCGGTACTTTTCCAGTTCAATTCCTTTTTCATCGCTTCAGATGAAATTGTTTCATACTCATCGAACTGGCATTTCTGGAAATTCCGGGTCGGCAGGAACTTTCCGTCTTCCTGGCCCATACGGACCCACATCATAGTTCCAAGATCAAAGCGCTTCTTTGCGTTGGGATGGTTTTTGACGTCCAGTGTGAGTTTGCCGGCGAGCTCTCTGAACCCTTCAGCATCGAAGTAACTGATTTTTTTGTTGCCGTTCAGAACGATAGCTTTGAGATTTTTGGAACCCATCACCGCGCCGGCGCCGCCACGGCCGAAATGACGGTACATGTCACAGCCAATGCATGCGAACAGTACCCCGCTCTCACCCGCTGGCCCGATGGAGGCTACGCGGCTCCCCGGATATTTTTCCTTCAGGCTTGTCTCGGTATCAAAAATACCTTTTCCCCACAGTTCTTTGGCGTCGGATATCACACAACCTTCAGGGGATATATGCAGATACACCGGTTTTGATGCTTTCCCCCGAATAATAATATAGTCATAACCGGTTCTTTTGAGCATTGGCCCGAAATGTCCTCCGACGTGGCTGTCCAGAAACCCGTTGGTGAGAGGAGATTTCGTTACGAGGCTCGACCGGGCCGAAGTCTGGACAAGTGTACCGGTAAACGGTCCCGTGATAAATATCAATGGATTGTCAGGAGAAAAAGCGTCGACTTCCGGAGCCAGATCGGTCAGCAGCCTGAGTCCCATTCCCTTGCCGCCGACATATTCTTCGGCAATCCCTGGATCGAGTTCGCCCGTGGTTGTTTCCCCGGCAGAAAGATCGATAGACAGATATTTGTTCATATAAGCGCCGTACATTGATATCTCCTGTTTGAGTTTTCAAAAAGTAAAATGCGCGGGTGAGGATATATGATTTTTAAATTTATGTCAAGTTTTGCGCATTCAGCCGGGGCTGCTGAAAAATGTATTGTGGCAGCCTGACAATCTTAGTTTTAGCTGATGGCCGATCACTGGAAGCACCTTGCAGCCTTTTTTGAAAACAGCTGTTTTGCTAAAACCTATCCATGGTCTCTCCACAACTGTTAATCCGGCATTTCGGGCTTTTCCAACAGTTTCTTCAAAGGCCGACTTTGATACATGAAATGGAGGTTCCGCTATGAGCAAGTGCCCACCAGGTTTGAGCAATGCTTCTATTTCACCAAAAAATATTTCTTTATCGGGAATTTCGTGTACTACGTAGAAAGCCAGGATAAAATCGATTTTTTCTGAAACGCCGATTCTGTTTTCCCCGCACTTGTGCAAGATAATGCGGTCCTCGAGTTCCGTTCCGCGAATCTTGTCTCTTAATTTCTCGAGCATTCCGTTCTGCAGGTCAGCGGCTATCACCCGGCCCGATTCACCGGCAAGCAGAGCCATATCAATCGAAAAGAAGCCCGGGCCGCAGCCGATATCCAGTACTGTCATTCCTTCCCTGATATACGGCCGTAATATCTTTTGAGGATTGTGCACCCATCTTCGTATCCTGATATCGAGACCACCCGCTCTTTCAACCGGGCATATGCGATTATTTCTATCACTCACGATACGTTTTTCCCTGGTTGAATTTATAGATCGTTCCCTTGGCCCCGCACAGTAAGTTGATATCACCGGCATACAGCGTAGAAGACAGCAAACCGGGCAATATTCTCCCAATAAGTATATCCAACTGTAACAAAATTTGCCAGGTTTTCCGCAAGGAATCTTGCGAACAGTGACTGATGCTCGCAACAGGGGAGTGGGGGGGTGCCTGCCTGCGAGTTTTGTGAAGCGTGGTCGTATGCTGTGCTCTTTGACCGATATCCAGGGCCTGTGCAACCGTTTCCCGGACAACCGAATACCAGTCACAGGAACAGATATGGTGGAACAGGAATGTCGAAGCGAGGGCGCCC
The DNA here is from genome assembly GCA_965370495.1 of uncultured bacterium. GTDB lineage: Bacteria > Krumholzibacteriota > Krumholzibacteriia > Krumholzibacteriales > Krumholzibacteriaceae > Krumholzibacterium. The sequence continues at coordinate 3,701 of CBDUUV010000151.1, forward strand.
CTTAATCATTCCTCTTCATTGATCATTTTTATCCTGCTCCAGCTTGTCTCCTCTGCAGGTACAACCATATCATGGGAAAAGGCTGTAAAACATTCGCTACCGTCTCTTATACCGTTGTAATTTTCATCTGAAAAGGCCCATATATGGAGGCCATAGCAGCCTCTCCAGCTGATATCTAATGTCATGGTATCAGAGTAATTATTTCCGGACGCCGTAGGGGTAGATACGACAAGG
>CBDUUV010000152.1:0-3794 GCA_965370495.1 uncultured bacterium
TCCATTCAACCCCGGAACGTCGATCAGGTATGAACTGTCAGAAGCATCAAGAGTGCTACTGAAGATCTATGATGTCCAGGGCAGGGAAGTAAGGACACTGGTAAGCGCCTTTCAACAACCGGGCAGTTATTCTGTCGACTTCCGGACACACGGCCTTTCCTCCGGTGTTTATCTCTACAGGCTGAAGGTGGGCGATCGGGCCATCGAGACGAAGAAGATGATTCTTTTAAAGTGATGACGCGATTTCTCGTAACCGGTACTGAGGCACCACTGATTCAAAGGAAATGAGGAATTATGAAAATTATTAAAATCGGGGTTTTGTCTTTATTGATGATAACTGGCGTCTGTACATCGTTGAATTCACAAAATGTCAAGAACGAATCACGGTGGAACAGAAAATATGACTTTATCTACAATATTCCCGTTATCACTTTTCATTACGATCATGGCGTTTTAGCGGGCAGCTACGCTCCGGGCCAGGAAACGACAGAAGTGCGGTTCTCCGATGTGAGCGGTTATCTGGGACATGTCTGTCTATGTGGTGCGGGTGGTTATCGGATATCTCAGATTGTTGTAGATATGTTGAAGGACGATAATGCTGTATTGGAAAAAGGAGATTTCACTCTGATAAGCAGCAGGGATCATACTATCAGCGATGTCATTGCTTATGTTCTTGGCTGTACCCGCAGGCATGATCATGAAAAAAATAAATACTTCATCGATGAAAGCATCGAAACACCCAGAAGAGAATATCATTACTATATTGGTTATCACCCACAAGAGAAGGCCGTTCATCTTGTCTATCGCAAACATCTCCTTATCGGAAGCGAACAGATGGATCGATTGTGGAAAGTAGAGTTGGCCTATGATCAAGATCCGACGTCCGTCAGCCCGTCAGACATGGAATTATACAGGGATACAATGGTCAATATGGTAAAAGAAGTCTTAACGGGGCAAAAGGAGGGATTATTTGAAGCACAACTGATCGATTACGATGAATTCATGTCGCAGTTAAAACGATTAAAATAGGGGAATCTCCAACAGGCTATACAAGTCACATGAATTGATAAAGGAGTTATTCGTGGCATTCACCATGTAATACAATGGCTGGCTGAATATTCAGACCACCGAATTATGAGTATGATGGGAAGATAAAATGAAAATCGTCGATTTGACAAATGAATATGAAAGCGACTATTTTGTTTGTCTTGAAGACTGGTCAGATGAAATGGTGGAAGCTGAGAACCATAAAGAACACTGGTATCGAAAGATGAAGGACAAGGGATCAGGTGTTAAACTGGCCCTCAATGATGAGGGCAAACCGGTCGGTATGATTCAATATATCCCGATCGAACACTCCTTTGTCGAAGGCAGCGAATTGTACTTTATCCTGTGTATCTGGGTTCATGGATATAAAAAAAAGGGAGTCGGGAATTATCAAAAACAGGGGATAGGCAAGGCGTTGATAATGGCAGCGGAAGATGACGTGAAAAAGAGAGGAGCGAAAGGTCTGGTTGCATGGGGATTGCCTATACCTGTCTTTATGAAAGCCTCCTGGTTCAGGAAACAAGGATATGTCCAGGTAGATAAAGAAGGTTTTTTTGGACGGGTTCTGTTGTGGAAGCCCTTTTCGGATGATGCTGTACCGCCAAAATGGATCAAGGCTAGAAAAGAGCCGGAATCAGCCCCTGATAAGGTGATTGTGACGGGATTTATCAACGGATGGTGCCCTGCCTACAATATGGTATTTGAAAGGGCGAAACGTGCTTCCCTTGAACTTGGAGACCAGGTTGTCTTTCATGAGGTGAATACCTTTAATGAGGAAGTATTTGAAGATTGGGGCATTTCTGACGCCTTATTCATTAATGGAAAAAAGGTTAATACCGGCCCGCCTCCATCCTATGAGAAAATAAGAAATAAAATATCAAAGGAATTGAAAAAATGCATTAAAGCCGGCTGACGAGGTGCCGGGCTTCTACGTCAGGCAAGTTTCAGGATGTGAAATGGTTTATTGGGTGAAAAAACTGTCCGCTATCCTGGTCCTATGTGTGGTTGGTGTGATCGTCATCGTGTCTATCGGTGCTATCCGCCAGAGACAGGAAACCTCGGAGCTCGTCGATAAGCTGGTTTGCAACGCCGGCCAACACCCCGATACAAGTGTGGACTTCAAGTCGTTCAGCGGATTGCCGGAACCTGTCGCACGTTACTTTCGCAACGTTCTCAGGGATGGACAACGTCACATTCAGGTGGCGAGATTCCGTCAGGCCGGCGAGCTTAAAATCGATAAAGACGCTGCGAAGTGGTCGGATTTCGAAGCCTCTCAGGTCGTCTCACTACTTGTTCCGGGTTTCGTATGGAACGCACGTATCGCAATAGCTCCATTGATGCATATACGGGTTCGCGACGCATACGTCGCTGGAGTGGGCTCAGGCAAGGTGTCGTTGATGTCGGCTTTTACCGTTGCGCATGACCAGGGGCACAGGAAATTAAACACGGGCGCACTTTATCGATTTCTGGCTGAAGCAGTATTGTATCCAACGGCACTATTGCCCGGGGCGGGAGTGAAGTGGCGTGGAGTCGACAATAACCGTGCGATCGCGACCCTCACCGACGCGGATATCTCCGTATCTCTCGAATTCCGGTTCAACGATTCAGGTGAGGTAATCGGGATTTACACGGAAGATCGGTATGGTTTGTTTGATGGACAGTATGAAAAGCACCCGTGGGAGGGACATTTCAGCAAGTACGAGATTCGCGACGGTATCAGGATACCTACCGAGGCAGAGGTGGGATGGTATTTGCCTGACGGATGGTGGCTGTTCTGGAAAGGCCGTATTGTAGACATCGATTTCGAATTCGGGCAATAACCATGTCAAAAACCGGACTTGACAGCAACGCGTAATGTGATTACAATGTAACCACAAAGGGGTGATGCTGGTATGAAATCAAAGATTGTCAAGATCGGGAATTCACAGGGCATTCGTATACCAAAGCCATTAATCGAGCAGTTAGGCATAGAACGGGATATCGAGATCCTTGTGGAGGAGAACAGACTTATAATATGCTCTGCTGAGCATCCTCGTTCCGGCTGGGGTGATTCGTTCAAAGCTATGGCCAGACATGGAGACGATAGATTGCTCGATGGGGAAGAAATCAAAGAGACGATCTGGGACAAGGAGGAGTGGGAGTGGCAGTGAATCGTTTTGAGGTATATCTTGTTAATCTTGATCCCACCCTTGGAAGCGAAATCAAAAAGACACGACCTTGCCTGATTATATCTCCAGATGAAATGAATCACAATATCCGTACTGTTATGGTTGCTCCAATGACAACCAGGGGCAGAAACTATCCGACACGTGTGTCTTGTCGATTCCAGAAAAAGAATACACAGATCGTTCTGGATCAAATACGAACGATCGACAAGGAACGATTAGTTAAGAAATTGGGAAAGCTGGATCATCGGTCTGCAGATAAAGTATTATCTGTGATAGCAGAAATGTTTGCGCCCTGACTATAGCCCGCGGCTGACGGCTCCGGCCTGTCCCGCTGGCTGCAGGGTACCCGGTGCGCCAGTCTCGGCTCACAACTTAAGCGAAGGTGAGAATGGAAACGACACGCGGTATCAGGACAAAGACAGACTTCATCGCCCTCATACTCATAATCTCCGTGTCTGCCGTCCTGGCGTATGGATACTTCAATCGAATCGACAGGCCGAAGTACGAGGCACGGCTTGAACTCCACAACCAGATCCTGAAAGGGACTGCACCTTCGCCATATCGTTACAGGGTCCTGGT
>CBDUUV010000153.1:0-3629 GCA_965370495.1 uncultured bacterium
AAAAAGGAGTTTTGGGCTACTTTTTTATGCAGTTAAACCGGACACTAGTGATATTTAATCATAATAGATTATACCGATTAGCATTTATGCTTATCCAATTCAGAACTTGTAAAGTAAGCAAATAGTAAGCACAATATAGATTTGAGAATTGTGTGGACTTGGAGGCTCCGCCTTGTTTCCAGGCAGATGAATCCCACTCTGGTTCCCACTATTCGGTCGCGTTTCGCTTGACATTGGAATGCGGCTCTTGATAATCTACCAGCCTTATGGGGATGGAAATTCATATTATATATCTTCGCAGCGAATATTTTGGGCATTGCTGCGTTCTTATCTTTGAAGATTCCATTATGTGATTATCTGATGGTCATGTGCTATTGCCTGCAGCGACCTGAAAAGGAGAGGAGACTGTAATGTTCAAGGCTGATTACTATCTTAGGCGTCCGGAATGGGTTCCTGTGGAAGTTTATCGCAGAGAGCTAATGAGGCTGGAAGCGGAGAAAATAGAGCATGCACAATCCGGGCAGGAAACATGGAAAGCTATGGAAGCTTTCAAGCACGAGTACCTGAAAGATTTACATGTCATCCTTGGGGAACACAATTTTGATCGGTACCGCGCAATACGCGGTGAAAGAAAGGAAGCCCACAAGAAACTGTTAAGGGAGTGCGGCTTCTCGGAGAAAGATCGTGATAAGTGGGAAAAAGAGCGCAAGAAAATCGTTGAGAAATACAAAAATGACATAGAAGTTCTTAAGATAGAAAAGAAAGCCTTCGAGGAGTTGAAGAAAAAAGCAAAAAGAAAGATTAGAGAAATATTTCTAAAATTGTCGATTCCCGAGGGTGAAGAACGTGTTTTTCCTTTGGGAGTTGAGCCTCCCGAAGGAACAGGTATCTACTATCCCCCATTTGATAAATGGGGGATGCTGGGTAAGTTTGGGTGGTCGGACGAATCGATTGAGCCGGAACGCACGTGGACCCATGACAACCAGACAGGACGGGTGGCATGTCGATCTTACATAGAAGTGGCAGACGCCGATGATTATGATTACTCATATGCTTATCAGAGATCGCTCGTCGGTGTGTGGTACAAGGTTCCGTGTGACGGCAGAATATATATGAAAGCCACATTCAGTTCGCCCAAAACGTCCGTGAGGTGGGGGCATACATACAATGAATTCGGAATATCGGATTGTGAAGTCATTCAGAGAGCAATTTTAATAACGGGTTACAACAGAACAGTGGATAGCCCCAATTTTGGGTTTTTATATCCTGAGATTGCACAATTCGGTTTTTTTGACCAGCAGAAGGAGTGGCGGGTAGCGTATCCTCCAGCCGGGAATGAACTGAATCAGGGATATCTCTTTGATTCCCAGGAGTACAAAGGCAATATCTTGCTCCTCTGGGTGGGGCTCTTGATGGAAAACCGATTCTGGGCCGACGACTATGAGATAACCAGCGGTTTGGACTACGATTTCACGATCAAGCGAATCGAGATCGGCATCTACTGAGTGATTATTACGCAGGGGGGGGCATCTGATCGGAGAAAAAGTCGAGATGTTGAAATCTGACAACAGGAACCTCAATGCCCTGGTCATCCTTGTCATCCTCCTTGTGGGGTTTTCCCTGCGTGCGTATCATATCCACTATCCTCCTATAGGATATCATTCGATGAAGGAGATCCACTACCTGTCGGTGGCCAGGGGATACATCGACCATGGTGACTTTCTTCATAAGAGGGTTCTTTATTCGGGTCTGTCGGAGGGGGAAGGTTACATGGAAAGTTTTCCGCAGTTCCAGTTCCTTCCTCTGATCTATTTCGGGCTTTGGAAGATATTCGGTGTGAAGGTCTGGCTGGCGAGGCTGGTGATCATCCTCTTCTCGCTCGCCGCAGTGATAATGACGGGGAAAGTCTGCAGCAGACTCACGGAACGTAAAGAAGTATCTCTTGTTTCTACCTTTTTGATGGCCATAGTGCCGCTTTCAGTATTTTTCGGCAGGAATATCCAGCCGGATATTCCTGCGATGTTCTTTCTTATGCTTCTCTACTGGTATTTTCTTAAATGGATTGAGGAATTCCGGCTGCGGTATCTGGTTGGTGTATCGCTATCGCTTTTTATGACGGCGATCATCAAGCTGACATTTCTTTTTCCAGTCCTGGCCATTGTTTTCGTTTTTCCATGGGAAAAGCTGGTTGAAAGGGAAACGCGAAAAACTCTTTTGACGCAATCGATGCTGATTGCCGCGGGGATCATGCTGATTGCCCTGTGGCTTGTCTTCACCAGAATTATCATAACCGGTACGGGCGGCCTTTTTCCCGCCAGTCGCCTCTTTCTCGCGAAGACTTTCACCGTCAGTTACTGGAAAACCGTATTACCGGTGATATGGAGGCATATCGGAAAGAATTATACATTTATTTATTTCAGCTTTGTTCTTGTCGGGTTGCTGGCAAGTGTGCTGTCTGCAGGGTCGAAGTTGTCCCGGATGATAATCGGCTCGGCCGTTTCGGCAATCCTTTACTTTTTCCTGATACCCGATTTTGCCATGCGGCACAGCTATTATCACATACCTTTTCTGCCGGTGATCTGCATCGGTATAGCATCGGGACTGCACGAGGCGACATCGATCCTGGAGGGAAGATCCAGCCGACTCAGGTATGTCGCTCTGGTGGTTCTCCTGCTCTGTGCCATGCCATGGATCAGGATCAATTTCTATCGCCATTTTGATATCCTGACGTTGGGAAGTGATACGGCGGGCAGGTATATAAGGGATAACGGCTCTGGCAATGACAGGATATTCATATCGTACGCTTCACCTTCGGACAGGAGGTTTGCGGGTTACAGGACCCAGCTTTACGGCACACTCTGGGAAGCGGGGAAACGGGGCAACCTGCTACCGGCAAATCTCGAATTGATAAAGAAAGGCGAGGTACTCGGGAATTTCAGATGGATCGTTCTCTACCGTTCAGGTGATGATTGGTTTCCATGTGACAAAAAGATACTCGATCATATCCATTCGAATTACTCGGTACGGCAGATCGGTTACAGGGAGGATAAGCTGATCTATTACTTGCTCGAGCGGGGCGGAAGCTTCGATTCCTCGCAGTTGCTCGCAAAGGAACTTCTTTCGGCAGGGAAATACCGGTTCAGCTTCGGCGAGGTCGAGGTCTTTGTCAGGCAGTAGAAGCAGAAAACAACTGTCGTTCCCGTTGATTCTATCTGGCCTGTTCCTCGTCAATATTAAATAGAAAGTCTCGTACGCACTTGCAACCTATTGAAATTATTTCAGAATGAATAGTGGCATGGGACAGGTTACGGAATATAAAATTCCAGAAGGTTTAAATCCTTGGGCAATTTGCTCTCTATGGATATACGAGATTGCACATCAGGATTGATATACCAGAAAAAGCCACTGTTATATTCCTTTCCGAGAATGGAGATAGCTTCGATAAAAACATTATCTGTTTGTGCCCAATCAGTGTTTACAAAATAGTAGTTTTTGTTGTCTATGACGTATTTACTTATCAAGCTACCCGATTTAATCACTTGAAAATTACTGTTTTTGCAGCCTTTAAGAAACAATGTTTCAAAAATGTGCGTGTTGTATCCCATAAAAATGATGCTATCTTTTCTTAG
>CBDUUV010000154.1:0-3592 GCA_965370495.1 uncultured bacterium
TGGTTGAATTCTCTTCCCGGCCAGCTTGCAGTGAATGATCTGAAAAAATTAACTCTTGCGATAAGGCGGGCGGCATCCTCGAAGAACAGAGAAATAATCTGGATGATGGGAGCTCATGTCATCAAGTGTGGTTTGCCACCATACCTGATAGGGCTTATGAAGAAGGGGTATATTACTACCCTTGCTATGAACGGCGCATCGGTGATACATGACCTGGAAATGGCTTTTTTCGGTGAGACATCAGAAGATGTCGCAGCGAACCTCGAGAAGGGCATTTTTGGGTTTTGCGAGGATACCATGAAAAAACTTTTCGATGCCGTTGCTGGAAAGCAAGAGGATGGGACGGGGTTGGGGGAAGCAATTGGGATGTACATACTGGAGGAAAAAGCACCTCATCGAAAGAAAAGCCTCCTGGCCCAATCGGTCAGATCCAATCTTCCTGTCACGGTACATATAGCGATAGGAACGGATATAATCCACCAGCATCCTGGATTTGACGGGTCTCTCTGGGGAGGCCTTTCAGCCAGAGACTTCAGGATATTTTGTGACAGAGTACATACTCTGGGACAGGCTGGAGGGGTCGTGTTGAACCTTGGTTCCGCTGTCATCCTGCCGGAGGTTTTTTTAAAGGCGTACAGTGTGGCCCGGAATCTTGGCGCTTCATTCACAGGGCTGACAACTGCCAACATGGATATGATCCAGCATTACAGGCCCGGCGAGAACATCCTCAACAGGCCTGCCGGCCTGGGTGCCGACGCAATTTCACTCACCGGTCATCACGAGATAATGGTACCTTTGCTATATTCGGCGCTCATGTCATAAAACTCTGTTTCTCCACCCTGTTTTTCCTGTTGACACAGGTGTTCTTTTTGTGTTACTATATCCAGAGTAAAGGGAGGTTTACTGAGGAACGTTTGCTATAGAGATTTGCTTCAGCCGGATTGCTCTGTTGAGTGAAGTGAGTTTCTGTCGTGGGCGTTTTTTTACGTCTCGATACGTAGGGTGAGAGTTCCGGCCCGGGTATATTGGGAGGTATAATGACTCAGTATCCAGAACTGAAAGAAGCAATCGATACATCAGGAATTTCCGCGTTTTCGGCGGATGAATTTCCGCGGGTCAGGGAGGACCGTATCTTTCGCTTCATCAAGAGAGTTACGGATATCATTATAGCAGGTGTAACGCTGTTGCTCTTGCTTCCGGTCATCCCCGTAATAGTAATCCTCATAAAGCTTGATTCAAGCGGCCCTATCCTCTTCAGTCAAAAGAGGATAGGCAAAGGCGGAAAGGTATTTGATTTCTATAAATTCCGTTCAATGCGTCAGGATACCGAAAATGTAATAGGCTTGCTTCGCCCTCTAAGCCTTGTGGATGGACCTGTCTTCAAAATGAAAGAAGATCCGAGAATTACGAGTGTCGGGCGGTTCCTTCGCAGATCGAGCCTCGATGAGTTGCCGCAGTTGCTTAATGTACTGAAGGGTGATATGAGTATTGTCGGACCTCGTCCAAACCTTCCCCTGGAAGTGGCACAATATCTTCCCTGGCAGAAGAGACGACTCGATGTAATACCCGGTATAACCTGCTTCTGGCAGATTACCGGGCGCAGCCATATCGGGTTTCAGGAGTGGATGAGACTCGATTTGGAATATATTCGAAAAAGAAGCCTTACAACAGATTTTAAGATCATGTTCAAGACCATTCCTGCTGTTATCGCCAGGAAAGGGGCCTATTAGCGTTCTGGCATATATCTTGCCTTAAATCCTGTTTGACATATAGCGATTGAAACAGTAAGTTTTCTACAACTTACAGTAATTGCAGGGTACGGGGCGTAATAGCGGGAAACTGGAAAATCGATGGAGTATCGTGTGTTTTTTATCAAATGCGTGGTCGTAGTGAGCCTCGCCGGTATGATTCTCATGTCCGGTTGCGGTGGTGGTGGAAACAAGATAATAGATAACAGGGCTGGTGTGGTGGCCAGAACAGAGTTTGATCCATCGGATCTGCCCCAGGCTTACGACCCCGGTATCTACACTATCGGGTACGGTGATATAATCGATGTAATTTTCCTCTTCAACAGTGAATATTCCCGTGAATCGATCAAGGTCAGGCCGGACGGAAGGATATCGTATCCCTATGTTGGAGAAATAGAAGTAGTTGGCAAGACGGTCGCGTACATAGACAGCCTTTTGACCGACCGTTTCTCAGAGATACTCAATGAACCTGATATTACTGTGATATTGCGGGAATTTCAGCGTAATATGGTGTATGTCCTTGGAGAGGTGGAAAATCCGGGCGGATACCGGCATGAAGATGGATTGACATTGTTGAGAACCCTGGCAATGGGGAGAGGACTGACAAGTGCCGCGAAAAAGAACGGTGTAATCGTGATAAGGAGGGTCGCATGGGATCATATTGTGGGCATTGAGATAAATGTCAATGAAATCCTGAAAGGTAACCGGTATGATCTGGATATCCCGATCAGCCCCTTCGACATAGTCATGGTTCCCAAGTCGAGGATCAAGACAACCGAGGAATTCATAAAAAGCGTTTTCGAAATTGTTTCCAAACCGGCCGAACTTTACCTGAAGGGATGGCAGGTTGTCAATGTGAAGGCCCTGTACGATTTCTACAGGGCGTCCGGGCAGAGATAGAAGGAAAATGGAAAAGACGCCTGCAATAAAAGAATCGACGGTAAAAGATTTTTTCGAAGTGATCTTCCGGAGAAAATGGATCATTATCGGAGTAGTCTTTATATCGACCGTGCTTGTGATATTTCTCAATCTCAGGGAACCTGCTGTTTTTGAATCGGTCGCCAGGATGCTTGTCAAGCGGGGAGAGGCTTCAGGCGTATTCAACAGCCGTGTACGTGTTCTGCCATGGGAAGAAGAGATAGGTTCACAGATCGAGATGGTCAGGTCCCGGGTCGTTCTGGACAGGGCGTACGAGCTGCTGCCCTTATATTTTCCGGAAGGCTACAAGACGGATCAAAAGATCGGTTACGCTAATGTCGGTTCTGGCGTTATCAGCACATCAAATGTCCTCTGGGTGTCTTATACGTGCCTTGACCCGGTATTCGCCGAAGCGTCGGTCAACGCTATCGTCAATTCATACAAAGCTTATTATCAGCAGGTCCGCACCCCTCCGGAGATGGAGGACTTTTTCTCCCTGGAGCTGAACCGATTAAACGAGGATCTGGAATACTGGCGTAACAGGAAAACCGTTCTCGAGAAAGAATGGGGAATCATTGATATCAGGGTACAGGGAGAGAATCTGTTGAAGCAGATTGAAATATACAGGGCGGAACTGGAAAAAGTAAGGAAAGATCGCAAGGAACTCGATAATATGATCAACAGCCTGCAGAATTTCAGGGAGCTGGATATCGATATGCAGGCAGCCCTCGAAAGCAGTTTTATGACCGGTATCTCAAAGCAATCCGCAATAGAACAATATTTGGGAGTACTTCTGGAACTGAGGCTTGAGGAATCGAAACTGGCAGGAGCTTATACAGACGATCACAAAAAATTGAAGCAGCTTCGAAAACAGATCAGCGATATTTACGTTTTGCTTGAAAAAGAACTTTCTTTCGCTGTTACGG
>CBDUUV010000155.1:0-3225 GCA_965370495.1 uncultured bacterium
ATCCCCAGGTCCTTGGTGATATTATCTCCACCGACAGGAATAACACCGCTCATCCTTATTGAACCACCGTAATAAAACACGTAATCCGTTATGCCGCTTCCTATATCGATAAGAAGGCAACCGCTTTCCATCTCTTCCCTTGTCAGCAGAGATTCCGAGGAAGCCAGCGGCAGAAAAATAAGATTCATTACATCCAGGCCGTTCTTCTCAAATATCTTCATGAGGTTCTCTACATGTACAGTCTGTGCCGTCACAACATGAACCTCGGCGCCAAGTCTCGATGCCACCATACCGACAGGATCCCTTACACCAGGCCTGGAATCGACCGTAAAATCCTTTGCAAGCATATGGATGATCTCCATATCAGCCGGCAGGGTGATATTCCCCGCTTTCTCAGTCACTTTTACGACATCAGCTGCCGTTATTTCATGGCCCTCTTTCGTTATCGATATCTCCCCCCGGCTGTTTATGCTCCTGATATGATGGCCTGACAAGCTGGCACAGACGCCCTCGATCTCTACTCCTGCCATCTTTTCCGCCCGGTTCACAGCCCTCTGCAAACAGCCCGCAGCCTGCTCGATATCTACGACCATTCCTTTCGTGATACCACTGGAAGGCTCACTTGTCGCTCCTGTTATCCTCATCGTCCCTTCCCTAGAGTACTCCCCGACGAGAACAGCTACTTTGGCAGTACCAATATCAACGCTTACCAGAAATTCCGGATGCATGTCAGACACTCCACCTCCTCCTGTCGCCGTCAACGTATAACGACCTGTCGTTCAAATCTCAGATCGATGAATTTCGGGAATTTTTCACAATCGGTCAGAACCGAATAAACTGCCCGGAGGTTACGGATCCTCTGGAGATATTTTTCTCTTCCCACCTGGATCAACGTCCCTTCTCCCAACCACACAAGCTGCACATCCTCACTTACCACGTGTATCTCGGAAAGTTGTTCAGCAGGTGAAAATCCGAACTCCTTCAGCAGTTCCAGTACTCTGAGTGCCTTCAAGATCTTCACATTTCCGCTTTTTTCCGATATCTCTTTACTATCAACCCCCGTTATGAGCGGCAAATCCACATTCCATGCCTTGTCTCTCTGTGGTATGATTACTCCGTCCGCATCAACCGCCGCGAGCACATCCAGAGCGATCAGGGCTACAGGTGTTCGTTCGATGAGATAGCAATCTATCAGGTGAAATGGCCTGCGCATAAATTTGACTTCGCCCACTTCGGGATACCGCATAATCCTTTTACGGAGTTCGCTTATCGATACTGTAAATATATTCTCTCCCAGAAAGTCTTCCGTAACTGTCTCGAGAGAATCCAGTGGGAGATACCTCCCGCCATTAAGCCTTATTTCCCTGAGTTCGAATACGGAAGTAAAGAAAAACAGGTACACGGCGCCCATCAGTCCTGCTGCCGAAAGTATCAATATGACTCTTGCTTTCACGTTTTTCTTTTTTCTTTTCTTTTCGGTTTTTCTCACTGCCTTAGCCGCTCTTATCATTACTCGCCACCTTTTTCCTTCAGGAATTCTTCACCTAACTCGTATATATTCCCCGCACCCAAAGTCAACAACATGTCACCATCTTTTACAGAGTCAAAAACTGCTTTACAAAGAGGATCCCACTCCCGCAGATAAGTGATCTTTTTGACGCCGCCTCTCAGTGCGCTTCTGTAAACCAGTTCCCCGCTTACTCCTGGAATCGGATGTTCTCCGGCAGGGAATATAGACGTAATAAAAACTTCATCTGCTGCCAGGAAACAATCAATGAAACGTTCATGAAGATCACGGGTACGCGTATACCTGTGAGGTTGAAATACGACTACAAGCCTACGGTCGAAACTCCGCCTCGCGGTTTCTATCGCCGCTTTTACCTCTGTCGGGTGATGCCCATAATCATCAACGACCAGCACGCCACCAGCCTCTCCCTTGTACTCGAAACGCCTCCCCACTCCTTCAAATTCGGAAAAGGCTTTTTCAACATATTTAAAATCAATACCAAGGACTTCCGCGAGGGCACATACTCCCAGAGCATTCAAAACGTTATGGCTTCCCGGTAACCTTAAAAAGAGTTCACCCTTTGTTCCACCTCCAGCCTTTACTTCAAATCGCGTTCCTTCGGAAGAATGTTCAAGTATATTTCCCCGGACATCCACATCAGCATCGAACCCGTAACTAACAATGCTGCGGTCTATGCGGGAAATTATCGATCTTACCCCGGGATCATCCTTGCATACTATGACACTTCCGTTAAAAGGAACCTGTCTGGCAAAACTTACGAACGCATCACAGATCTTCTCGAAACTACCGTAAAAATCAAGATGCTCGACATCGATATTGGTGATCAATGCTATCGTCGGAAAAAGCCGTATAAAATTCCCATCACTTTCATCAACCTCAGCTACAAGGAAATCTCCTGTTCCGAGACGAGCGTTCGCATCGAGGCTTTTAACCTTTCCTCCGACCACTATAGTTGGATCGAGGCCAGCCTCCTGCAAAACAACAGCTGCGAGTGATGTCGTTGTCGTCTTGCCGTGTGCACCTGCTATCGCTATTCCTGTCCTGATCCTCATCAGTTCACCAAGCATGTCAGAACGCGGGATGACTGGTATCCCTGCTTCATTTGCGGCAACTATCTCGGAATTGGATGTCGGGATCGCGGATGAAACGACGACGATATCGGCTCCCTTGATGTTCTCCTGCCTGTGCCCCCTGAACGTTTCCGCCCCGAGAATATTCAGACGCTTCATTAGCGGTGATTCCTCGATATCCGATCCACTGACGCTGAACCCGAGGTTCAGCAGCACCTCCGCGATACCGCTCATCCCGATACCACCTATCCCAACAAAATGAATATGTCTTGCTGAACCGAGTATCTTATGTTTTCTGTTCTCCATCCGGTTACCTGTTTTCGTGTGAGTTATTATCGTTTTTTTTTCGCCTCTGAAGCCTTGAGGCCCCTGACGATTCCTTCTATATCATCAGCGATAACACCTGCCGAATCCTTTCCCCCGAGCCCTCCGAGAGCCATCTTCATCTTATCTATCCTGCTGGGTGTTTCCAGAATGTCAGCGACGGCATCTCCAAACGATTTTCCGTCAAGCCTGTCATCCATGATCATTACCGATCCACCGGCTTCAACAACAATGTTTGCATTAGTCACCTGGTGATTGTCTGCCGAATAGGGATACGGCACCAGGATAGACGGGAGCCTGACC
>CBDUUV010000156.1:0-3088 GCA_965370495.1 uncultured bacterium
CCACGATTGTCTCCAGCATCTTGAACTGCTTCTTCAGCCTGGTATAGGCATCGACGGCATCGAATGCTGACTGGTGCAGAAAATCCTCTCGAATATGTTTGGCGCTTTCCAGGATCAATCTGTCATTGTCCGACAGTGAATCGAGTCCGACAAGGCGTACAAGTTCCTTGAGCTCAGCCTCTTTCTGCAGGATACTCATGGCAACCACCCTTAGCTCATCCCACTGCTCGTCAACCTCGTTCCTCATGTAGTTGCCGAGATTATCGTGATACAGGGAATAACTCGTCAGCCAGCCTATGGCCGGGAAATGCCTTTCGAAAGCCAGCTGGTCATCGAGGGCCCAGAATACCTTGACCACTTTGAGAGTCGCCTGGACGACCGGATCGGAAAGATCACCACCGGGAGGAGATACAGCACCCACGACAGTCAGCGTTCCCATGCGCCCATCACTTCCCTGGCAGACCGTACGCCCCGCCCTTTCATAGAAATCAGCGATACGTGACGGCAGGTAGGCAGGATAGCCTTCCTCACCCGGCATCTCTTCGAGCCGCCCCGACATCTCCCTCATCGCTTCGGCCCATCTCGATGTTGAATCTGCCAGTACAGCGACATCGTAACCCATATCCCTGTAATATTCAGCTATTGTGATACCTGTATATACTGACGCTTCACGCGCGGCAACCGGCATATTGGAAGTATTCGCGATCAACACAGTCCTCTCCATCAGGGGACGGTTGGTCGCCGGATCAATCAGAGCGGGAAATTCCTGAAGCACATCCGTCATCTCGTTGCCGCGTTCCCCACATCCGACATATACTATGACATTGGCATCGGACCACTTGGCCAGCTGGTGCTGGACAACTGTCTTTCCCGCCCCGAACGGCCCGGGGATCGTGGCGGCCCCTCCCTTGGCTATCGGGAAAAGTGTATCGATCACTCTCTGCCCCGTTACCAACGGCATTTCCGGAACCAGTTTTTTTGCTATCGGCCTCGGTGTGCGCACCGGCCACCGGTGGTACATCCGCACATCCTGGATTTGATCCCCCGCCTTGATCCGGGCTATTACATCTTCTATCGTGTATGTCCCCGCCTGCGGCTTACGCGTCAGCACGCCGTCCTTCAGTGTAGGAGGCACCATTATCCGGTGCATTATCAGTTCTGTTTCCCTGACCTCCCCGAGCATGTCTCCGACCTTGATATCCTGTCCCTCTTTCAAGTCGGGGTTCGGTGTGAACTCATACTTGCGCTTTCTGTCCAGGCCGGGAACATTGATCCCTTTCGTGATATAGGAACCGGCTTTTTCGTAAATGACGTTCAGGGGGCGCTGAATACCGTCATAGATCGATTCGAGCAGTCCCGGGCCAAGCTCGATACTGAGCGGCTGGCCTGTTCCGACCACTTTCTCGCCGGGCCCGAGCCCCGACGTATCCTCGTATACCTGGATATACGCCTGATCCCCATGAAGTTCGATGATCTCACCTATCAGTTCCTTGTCACTTACCTTGGCCACTTCAAACATCTTGGCTTCCCACATGCCTTCAGCCACAATAAGTGGGCCCGATACTTTAATGATTCTTCCAGCGCCCATTTGTTACTTCTCCTTCAGTTCTATCGTTCTTCCGGTCTCAGGTTCCTGAAATATCCTGTCCAATCGCTTTGATGACCGCCTCACGAAGTTCCTGAAAAGCTACGCCTTCAAGGACCGGCTTGTCATCCTTCCACCTGGCTCCGTGAATATCAGGTATCACGCTTACCACGGGATAGACCCTGTGAGTCCTGTTCCGGATCATCTTCTTGTATTTTCCAAAGACCTCCTCTGTAACGAGGATGATCTTGAACCTGCGGCTGACAACTTCCTGGAACTTTTCCTCGGTCAGTTCACCGTTTTTCGTCTCATAGACCTCACAACCGAGAATCCTGAAATATTCGATTGAATCCGAATTACCTATTACCGCAATATTCCTGGCCACTTAAGGCACTCCTTTTTACATGTCACGACAGGACAGCCTCGACTTTTTCCTGTATTTTCTCATCAGGAAAGTTATTTATCTTTCCCGTTATTATTATTCTGAGAAGACGCGATTCTCTCTCACGCAGTTCCAGGTGATAGATCACCGGCATGATATCGAAAAATCTGTACCTGCTTTCACCGATCAGGTCCAGCAGACAGCTATTCAAAACGGCCTCGATCTTCCACATCGGGGTCCCCGTATCGAATCCCTTCCGGACAAGTCCCCGGTAGCCGGTTACTGCCAGGTATGTATGGAGTTCATCTTCCGGTTCCTTGAATAATCTTACAAGAGTAGGGCGATCTATATCTCCCCCGTCGATCCATACACGCCCGGAATTCCCCGTTCTGAGTATTGTTCGTTTAAGCCTTATAAATGTCTTGATATTTGCAAGGTCGATCCTGCACATCGTGTAGAACCGCGCATCCCGTGAAGGAGCGGCTTCAAGCAGGTATTCCCATTTTGCGTTCTCACCGGCATACTCGATCTCGCCTGGATCGCCCGATTCGCCGAAAGCCTGAAGCATGCTGTAGAACTTCTTCATGTACCCGGGCAAACCCGTCACTACAGAGCTTTTTACCGCCTGTTCTATCTCTTCCACCGGAACAATACCAAACCGGTTCATGAAAGGTTTTCCACCGAGTAAAACGGCCTTCCACAAATGAAGCATATTGTCAAAATCATACCCGGTCCGCAGGAAACCGGTTATCCCGGGATCGGACAGCAGGCTTTCGATCAGGTCGAGGATATCAGCCTTGTCCGATTCTAGGCCATCTTCGAATTCATACAGCGACTCTATCGTCTCAAAACCCTTGCAGTATTCCCTCATAGACCCAAGCAGAGCGTCGACCGGAGTCCTGACGAGCCTTTGAAACCATGCTTCGTCCGGCCGGAACGACTCGAGCGCGCGCATCCTGGATACTATGTAGGTATAATCCTGCGCCACTAAAGCCTCCTCCTACTGCTCCACCGTAAAAAGCAGGGCAGCGATCCGTGGTTCGATCTTTTCTTTCAGTTGCTTGAAAATGACATCAAGAGAAAGATCGACCACTCTCCTGCCCTCCCTCAATACCACACCC
>CBDUUV010000157.1:0-3041 GCA_965370495.1 uncultured bacterium
AATAAGCCCCATGTGTGACGTTATCACGGAAACAGCAACGGCACCCGTTCCACATGCTGAAGTCTCCTCTTCTACTCCTCTTTCGAATGTCCTGTAGACGAGTGAGTTTCTGTTGATTATCGATACCAGATTAAAATTGGTCCCATCCGGAGCAAATACCGGGTCATTGCGAACAGACCTTGCCAGTTCCAGGAACCCGGCATTATCCCAGCCTTTTGAATCTTCAGTTACAACAGTAGCATGCGGGACTCCGCATCTTGCAAATCCAACCGTCATCCCGGAATCTTTCAGTTCTAAACACTCTTTATAGTCGCTGACCTGTCCTATCTTTATTCTGACTCCCGTGTCGAGAATTTCCGCTTCCACAGGTTCTGTTCCTGTTTCGAATATCATTTTCCTGCCGGCTATTCTACTCATATGTGCGTACAAAGCGGCACACCTTGCACCGTTTCCGCACATTGCCGCTTCCCTGCCATCCCTGTTGAAGTAACGCATCCTGAACTGACCGATATCCGACGGCTTCAGAAGAATAAGGCCGTCAGAACCTATTCCCGTATGGTATCGGCAAAGCGCGCCTATAAGTGGAACAGACTCGTCAAATTCATTTTTGAGATCGTTTATCAGAACGAAATCGTTACCGGCACCGTGCATCTTCACAAATTCAAAATCAGTTTTCATCGCTCTTTTTCCTGATCAATTTGATTGGCTCAATGATTTTTTCTTCTCCGGGAGCGACTCGAAGCGTGTCTATACCATGCCAGGCAGGCTCTTCCAGTTGTCTTGTGGAATCTTCAGGGTCAATATATTTGCCAGGGAGACTGTCAGCATTTATATCAATGAAGGCCGAATAAATATAGCTGCCGGGCTTGATCCTCCTCGCAAAAAAACTTCCTGAAGTATCTGCAGTCGCTATTATCGGATCATATTCCGCAAGAATATTGTCGAACCTTATTAATGGCAGCAAAGGAAATCCGGTGGCATTTCCTATCTTTCCTTTGATAGAGCCGGGCTCATCCGGGTCTATAACATTCATGTCAAGGTTACTGAGTTTCTGTTTGTTTCCCGAAATAAGGATCGTATCCGGATATAAAACCGCGAATTCTTTTCCTTCGGAATATCTTCCATCTCCATCCCTGTCAGTGAACGACCAGAGTAGGAATCGCGCGCTGTCTGCCGGAAGAGATTTGAATATGTAATTGCCAAAACCGTCCGCAAATGAAATACGGGATTCTTTTTCACTGAAGATATCTGTCAACGTATCGCCTTTTAATTGCACAATCTTTGCGACACCATTTGAATCTGGGCGTTGTTTGAAAAGAATCTTTCCCGAGATCTCACCAGGGTCAAGGCTGTCAAGAGTCGAAAAAAAGAAGATATGGTTCTCCCTGTTTATTACAAGATGGTGATCCTTGAATCCAGATTTGAGCAGTAGACATATTGTAGTGTCAGGAAGGTCATCCTTGAAACTGATCACCACATCTACTCCCTTTACATCGATCTTCTCGAATTCAAGAGGTGGATACGTGATGATGCGGTTTTTAAAACTCTCCTCGTCAACCTTTTCAGTGAAGGTTATTATAACTTTGCTGTTTCCGGCTATTCCTGTGGATTCAGGGCCGGGAATTATTCCCGCGATAGCAGGCGGTATCTTGTCTTCCGGCCCGCCCCCAGGAGCCTTGACAACAGCGCAAGAGACCAGGAGGATCAAGCTTGCTAAGCACCATGTACGCAGTTTCACGGCTTATAACTCCCTGTCAGTCGGTATGAGAAGAGCGATAACAGCTCTTTGAATATGGAGGCGGTTTTCCGCCTGGTCATATACAACGGAATGAGTGCTGTCGATAACCGAATTCGTTACTTCTTCTCCCCTGTGTGCCGGCAGGCAGTGCATGAACACAGCATCATCCTTTGCAAAGCCCATCAATTTATCATTAACCTGGTAATCCTTGAATCTTCTTAATCTTTCCTGTTTTTCAGCCTCCTGCCCCATACTTGTCCATACATCAGCATAAATCACATCCGCGTCTTTTGATGCTTCCACGGGATCCTCTATCCACTCAAAATCCGGATCGCCATTTTTTTTAACTTCATCAATAAATGATTTTTCTATCTCGTATCCGGGTGGTGATGTAAGCACCAGTTTGAACGGAAATCTTGAAGCCGCGTTGAGCCAGCTTCTGGCAACGTTGTTTCCGTCACCGATAAAAACAACTTTCTGGTTTTCTATCGTACCGCGATGTTCTGTTATTGTCATGATATCACCCATTATCTGACATGGATGCAGCAGATCGGTCAGCCCGTTTATCACTGGAATACTCGAATTCCCGGCAAGTTCCTCTACCATCCCCTGATCAAAAGTCCTGATCATGATACCATCAATATATCTTGAAAGCACCTCCCCCACATCCTTCGGTGCTTCACGGCTGCCTATACCTATTTCCTTGTCCGTGAGGTACAGGCTCGAGCCGCCGAGTTGCCTGATAGCTACCTCGAAACTCACCCTGGTGCGGAGGCTTGGTTTGTGGAATATGCACCCAAGGACTCTTCCCGGATGCGTCGGTTCCAGTTTGAACTCACGGGCAAAAGGTTTTTGTTTTACCGCCAGGGAAATTATAGTATCCAACTCTTCGCGGCTAAAATCACGAATCGACAGAAAATCCTTCTTGCTCAACTTCATGTTGTCTCCTTCTACAGAATGTAATTCGCAAGATCATCATCAAGAACGATTTTTTCCAGTTTGTCCTTCACTCCTTTTTCATTGATCGTGATCTTGCTTAGTTCACGGTCAGGAAGATCGAAAAGTAGATTATCCAGAAGGGTACTGAGAATAGTGTGAAGCCTTCGCGCTCCTATGTTTTCCATCTTCTGATTTACCTTGAAAGCGAGCCGGGCGATTTCGCTGATCGCACCCTTTGTGAATTTTATCGAACAGCCTTCTGTTTTTATCAGCGCTGTGTATTGTTTAATAAGAGCGTTCTCTGGTTCCAGAAGGATTTTTTCAAAATCACCCACACTAAGCGCATTCAGTTCTACCCTTATCG
>CBDUUV010000158.1:0-2981 GCA_965370495.1 uncultured bacterium
TCTGCGCTTTAATTTCGGAAGAAGCTATGTAAATGGCCGTAGCGTTTCTAGCATGATACTGGAGCGTATCCCGGCTACTCTTGAACTCATGTTCTCGGCTTTTATTCTTGCTGTCCTGGTCGGAGGGGTTGCAGGGGTTATTTCGGCGATCAAAAGGGGAAGTGTATACGATCATTTCTTCTCGATAATATCTGTAACAGGGATGTCTGTGCCTGTCTTCTGGCTGGGGCTTATGGCTATATACCTGTTTTCTCTCAAATTGGGAATATTGCCACCGGGAGGAAGAGAAACGCTGGGAGAGGGAGGAACCCTGCTCGACCGGCTGGTACACCTGGTTCTGCCGGCATCGGTTCTTTCACTTGCGTACCTGGCGTCCTGGAGCCGGTACCTGAGAACAGGCCTTATTGATGCTTTTCACGGAGAGTTTATCCGGACGGCTCGTGCCAAAGGCCTTGATGAACGTACTATTATAATGAAACATGCCCTGCGAAACGCTGTGTTGCCTGCGATGACTGTAGTGATCATGCAGGTTCCGACGATTTTTACAGGAGCAGTTATCACTGAAACGGTTTTTTCATGGCCCGGAATGGGAAGATTGTTCTATGAGGGCCTGCAACGGCAGGACTATACCAGGGTACTTGGTATAATCGTAATTTCTTCGATTCTTATCGTCTTTTTCAATTTTCTGGGTGATCTGCTGAATGTCGTAGTAGATCCCAGGATCAAACCTGATAATATGGAATCGATTAATATCCGTGGAAGGAGTGCATCCGGGACAGGTCCTGTTTAATGGGCTTGGCTTGGGATGGGATACAATGCCTGGGGTAGAGTCATATGAAATTTTTCTGAAGCAGAATCCGGTTTATACAGGCTTGCGCCAGAGAAATAGGGGATTTGTGGCAAGGTTTTTCGATGACCGGCCTGCTGTCATATCACTGATACTTGTACTGCTTGTGATATTGATCTCTGTGTTTGCCCCTCTATTAACTCCTTTCGGAAGTAACGATATCGATCTGGAGAAAATTGCTTCAAAACCGTCGGCCACGCATATACTCGGGACAGATCAACTGGGTAGAGATTTGTTTGCAAGGCTGTTGTATGGCGGAAGGTTTACTCTTCTTGTAGCTTTTTTCACTGTTGTAATAGCTGTTATTACAGGTATGATTATGGGAAGTATAGCCGGATACTTTGGTGGCCCTGTGGACCGGATCGTAACGGCTGCGATCAATCTCTTTCTTTCCATACCTGTTTTTCTGGTACTTCTTGTCGCGGCGGCTGCCAGCCGCGGGCAATTGTGGGTGATCCCGGTTGTAATTGGCGGTACCTCCTGGATGGAGACGGCGCGGATCGTGAGATCCAGGTTCATGCAGCTTAGAGAAGAGGAATTTGTTGCTGCGGCTCGTTCAATTGGTGTTGCCGACAGCAGGATTATTTTCAAACATATCCTTCCCCAGGCGGTTGTACCTGTGACGGTTTCAGCCGTGGCAGGTTTTGCAAGCGCAATGCTCATGGAAAGTTCGCTGAGTTTCCTGGGTTTCGGCGTACAGCCGCCGATACCATCGTGGGGAAATATGCTTTACAACGCTCAGGCATTGCTCAGAACATCACCTGTAAGTGCGTTTGCCCCGGGTTTTCTTATCTTTATCGTTTGCCTTGCTTTTAATTTTATCGGGGCTGGCCTGAAACAGGCGCTTGAACCCGGCCGAGATTCATAGTAATCTACAAAACGATATAAAAATCGGATCAGATTGACAAACTCGATATATTGGAAGTAATCGAATCTAACGGGCAAGATGTATAATATGTCCAGCCAGACGTCTGGAATGTTATTTATCGACAAGCCTGTCAAGTGAACCTGCATGAATAAGAAAGTAACAGGAATAGGAATGATCTCGGGCGGACTGGATAGTCTGCTTGCGACTGAAATATTGAAAAAACTGGGAGTTAATATTCGCGGTATTCATTTTCTGAATGGATATGCGCCGGGCAGTTTCAGACAAAGAGTCAATGAAGCCAGGACCATGGAAGAGATCGCCGCTGAAAAAAAGAAAGAACTCTCAGCAGCATTTGGGATACCTGTCGATGTCATAGATGTTTCGGAAGAATTCCTTTCTCTTCTGATAGAACCACGCCACGGATTTGGAAAGAATGTCAACCCGTGCATTGATTGCAGGATATTCCTTCTGAAAAAAGCGAAAGAGATAATGCTTATTGAAAAGGCTGATTTTGTATTTACAGGCGAGGTACTTGGCCAGAGGCCGATGTCGCAGCACCTGCAGGCGATGAAGACCGTAGAACGCGAAAGTGGACTGGAAGGCCTGCTTCTCAGGCCTCTGTGCGCACGTCTTCTGGAGCCTACCAAGCCCGAGAATGAGGGGCTGGTTGACAGGAAACAACTACTGGATATTCAGGGTCGTACCAGAAGGCGACAACTGGAGCTTGTCAGGGAATTTGGGTTAAAGGAATTTCAATCACCTGGTGGGGGGTGCACACTGACAGATGAGAATTATGCCAGGAAATTTATGGACTTCGTCAGCCATTCCGGTGATTCGGCCCTGACGCTCGAAGATTCAGTGCTTCTCTCGACTGGAAGACATCTAAGACTTTCTCCACGAACTAAAATTATAGTAGGGAGGAACGAGCAGGAGAATGAATATATCGAGAGGAAATGGGCTGATTGCTGGCTTGCAACCGCGGTTGATCATACGGGGCCGACGGTGGTTGTGTGGGGTAATCCTGACGAGGAGGATTTTCTGAATGCTGCTGCTGTCACTGCAAGATATGGTAAAGGCAGAGATCTTCCTGTCGTCACTGTCGTCATAAAAAAAGGTGACGAGGAAAAGGCTTTTGATGTGGCACCTGCAGATGATACAGATCTCGACCGCTGGCGTATCTGAAAAATTGCCGATAAGTTCAAGTATTTAAGTATAAAGCGAAAACCACGAATACAATCCAGTTGGTTTTTTCATGTAAGATCACGA
>CBDUUV010000159.1:0-2932 GCA_965370495.1 uncultured bacterium
CGTTCTGCCCTGAAAACCATGTTTTCTCAGTCGCCTTCCTACCTTTTCCGAGAGGGCAAGCAGTATCCTTTCAAGGGTCGAAAAATCATCTGTAT
This sequence comes from uncultured bacterium, assembly GCA_965370495.1. Lineage (GTDB taxonomy): Bacteria > Krumholzibacteriota > Krumholzibacteriia > Krumholzibacteriales > Krumholzibacteriaceae > Krumholzibacterium. The sequence continues at coordinate 96 of CBDUUV010000159.1, forward strand.
CTTCCTGCAGAGTCACTTCGTTGCTTATTGACTTTGGTTGAGAGTACGGAACGACAGGGGATTCTATCCTGCCGTTAGCGATTTCCATCAACCGTATTCCGGACTTCCCGAACGATTTGGAAATATATTCCGGGGAGAGCCTTTTGACCTCACCCAGAAGTTTGATCCCGATCTTTTTAAAATGTTCCTCACTCTTTCTGCCGATACCGGGGATCCTGCCTATCGGCAGTGAGTCAAGAAAACCCTGGACCCTGGAGGGTGGAATGATCGTTATTCCATCAGGTTTATCAAGATCGGACGCGATCTTCGCGACAAGTTTGCTCGTTGAGAGGCCCACAGACGAAGTCAACCGCGTGTTCTTTCTGATTTCCTTTCTGATCAGGCCTATCGTTTCCACGGGCGCTCCGAAAAGTTTCTCCGTACCGGTAAGGTCGATAAATGCTTCATCGATCGAGATCTGCTCTACAAGCGGAGAAAACCTGTTCAATGACCTCATTATTACACGCGAAAGTTCCACGTACCGTTTCATCCGCCCGGGCTGAATAACAAGATCCGGGCATAGCTTCCTGGCCATAAAGATCGGCATAGCCGAATGGATACCGAACTCCCTGGCTTTGTAACTTGCTGCCGAAACGACTCCACGATTCGAATTTCCACCAACAATAACAGGTTTGCCGCCAAGCTCGGGGAAATCAAGTATCTCTACCGAAGCATAGAACGCATCCATGTCTATATGCGCTATAGCCCGGTCCCCCGGGCCCCACTCGCCTTTGCCTGCCGGGTATTTCGCTTCACTACTCAAGAATCAGAACTCCTGGAGGTTACAGCCGCCTTCAAAAGCTTCAGATCGCATCTCTCGAGATAATTGGGATCTCAATCGGTATCAGACTCGGGGCGAATCGAGAATCAGGTTATTTCCCTGGCGGTGATACTCTCACGATCCTGAACCAGCCATTGGACGAAACTGCCGCTCGCTTGACTCCCATATAGGCCCTGATATTCCAGAAGTACATCTCCCCCGCATCGAACAATGAACCAACCGAATCAGGAACAGCGAAAGAGGTGTTCGATATCTTCTGCTGCATAAACACCTCTGTGAGATCGGCCTTGAATATTTCGAGTGTATAATACTCAAAATCTTCCTTAACGCTCCATTCGAATAGTTCCGGAACACTGTCGACATCACCGGCAGGCGCCTTAAGTTCGACCTTTCTTTCCTCCACGATATCTCCGCGAAGGGGACCGTGCGAGGGATCAGGTTCCACCGTACCGGGACGCCTGCCCACGACCGCGAAGATCAGTACCAGGACAGCAGCCGCCGCTGCCACAGGTACCATCCAGCCCAGGTACCATCTCTTCCCCGATAGATGTTCTTTGATCTTCCCTGCCGCTTTCAGGCCCGATCCCGATACTGCTCCGGGCAGAACCCTGTCCCTGAAAAACTTCTCCATCTCGGCCCCCGCACGGTCCCATTCAGCTTCATCCTGAAGATACGCATCGGAATCGATAACCGAAAAGCGCTTCATCTTTTTGATTTCCAGCCTGCAGAGAGCGCATCCTTCGAGATGAACCTTGATTCTTTCGTTTTCATCGCCGTCGATCAGGCCCGAGTCATAACCGGCAAGCGTTTCGATATCCGGATGGTTCATATCTTTCCTGTTATCCATTTCATATACCTTCTATCCGGTCATATTTCTGAACTTCCGCCTTGCGTTCTGTATAAGTGTCCTTGCCCCTGTCACATTCTCACAGCCGAGAATCGAAGTTATCTCTCTGACCCTCATCCCGTCACGGTAGTGCAGTATAAATGCTTCCATCTCGTCTTCCTTCAGGACCTTCCCTGCTCTTTCAAGGAATCGGCCCAGATCCTCGGATATCTCGAAATTCCTGGCCAGGTCTTCATCTGCTCTACTGCCCGCATCACGCTCTTCCAATCTTAACAACCTGCTTTGCCACTGTTTCTTTCTGCTCGAAAGCTGGTCAAGGCAGTAATTCCTCGTCACCCTGTACACCCAGGTCGACAGGCGTGCTCTTTTTGAAAATGACCCGATACTCCTGAATATCCTGATCAATATTTCCTGAGCACAATCGAGCGCCTCATCTACATCGTGCGTATAAGTGAAGCACCACATGTAGATCTTCTTGTTGTACCTGCGAAAGAGTTCAGCGCAGGCCTCTTCCGAAGAATCGCCGGCAATGATCGACGCAAGTTCCTCGTCAGGCATCTCCTCGAATGATGCTTTCAATTATTAGACGCTCCACAGAAAAAAATAACACAAATATTATTTTGCCTGCCGCCGCCACACCGAATGACATGAAATAATTCAATCATCACTGATCCGCCAGGCCGAAAGATAGATTTAATCATTACCGGCCCGCTTTAGCCCGATATCCATCATCCCGTCCCCTACGAGCACAAAAGAAGCCCAGAGGCCGGGAATTCCCGGAACCTCTTCCCACTCCAGCGCCTCCAGCTGTAACTCTCTGAGCGCTGACGCGGGCGCCTGTCCATTTACAAGCTTTATATAAAAACCTGTCATGAACTTTTCGGCATAAATATCCGGCACATCCGTCTGGGAAGCAAGGACACACCTGCTCCCCGCATGCAAGAATGCCTGGGTAAGACCTGCTACGCCTTCACCGTATAAGGCGACCCCTCCGGCGGACTCGCACGCGGACAAGGTGACAAGAGTTCCTCGCAGGCGAAGCGACATGATCTCGCGCCACTGCAGGAGGCCATCTTCGAGGCCGTCAGTGATGGGTCCTCCTGCCTGATCCTCGGATGTAAGGACGATAAACGACCGTGTTACATCTTCATTATCTATATGGCTGTGTGC
>CBDUUV010000160.1:0-2831 GCA_965370495.1 uncultured bacterium
CGCTGCGGCGGTCGCTCCAGGCGATGATCGCGCCTCCCGTGCTGACCGGAACGAGCAGCGGAGTACTCTGATCTTCGGCAATTGTGCAGACAGGAAGACCGCTTGCCGACCATTGAACAATTCCGGCAGCGTTGATTTTCTGGGCGTAGATGTCACCATCGCCTCCGCGATAATCATCCCACGCAATGATGGCACCACCCGAGGAGGCGGGGACTATCTTGGGATAGTATTGAAAATTAGCAGCCGTACAGATGGCGACACCGTCTGCGGTCCACTGGGTGGCGCCGCTCGCATCGATTCTCTGCGCATATATATCGGATCCCAACACCCGGCTATCCTGCCAGGTGATGATAGCGCCGCTTGAGCCGTCGGATGCAGGTTCCGGGTATTGCTGGCTGTTGGCAGCCGTACAGATAGCAACACCATCCGCTGTCCACTGAACCGAGCCACTCGCATCGATTCTTTGAGCGTAGATGTCATAGTCAAAGCCGTTGCGTATATCACGCCAGGTGATGATAGCACCGCCCGAACCGTCGGGTATTATCTTATGGTTGTCCTGATTATAGCTGGCCGTGCAGATGGCGATGCCATTTGCGGTCCAAAGAAGATTTCCGCTCGCATCGATCCTTTGAGCATACATATCGTAACTTGTTCCGCTCCGATAATCCGTCCAGGTGATGATAGCACCGCCCAAACCGTCTGTGACTATCTCCGGATCGATTTGGTTGTAAAGAGCCGAACAGACGATTATGCCGTCCGTTGCCCATTGAGGATTGCCGTTCGCGTCAACTCTTTGAGCGTATACTTTATAGTATGTGCCGTCCCGAAAGTCCTTCCAGACGATGATGGCTCCACCCAGGCCGTCGGATGCGATCCGGCAACCAGTCTGATAATTGCCTTCTCTGCAGATACCGATACCGTCTTCCACCCACTGCGCCTGCAATTGTGGAACTCCGGCGAAAAGCTGGAGCACGCAAAGACACACGAAGAATTTAAGTAAAGACTTCATGATTCTACCTCCCTGTTCTCAAGAAATTGAAGGGATTTTGAATTCCAAGCCACCCTGGAGTGGTTATTGATGTAAATGTTTCTTTAAAGGGGCATTGTACCATAAATCCAGTGAAATTTCACCTGGAATTTCAAATTGACAGGTGGTTTTTCAGAGAAGGCAGGAAGCCCAACAGAAAACAAATTAAAAAGTACACCGCCAGGGAATCGAATCCCAATTTGATAATAACGGTTCGCGAAGAATAATCCATTGCAAGGACGCCCTGTTTGTAAGGCAGAATTACAGTCTTTACACGCTGCTACAGCCGATTACAGCGCGATACATTCCAATAGGAAGTCCATGGTCGCACTTTACGTAAAAGCAATAATCGGAATGACAACCAGGATAGTTTAATGTAAAATACCTGTGATCTGAGAATTCAGGAACAGGGGGCGAGCGTATTTGTATGAATAATTCTACGACGACAATCCCGGGGCGTATGTATGAACTGGACTGGCTGAGGGTGATCGTGACGATCAACCTGATACCTTTCCACGCGGCCTGGATGATGACCAGCGTTAGTGGATTCTCTTTCGTTGAAAAGGGAACGGTCGCCTGGAAGATCCTGGACGGCTATGTCAGTTTCGTCAGCCCGCTTCATATGTTCCTGCTCTGCCTGGTAGCCGGCACCAGCACATTCCTTTCGCTGCGCCGCCGTTCACCCGGACAGTACATCAGAGAACGCATCAAGCGGTTGCTGATCCCCCTGTTTACTTTCATGATCTTTCTTTTCCCGGCACTGGGATTTTTCTGGCCTCCGGCCCAGTACATGATCGGGATCAGCTTCCTGAAGCAGTTCTGGCCGTGGTGCCTGACGACGACATTTTATTCGCAGATAACCGGCGGACCGAACTGGGCTCACATGTGGTTCGTGGGATACCTTTTCATCTATTCGATGATCCTGCTGCCCGCACTTCTCCGCATCCGCGCCGGCAGGAGTCCGTTGACTGAATCCGTAACGGGCTTTCTTACAGGCCGGGTGGGGCGGATATTTCTCGTGGGCGTACCGATATCACTGACATTCGCGATTCTGTCGCCGATCTGGCCATTTTTCAGGAATAATCTCTACTCTGACTGGGGTTACTTCACCTATAACATGACGGCGTTCTTTCTCGGATTCATTATCACCCGTGATCCGAGGTGGATGCGAACATTCGAAAGGCACGCCGCGGTATCGCTTGTCCTCGGGATAGTGTTTTCGGCAACAAAGCTGTACATGAAGTACCATCTGCCCTCGTTCTCGACGCCCAATTATAACCTGAGCTACGTTTTCTATTCGCTGGTCGCCGGATTCAACACCTGGTTCTGGGTCGTGGCCATCCTAAGTATCGCGCGCAGAAGACTGTCTTTCTCAAACGGATTCCTCGGGTATTTCAACAGGATCTCTTATCCGTTCTACATCTTCCATCTCGTCGTCATATCGGTCGCGGGGCATTTCATCACGCGGATGAGATTCGGGACTGTCATCGAGTTCCTCGTGCTATGCGCGGCGTCATTCACAATTTCCGTGATCTGCTGCGAGCTGGTCAAGAGCAACCGTGTCACACGCTTTCTTTTCGGGGTCAAGGGGAAATGAGGAAGAGCAGCAGCACAATCGCGGCTGCTCCCTATAACACTGACAACCTGTCTTCCACCTTGGTGCTGTCTACTTCAGTCAGCATCTCCGCGATCTGAGGGCGGGTCTTTTCAATCTGCTCCAGGTCCAGTTTAACTCCCATCGGCGCAAGGGTGTATATTCCGGTGAAAACTGCCACCTGTTCCGGTTTAAACCTGCCACCAAAAC
>CBDUUV010000161.1:0-2766 GCA_965370495.1 uncultured bacterium
AATTGACGAATGCAGTTCCCCATCCTGTTCCCACGTAAAATTGATGGGAATACCATTGCTTGCATATATTTTCTCCTGCATTTCGACAAAAGTGTATACCGTAGTGTCGTTCATGGCAATGATCATAGCTCCCCTTTTGATACCAGCCTCAAATGCCGGCCCTCCTTTCTTGACATCCCCTATCCTGGGCCTGCTCCCCGAGAAGATACCTATCGTCAGCCGGCCGGCTTTCTCATTCCATTCAGGGATAAGATCAACGCCCAACGTATCCTTTCCCCTGATAAATCTGAATGATGAACTGACACCTTCGCTGTAATCCACTAGGTCACTTATTTCCTTACCCAGCATAAGTTTTTTTCCGTTGACCTCGATAATCCTGTCCCCTATCATAAAATTGGCAACGGCAGCAGGCGTTCCATCCTCGATACCACTAATCACATCTCCGGGGTTCCGGACAAATATTCCCTGTGCCCAAATGTTCATGATGTACAAAAGAATGGCAAGTATTGCGTTCATAAAAGGCCCGGCGAGAACAACCGACATCCTCTGGAGAGGTTTTTTGTTTTTGTAGAGCCTGTTTTCCGGAATATCGTTTTCGACACTCTTTTCCCTGTCAGCATCCTTTTCTTCCTCTTCTCCCGCAAACTTCACATATCCCCCGAAAGGCAGCGCAGAGATCGCATATTCCGTTTCACCGATCCTGGCTTTAAGGAGTTTTGGGCCAAAACCTATGGAAAAAGTGATAACATAGATGCCATTTAGTTTGGCCACGACAAAATGACCAAGCTCGTGTACGAGTATTACAATGCTCAACACAAACACAAACGCGGCTATTGTAAGTAGCATGAAACCTCCATCATGTTACAACTGCTACGTCATAACGTTCTGATAATAAATTTCTTGTCCACCGGTCAGCTTCCAGAATATCATCCACGCTTTCATTACTTATATTCGTAAATGCGCTCAAGGCTTCCTCAATCCATTCTATGATCGTTAAAAAACTTATCCTTCCCGACAAAAAAGTTGCGACAGCCACCTCATCTGCAGCATTGAGAACTGTCGGCGCAATCCCTCCGGCTTTGCCTGCCTGCAAGGTAAGCTCAAACGCGGGATACCTCACTGGATCAAAAGGAACAAATTCGAGACTGCCAAGATCCTTCATAGAAAGTGTTTTCCATGGATAGTCTTTTATCTCCGGATAATACATTGCGTTCATAAGGGGAAGCCTCATGTCCGTAGGCCCGAGGTGAGCAAGAAGCGAACCATCCTTCATCCGTGTAAGTGAATGAATGAGCGACTGCGGGTGAATAACTACATCGATTGAATCATAAGGAAAACCAAAAAGCCAGTGTGCCTCTATCACTTCCAGACCCTTGTTCAGGAGAAGCGCCGAATCAACTGTTACTTTTTTCCCCATTTTCCATGTGGGGTGATCGAGAACCTCTTCAACGGTAACATCTGCAAGGCTGTTGAAATCTCTCTTATAAAACGGCCCACCTGACGCGGTAAGAATGATCCCGACAGTATCACCGCGTGTTCCATACAGGCAGCGGGAAAGAGAAAAGTGCTCGCTGTCAACCGGTATTATCCTCCCTGGTTCGGAATGGATCATATCGATTATCAGTCTGCCTCCTGTAACAAGAGCCTCCTTGTTCGCAAGGGCAACACTGCAACCCATATCAAGAGCCTTTATAGTTGGCAGAAGCCCCGAAATCCCTACAAGCGCATTGACAACAATATCCGCGGAAGTCTCTTCCAGAAGGGTAAGCAAACCTTCCTCACCTGTTCCGGTATTTCTACTGCCCAGAGAGGAATCCCTGCCTATCAGGTCAGAGAGGCTTGATTCGTCCCGCAGAGAAAATCTGGCTTCCGGAAACATTCCAAGCTGTTTTTTGAGTTCTGTACTATTGCTCCCCGCTGCAAGACCAGTGATTACAAAATCCTCCGGTGCCCGGGCGGCGATTTCGGCGGCTGCCCGGCCAATGGAACCTGTTGAACCAAGAATAACCACGCTTTTCAAGGAAGTCTTCCTTTTTTCATTAAAAAACAAAATACTTCAAAAGATAATATATGACCGGCGCGGTGAATAGAAGTGAATCGAACCTGTCCAGTACACCACCGTGCCCCGGGATAGCCCCGGATGAGTCTTTTATTCCGACATCTCTTTTGAGCATGGATTCAACAAGGTCACCGAGTTGACCGATGACCGAAGCGATAAATGCCAGTACAACCGCATCCAGATAGCCGAGGTAGGGCGCGACAGTATGTTTAACAATGAATATTCCAGCTATGGAAAATATCACCCCTCCCACCGATCCTTCTATTGTTTTACCAGGCGAAATACCTGGAAACAGCTTGTGTTTCCCAAACAATCTACCAACAGTATAAGCTCCGGTATCATAACTCCACGTCAGGGCAAAGAGAATAATCACAAATGAATACCCTGCCGAATAATCCAGCCCCACCAGATAGGGAAGTTCCCTGACAAGGAAAATATGGCTACCAAACCAGGCTATGTACAACACTCCAAATATGGTCACGGATACATGATATATGGCAAGACCCTTTTTCTTTCTGAAAAGCTCACTAACCATCACCCCGATAAATATTATGCTTAACAGAAAATTTGTGTATATACCCTGTTGAAAAAAGAAGTACCAGGGCAAAGCTATACCGCTGAGAATACCGATGATCTTGTAAGGCCTGAGTCCCTTCACCTCCATCATCCCGTAAAACTCCCATAACCCTACAAGAATTATTGGCGTT
>CBDUUV010000162.1:0-2665 GCA_965370495.1 uncultured bacterium
ACTTTCTTTCGCTGTTACGGTGCGAATAAACAGAAGGGAGCTGATACGGAACAGGGAGAAAGACCTTGAAGCCATGGTCAGCGCAATAGTGGTTGAGAAGGATACCTACCCGGAAAAAGATGTGGAACTGAACAGAGTGGACGAAACTATTGAAAGGCTCTCTCACAGTTACTCCGAGCTCAAGAAACAGCATATGAATTCGAAGATATCATTAGCCAGTAATCCGGAATGGACTGTGACAATGCTGTCTCCCGCATCGAAGGCCAGTCAGAAAAAAACACGCGATTATGTCAGGATGGCGCTAGGGCCGATATTCAGCCTCGTAATAGCCCTGGGTTTCGCGTTCTTTATTGATAACCTGGATCATTCGATCAAAAATATATCGGAAGCTGAAGAGACTCTCGGGTTCCAGGTCTTATCGAGTTTTCCGGATATGGGACGGAAGTAAGGAAAGATGTACGAAGAATTCTACAGATTCAAGGAACTGCCGTTCAACGTAACGCCCGACCCCAGGTTCCTGTACAGAAGTGACAGCCATCGGGACGCTCTGGCATATATTACGTACGGTATTTTCCAGAAAAAGGGGTTTATCGCGGTAACAGGTGAAGTAGGTGTGGGAAAGACGACAGTAGTAAATGCTTTCATCGACCTTTTTCAGCCTTCACTCGAAGTGGCTTTTGTCTTCAGCACGAAGTTTCCCTTCGATCAGCTTCTCTATCTGGTGCTGAACGATTTCGGGCTTGATGTCGAGGGGATGAACAAGGCACAGATGCTTCTTGTCCTTAACAGGTTTCTTATTTCACAGTATGAGAATAACAGAAACACTGTTCTTATCATAGATGAAGCCCAGAATCTTTCAACAGATGTTCTCGAGGAGTTGAGGATGTTGTCCAACCTCGAGACCCGGGATCGTAAGTTGATACAGATCATGCTGGTTGGTCAACCGGAGTTGGAAAACATGCTGAACCTCAACGAGATGAGGCAATTACGGCAGCGTATACCGGGGATATGCAGGATACCTATGCTCAGTCGTGAGGATGCGGAAAAGTATATCAAATACAGATTGCATATCGCTTCAGAAGATAGCGAAAAAGAGCTTTTTACTGAAGATGCGTTTGAAGAGATATTCCATTATTCAGGCGGCACTCCCAGGTTGATTAATATACTGTGTGACAGGGCCCTTCTTCTCGGGTATGTGAGGAATACATGGACTATTAATGGAAGACTCATCCGTGAGGGGATAAGGGATCTGGAGAACAAAGACGGTACTGTTTCAGACCGGAGAAATCGTCCAATGTGACGGTTTTGTGTCAAGGGGGAGGGTAATTTAATTTGAGCAAGATATTCGATGCCCTTCGGAAAGCCGAAATGAACAAGGGCCGTCCATTTAAGAAAAAAGCGGATCATCCCGTACATTCTATAGGCAGGAAGGATGCCTTCATCACTGGTATCGATAGCAATTTCCGCCGTTCACTGATGAATCTCAGGAATTCTATAGACGCGGAATTGAAAAACAGGGGTTCAAAGGTGATCATGTTTACCAGCGCGGTCAAGGGTGAGGGCAAAACCCTGATCGCCGCGTACTTTGCGAGGGTTCTTGCGCTGAGTGAGTATGACAGGGTCCTTGTAATCGATTGCGCGCTGGACGCTCCCCGGATTCATGAATTGTTCGGAATAAAAAATGAAAAGGGTATCGTCGATTATCTTCTGGGGGAAGCAAAATTTGCCGATATTGTCAGGCCGGTAGACGAGGGAGTACTCGATATTATTACTACTGGATCCACCACGAGAACAGATGCGACTCAACACCTTTTCAATTCTGATCGTATGAAGGCTCTGATCCCGCAGGTTGAGGAAATTTACGACTATGTTATAATCGATACATCCGCTGTACTCGATGCGCCTGAAACACCTCTTATCGGTGCTTACGCTTCCGGAATCGTCATGGTCATACAGGCAGGGAAGACCAAGCGGGAGGTCGTGAAGAGAGCTATAGCAGTTGTAGAGAAACTCGAAGGCCGCTTTATCGGTTCTGTCCTGAACAGGAAAAAATACTATATCCCCGAATTCATTTACAGGCGGGTATGATTGCTGGAAGATTACGGGAAACATACTGTCCAGAGTGAAAAATCAGGTTTTTTCAGGATTACCGGCAGGAATTCAGAGAATCCGTTCAAAAAAAACAGTTTTCATAACAACTTTAGAAATTACCTGGATCGTTGTGCGGAACTGCTTGTTGACCGCGCGGGGAAAAATAGAGTTAAAGGCATATTACTCAGCGGAAGTTTTTCTCTTGGAGAGGGAAGCATATCATTCGATTCAGGTAGTCCTACTCTGCTCTCTGATATAGATCTTCTCGTAGTTGTTGAATCATTGGATATCCATTACAGACTCTTGAAGATAAAACAGGAATTATCAGAAGCATGTGAGATGCTATTTCTGAAAACGAGTTTCATGGGGCATATCGATATCGGAGTTGTAATGCTGGAAGAATTCAAATCATTTCCCCGGTCACCGGGGAGCTATGATATGAGGCGTTACGGCGTTGTTTTATTCGGGAATCCTTTCATTCCCAAGCTTCTTCCGGATTTTGGCTCCGACGGTATCAGTGGGCGAGAGGGAGTGAGACTGCTGGAAAACAGGATCGCTTCTCTGCTGGGCGCAT
>CBDUUV010000163.1:0-2603 GCA_965370495.1 uncultured bacterium
GGGATTACCTGGCCATATTACCCCGGTTGGAACCCGTATTCCTTTATTTCTTCGATTATTCCGAAAACCTGCCATCATCCCTGGAGTCCGGAAGTCTGTCCACCAGGCCTTCCAGCCATCCGATACTGAAGACTTTTTCCGGTTCGAATTCCGGAACATATGGTTTGATATCCAGCAGCGGAGTACCGTCGATAATATCCAGATCCTCTATATGAAGAGTCGCGCCATCGACCCTCACGAGCCTGACTACTGACAATCCGATCGGGTTGGGCCTGCTCGGCCCCCTGATAGCGAAGATTCCCCTCTTCGTATCATCCATAAAAGGCTTCGCGGTAAGTTTTGCCTCCCTGGCAAGGTGAAAATGAAACAGAAGTATTATATGCGAAAACCCTTCCACATCCTTCAGCCCCTCGATATATTCCGGAAAGACCTCCACTGTTCCGCGCACACCCTTTGCCGCCCGGGGCTGAATCGGAGTTCCTTTCGGTTCTTTGAACTGGCTATGAATAACTCCGACAGGTTTGTACACGATCTTTTCCAACAAATGCCTCCTCTGGAAATCACAAGTGCCGGGGACAGGCTAAATAGCGGGACCTGGTCCTCCGCGAGGGCCACCACATTATCTCATGTAGCTTCCAGCATTGATATCTATGCTGGTCCCTGTACCATGATCGAGCCTGCCGGCGGCAATGAAAACAACGACAGGAGCTATATGCCCGGGTTCTGTCATCTCACCGAGAGCAAGTTCGGTATCAATGATCTTGTTCCTGTCAATGACTTTCTCAGCCATCGGAGTCCATACGTACCCCGGAGCAATCACGAATGATTTGATATTCTGTTTTCCAAACGACCTTGCAATCGCGCGGCTGAGAGAAACCATCCCTCCCTTGGAAACCCCATAAGCGAGATAATCTTCTGTCTCCCCGCGGAACGCTGCTCTCGAAGCAATATTGATGATCCTTCCACCCGATCTTTCCATAAAATGGTTTATCGCGGCATGGCACAGCGCACCTGCGGAAGTAAGATTGACCTCGATCGTCCTGTTCCAATTCTTGAGCCATTTATCGCCTGGAAGAGATACAGGGGAAGGTTCAAAAATCCCGGCATTGTTTACGAGGACATCCACACACCCCATTTCCCCGATAACCTCGGCGAATAATGCGGAGGCGCTGCCTGGAACAGCAAAATCCGCATAAAAACATCTCGACCCGTTATTGAACTGCTCAACAAGATCCCTGGCACGTTCGCCGTTACTGTTATAATGTAACGCGACTTTTGCACCACTGGACGCGAGACTCTTCGCTATTTCCTCTCCGATCCCGCTACTCCCCCCTGTTACGAGAACAGTGGTTCCACCAAGCTCAATATGCATGCTGGTCATCCCTTTCCGTGATCAAGCCGCCAGGATCTATCATAAACATGAAAACTGACCGATAGCAACACCTGTTATTATCTGCCCTTCGAATCACGCTTGTTAAACAAGTCTTTAACTATGTATAGAGCATTCAGCGCCCTGGGGAATCCCGTATATACTGTCATTTGAAGGATAACTTCGATGACCTCCTGACGAGTCGCCCCGACGTTCAGGGCCGCATGTATATGCACACGCAACTGGGGATCACAATTGCCCATCGTGGTAAGTGCCGCGATTGCGGTCAGCTCTCTGGTCCTCAGGTCAAGGCCGGGCCGGGAGTAGATATCTCCGAAGGGATACTCGACAAGATACCGGCCTATCTCGGGCACGAGTGCTTCGAGATCCCTGACAGCCTTTTCACCACCCTTGCCGTCAACTTCCCTGAATTTTTCCAATCCCCTGGCGTATCTTTGATCTTCCATTGAGCAGACTCCTGTTTGTTTTGTTCATATTGTTTTCATAAAAACGAATATGCGGTTCCGGATAGCAGAACTATTTACCTGTACTTCTTTTCCTGGCACCGTACCTGTACTGGAAGACCATCCCCGAAATCCCGAGAAATATCCAGCTCAACAGTATAACGATTTGCGGCCCGCGATCGTACAGAATAACTTGTCCGGGATTGCGGAACATTATCATGGGCACAAAACCGCTCCCGAAAAAGAACAGAGTCCCGGCAACCATATACCACGCACCGATCAATGCTGTTGATATCGTAATAACCAGACGCTGGAAGGAAATGGCGAGCATTCCTCCTAAAACTGCAAGGATGATGAACAGGATAATATGCATACCGTGACCTGCCGTGCTTGTTATCATTACTCCTAAAAGCCATCCGGCCGAAGCTCCAAGTATGAATATTCCGATGTAATAAAGTGTTACAAACAACAAACCTACGATAATACCTCCGGCAATCCCGGCTATGATAGCCACGATTCCGATACCGCCTGTGAATGAAGCCGTTATTCCTCCGGCAAGATATGCCCCAAGGAAAAATCCGAGGACTCCGAGGACGCTTTTAAAAGCCCTGTATCCCCAGAAACAGGCTATCACGCCAAGAATCACTGAAAGTACCGAAACTCCATTGATCGCGCCAATATCCATGATTACTCTCCCGCCACAAATAGTAAATTATAAAAAAGAGTACACGCTTCAGCGTACAGAGTCAACCGGCATCAGCAGATGACCT
>CBDUUV010000164.1:0-2540 GCA_965370495.1 uncultured bacterium
AGCACAGATGCGTCCTCTATTCTTTTTCTATAAGCTGGCATTACAAGTATAGTCTATTCACGGACTACCGGTCAAGCACAAAAAACTGTCTGAAAACCGGTCATGGATACCACCGCGAAAAACCTGCTCTAACTTTCCTCAAACTCGCCCATCGAGCAGAATTTTTCCTCTCGTTTCCTGAGAAGGGCTTCGATATCCAGATCCTGCAGTTTTTCAAATTCGCCCATGATTACTTCACGAAGTCTCTCAGCATTTGCATCAGGAGCCCTGTGCGCGGCGCCATGAATTTCCTCGATCACACCATCTACGACGCCTAATTCCAGGCAGTCGGTCGAAGTCAACCGGAGGGATGAGGCCGCAGCCGGTGCTTTCTCCTTGCTCTTCCACAATATAGCGGCACAACCCTCAGGTGATATTACCGAATAGACAGCATGCTCCATCATCAGTATCGTGTCTCCGATTGCGATCGCAAGCGCTCCTCCACTACCTCCCTCACCAATAATAACAACCACTATAGGTGCCCTTATTCCAAAAACCTCTTTGAGGTTATCAGCAATAGCCCGCGGTTGCCCCCGCTCCTCGGCATCTATTCCCGGATAGGCTCCGGGAGTATCGATGATCGAAAGAATCGGCATCGCGAATTTCTCAGCCATCTTCATCAATCTCAGTGCTTTCCTGAACCCTTCCGGACGAGCCATACCGAAATTCCTGCTGATCTTTTCCCTGGTCGTACCACCCTTCTCGTGCCCGATAACCATCACAGGCATCCGGTCGATCCTGGCGATCCCACCGATTATTGCGGGGTCATCGCCAAAATACCTGTCACCATGCAGTTCTTCGAACTCATCACAGATCAGGCGTAGATAATCGCGTGTCGTGGGCCTGAGCGGGTGCCTTGCCAGCCGGACCCTGTCCCAGGGAGACAGATTCCGGTAAACGTTCTTTTCCAGCAAAGCGAGCCTGTCCATCAATCTGGCTATCTCACCAGCATTGACTGACTTGTCCTGTTTGAGTTCTTCTATTTTCCCCTGTAATTCGAAAACCGGCTTCTCGAAATCAAGGACTCTGGTTTCCTGTTTTTTCATCCGTATCACCCTTTAGAAATAATCAACAAACAGAATTTCCACAGAACGGGCTATCCCCGATTCGCGATTATAGTTTCCTGTCAGGTCCCGAAAAAGAATCCTGATACACAAATTCTCCTTGTAGTCAAAACGTACGCCCGCGTCTATATACCCCTTCCCGTAAGTCCTGCACGATTCCAGTTCCCTGTTGTCGTCATTCATCGCTCCGCTGTATTCAAAGAGCAGGGACATACCCGGAAAAGTTTCGAGTGAAAATCCTGTAAAAAAATCCATCCCTGCTTCGTCCCTGTTTTCCAGGGAATAATTGATGCCTCCATGCAGGGAAATATTCCTGTACAAAAAATAGTTTTTACTTATGACAGCAAAAAAACCCTTGGATTTCCGTTCATAGCGGACGGAATCCTCATCATACGCTTCTTCACCCTGAGTATCGATTCCCACAGCCATAGCCGGTCCCGCAATACTTTCATCAAGGATCCTCAGTTTCGCATGGAACCCGGGCCTGTCATTAATTTCGATATCTCCGCGCCCGATAAATTCCTGGATGCCAAAAGAAGCTCCCACGATCAACCGGTCGTGAAAACCGACTTTCACTCCGAAAAGGAGACCGCTTTTCGGTCCTATCGACCCTTCGAACATATATGTACCATGCGGAATCATCCCTGCGATCGGGCTGTCGATCAGGCTTATATCCTCAAACTCCTGTGCTCCGGAAGAGCCAGGCGAAAACACTACGATCAGCACGACCAGAACCGTAAGGGAAATACTACAAAGAGATCTCAACATTTTCCACCCCCGTAATCTCCTTTAATTCCTGGACCAGCTCGATCCCCGGAGAAACTCCGTTACCTCTCGACTGGATAGTATAGATATCACTGCCGTTGCTTTTCCAGTGAAAGATCAATTCACGTTGTCCACAATGACGATGAACAACATCTGACAGCACCTTGAGTTCTTCTTCCCCGAACAACCCTTCCCTCAGGGTCATATGGACCTTCCTCGCAAGAAACTGAACCGCTTCATCGATCAAATAGATTTTATCGGCGATTATCTTTTTTTCCGTTCTGTCCCTGACCGACACCTTTCCCGGAATGACAACCAGGTTATCCTTCTGCAACTTATCCCTGCTTGATTCATAGGAACTGGCAAAGACTATAACCTCACATGAACCCATGAGATCTTCTACGGTCACAAAAGCCATTGTGTTCCCCTTGCGATCATTAATCACCCTGGATTCGGTAACCATCCCGGCCAGAATCACCTGCTGTTTGTCTTTTTTCCTTTCAAGAGATTTGCTGTCCACATTGATTATCCGTCTCAGCATACCCATATAACGGTCAAGCGGGTGTCCCGAAAAATAGAACCCCAGTGATTCTTTCTCCCAATGAAGTATTTCACTGTCTTTCCAGTCCGGTACATCTTCAAGAGTAACCGCGTCGGTAGTTAGAGAAGTTT
>CBDUUV010000165.1:0-2460 GCA_965370495.1 uncultured bacterium
TATCAACCAGCCCCCATCAGGCTACTCGATCAGGTTGACCAATCTCTCATTGAACGATCCGGGATATTTGACTATGTATTCAATGATTACCTTGCGCTTCCCGCCAGGCGGCACAGTCAGCTTCCATTTCAGAATCCCTTTATCCGACTGCTCGTCAGGCCGAGGGTCGATTTTAACATCCTCGATCCTGATCTCTTTCCTCGTTGAGACCGGTAAACGATCGATCAGTTCAAGGATCGATTCGCCACGTTCGAAGTTCTCTATCGTTATTATATACCGGTAAAAGATCTTCATATATTTCTTGCCGGGTTTTGTGAGATATTCCTTCTTGTCAAGTTTGTGATCAATCTTGATATCCTGATCAACTCCAAGGTGAAGAACAAAATCCTCCCCCCCCGCCACAGATTTGATCCATTCCCTTCCCACAAAATCCGAAACCCGGTTAATGCCGCCTTCAGGTACTGCCTCTATGTAGGCCTCCGATGGCCCGGCAAGGAGAGGAATATCCAAAACATTTTTTGTGTTAACCCTGATGAAGACTTCAGATGAAAGCCGTGGAACCGCGTACAGGGAATATTCCCCTGGAAACCTTTTCCTGACGACAAGGACTCTCCTGGGCTCCGCGCCGGTTTCAAGATCAACCGGTTTTCTGATCTGAAGATTGGCCGCAAACCCTGTTCTGCTTATCTCTGCTTCGACATGAGAAGCCAGTGGAGGTTGAACTATCCCCCCTTTTAGAGCAACACTACTCGTGGGTTCTATCTTCCCCCCTCTGACATAGAGATTATCCCCGTTTTTTACCATATCACTGCTCCTGATTTCGATCATCTCACTCATGCCTTCGACAACGATCTCCTGCGTTTGTCCGACAACTATTTCAGAAAGCCTGAATACCAGTCTCGAATCCCTCCCCGCGCTGACCTTCACGTTTTTTTCATGGGTTCCGTATCCCATCATCATCACCTTGACCGTATATACTCCTTCCGGCACCTGGGCTATAGAGAAGCTACCGTCAGCTTGTGACATACTGCCCATTCTGGTGCCTTTAAGAACGATATTCGCGTAGGGAATCGGGAGACCCGTTTTGGACTGAACCACTTTGCCGATGACCCTTCCACGCGCTGACCCCAGAAAATGTGGCATAAGAACAGGAGGCGCTCCACCGGCATGAGGCTTTGCCGTAGACAGGAGTACCGATACATCCTTCCAGTCCTCGCCGGTGGCCTGCTGAATCTTTGCGTTGTATGTCAGCTCGATTTCCCCTTCGTCCTTAAAATATCTGACTGCGTATTCGGGGCTCCACGCGGCTCCACCTACCAGGTATGAAATCTCTATCGTTAACTTTCCGGGTGATGTAATCTCGCAATCCACAACAACTGATTTCCCCTTTTCACCACCGGACTGCATCTTTTTCAATTCGGAATGGATCCATTTGAGTTCATCGTAGGCCCTTGTCATCTCTCCATCTATTTCTTTCAGCCTTTGATCCGTATCGATTTTCTCGTTTTCGAGAAAATCCAGTATCGTTTTCCATTTTTGTGTCGAGAAAACCTGGCGGGCGAGTTCGTCTCCGGCTCTGTCGCTTTCATACCTGCCAATCGATTCAGTAAGCTCTTTTCTTTTTGTCAAAGCAGCATTCCTGATTTTCAACAGGGAATAGGCCTTGGTGAGCCTGTTCAGTTCAGTGCTGAGTTCCTTGAACCTCGGTTCGTCGACTTCGTTTTTCTTTTTTCTTTGCAGGTCGATACCGATTATTTTCGCTTCAGCTGTTCCTCTGCCTTCGATCTTGAGTGACGCCTCGACAAACCGTTCCGGCAGATCGTCGCAGACAAGCTTGAACAAACCATTCTCGAGACTAACTTCCCCCCTGCGCAAAACCTGCACTTCCCTGCTGTATAT
The DNA here is from genome assembly GCA_965370495.1 of uncultured bacterium. Classification (GTDB taxonomy): domain Bacteria; phylum Krumholzibacteriota; class Krumholzibacteriia; order Krumholzibacteriales; family Krumholzibacteriaceae; genus Krumholzibacterium. The sequence continues at coordinate 1,900 of CBDUUV010000165.1, forward strand.
CGACACTGAAATGATCTTCGTCTCAAGAGCGACCTCTTCAGGTGCTGCAGCATCAACAGGATTCAAAGGGATAGATACAATTATCATCAAGCCAAAGAACAAGACAACTGCAAGTATCCTGACTACCTGCCCCGAAAATTTACTCATGGTCGACCCTCCTCGCCTGCAACAACAACTATCCGGTACCCGGCTATACTCGACGGTATCCATATTATCATATCGTTCTTTTGTCTCCAACCTGTTAACCTTAATCCGTCAAAAAACATTATGACAAAAACACTGTCCAGACACCGGGCCGGGGGTGTTCCGGCTCAGACAGTCCTCGCCGTCAACCGCCGTCCCCGCATGCCCGGCCATGGATCCGAGGCTGAAATTATTATCGGATTAAGGTTAATATCCAGCCATAACGTGGGACGTTTCAACGACATTATACGGAATATCACGCGCTTGAAACCATTTACTCTTTTTTGTAGTTTTTCTTTATAAATCCCTTTCCAAAATCATGCTCAGCCTTTAGAAGATTATGCTTCTGACACAAAAGCTGCAGGTTATCAAGGGAAC
>CBDUUV010000166.1:0-2218 GCA_965370495.1 uncultured bacterium
ACGCGATCGTCTTCCCTTCAACGACTACGCTCGCTTCGCTCACTCTCTGAACCACAGTTCTCATGTCAAACCTTGCTCAATGCTCCATCAACTCTTCTTAATACATTTCTCGAGGAAAGGCAGCAATTTCTTGCCCCGCAGTCCTCCTCCGGTCTTCAATATCTTCCCTTCGGGGTTCACCAAAATAATCTTCGGCAAACCTCTGACCTCAAAATTATGTCCGATGTGACTTTGAACTCCCTGCACTTCCACTGCATTGTCCCAGGGAAGCGGCCACCGCTCCTTCCTGAAGGATCTCACCCTTTCCACATCGTCGTCGAACGAAACGCTCAAAATGCATAATCCACTGTCTTCGTATCTGCTATATGCTTCGTGCAGGTATTTCATATCCCCTTTGCACGACCCGCACCATGTCGACCAGAAATACATCAACAGATAGTTACCCCTGTATGTCTCATTAGAAACAAGTTTCGAATCGTCGAGAGTCGTCACACTGAAACTGGGAAGATTCGCACCTTTATCGGTTCTTGATCCTGCACTGGGATCTATCTCCTTAAGCAAGCCCCCAATATCGTCGATGTCTGAATATTCCCTGAGAACAATATCGTAAAATTTATCGGCGTTCTTTCTGTCTCTGTCTATTTTATACATCCACGTAAGATAACAGAGAGCAAATGCGCGTACGATTCTATCTGGACTTTCATGGTAAAATCTCAACAGGATTCGTTCCTGATCTTTCAAGTCCTGTCCTATGGAAAGGTAAGATGGCAGCGGAGGGATACCATCCCAGTAGCGTGAATCAGGAGGCAGGAGCTTCAACAGCCAGTCTATCGTTTCGATATCCACTTCACGGCTGTAATAGCAGACGTTAGCAAGTTGCAGCGCCGCGTATTTTCTGACTGCTTCTTCGGGATCGTTTTTACACCGCTCTGAGAGATCGTCTCTGACCGCCGACCAATCATATCGAAATCCTGAGAAATCACGGGTATTCTTCTTATATTCTTGGTATGCCCGAGCGGAGGAATCCGTTTCCGCGCTGACCTGCCTATCTACCTCCAGGATCCTTTCAAGATATCTGCCTGAATCATCGAATTGGGGTATCGAACTTTCTCCCTCCCGATGCATGACAACATCAATGCCAATATCTCCGCTTTTTCCGCTGAGTAAAAACGGAATATCCAGCCGATCATACCCAGGCAAGTACACAAAGAACCTGCACAATACCGAATCAGGCGCGTGGATCTCATATCTGCCTGATGCACCAGTCGCCCTCACATCGTAAGGCTCTCGCCATACTCCTTTATAAAACTGATGGAGCCTTATCTGGGCATCCTTCAGGGGTCTTCCCGAATTGTCAGATATCGTCCCTCTGATTGCCGCCAACTCGCCGGGATCCGTTCCTTCCCAGTAGTTCTTATCTTCAAAGTAGGGAACGAGAAATACCTCTTCTTCTACCGTATATTTGTTTCCCTTTGTATCTACGGCTTTGTATTGCCACTTGGTTCTACTGTTGGTCTGCCATGAGCTGGTCGACCAGTTATTATTATCCGAAGCTGTACAACCTGCCGGTATCCATCCGTTCTCAAGCGAATCACCCGCGGCATACCATTTCGAGAAATCCTCATTTGTGAACTCTTTTCCTGTATAGTTGCCGACGTTCCATCTGTCCCCCCAAAGGGAAAGAGAGCTGAAACCAACGATTTTCAGCGGCTTCGATGTGTTGTTTATAACCTCGGTTCGAAAAGTCCACTTATAAGATACCGTACCTTTTCCCTCATCTTTAACAAGTGTCGCTTTTACAGGATTCGGTGTATGCCTGATAATCAATCCGGAAGTTTTTTCTTCCCGGCTTGCTCCACATGATGCATGAACGAATAGGTGAGCAGAAAACAGGATCAGGAGAATCCATTTCATCTATCAACTCCTCTTCATGAATTTTATGGTGTGAGTCCCTTCATGGAATATGTGGATCATTCCTTGCGAACGCCAGCAGGTTCCTCTGTCCTGTTGATCAGCGTCACCTGTATCTGGGCCTCTTCCTTGCCTTTCCAGACGTTCCGCCTCAGGTGTGCCAGAACGTCGATCTTTCCTCCGATCACGTCGTAAGGCTGCCAGCTCTTACCGAGCGAGAAGCCGATCATCTCGAACGGCGTCCCGTCCATATTCGAGACGGCGAGCCTGAGATGGTGCTTGCCGACGATCCTCGTCTTCTCGAGCA
>CBDUUV010000167.1:0-2062 GCA_965370495.1 uncultured bacterium
CCGCGGCGACAGGGATGGGCCTTGCCCTGACATCGATTCCAGACGAGTTTGTGGCAAACCGTCCGTTTATCTTCGCCATACGTGATACGGAGACGGGAACGATACTTTTCCTCGGCAGGGTAGTCGACCCGCAAAGTTGAGGGTTCATAACAGAAGATGCTTCGGGTTCAATTATCGATTGGATGGAGGTTTTTTTAAAAAGATCACAAAGAAGACAGATCCTGCCGCAAGAAACGCTGATGCTCTGAATGTCAAATCGAGGCCAAACCTGTCGGCTGCTATTCCTACCAGAAGGATCATCACGGAACTGAGAATAAAATTCAGCATCATATATATGCCATTGATAAATGACATCCTCTTCGAATCGATATCATGTACCAGCGCCAGCAGGACAGGGCCGCTCGCGAAAAGAAAGAACCCTGTCACAATCAAGACAGGTATGGCAAACCTGTCATTGAGTGTCATAAAAAGCCACATCAGAAAGGGGTTTGCCGCAGTTATTATCAGCAGCGTATTCTTTCTTCCGATCCTGTCAGATATTATCCCCGCGAGGAAGGTGCCTCCCGCGCCGGAAAATTGAAGTACTGAAAGAGAAAGCCCGGCGAGCCACAATGAGGCTCCTTTCGATGTAAGATAAGTCGGCAGATAGATCGTCAGGGCCGATTTCATAGCGGCCCTGCAGAAAAATATCCCTGTTACAGAAACAAAGAAAGGCAACAGCCCGGCAAGGACTTTTCTCGCCCCACCATCTTCCTTTTCCCCGGGTTCTCTCTCGATCGAAATATCTTTTAACATGAAGAAAAGGATGATAGAGGCCACGACTCCAAACGGCACCAGACGGTAGGTTCCTTCCATACCCCACAGAGAAATCGCTCCGAGGATCACCAGCGGACCGAGTGTGCGGGCCAGTTCGCCGCCAAGCATGTAGAAACTCATTCCCCTGCCGATCCGCTCGCTTGAAACATATTTCATCATAACAGGAGCCGTCACATGGAATAACGATGAGCTTATTCCAGACATCAGCATAAGGACGGCCAGAAATACATACCCCGGCGCGACTCCGATCAGGCTCATCAGCACCGAAGTAAAACCGGGAGTTATTATAATGACATATCGGATACATGTCCTGTCGGCCAGGAGGCCGAAAAACGGGTTTGCAAGAGAGGGGATCCTTCTGAATATATCGAGAAGACCGGCCATAAAAACGCTCAACGAGTATTTATCTATTAGTACGGGGAGTACCGGAGCTAAAAAAGAAGTCGGAATATCATGCACAAGATGCGCGAGAGATATCGTCAGCACCTTGCCGATACTGTTTTTTTGGTTATTTTTCATCTGTTGCTGACTGCACTTTCAAAAGAATCCAAACGAATATCGATTTTAAAGAAGGGAATCCTGTCCGATAAGTCAATTCAAAACAGGGGCAGCTTCTAACATTTCAGTATTGGCGAGGAACAGAATTTGTTTATAAAATACTTTTACGGAGAGTCTCCGCCTTCGGCGGTGGAGAGAGCATCGAGAAGAATCCTCTCCCTCTCCGGATCGCTATTGTGGTCGAAGTAGAACTTCTTGAATTCTTCATAGTCATTTTTCAGTTCTTCAGAAGAGCGCCGGGGTATCCCGTATTCAAGATAGTGATCCAGCACCATTTCGAACTGCATGAACCGAATCGAATTTCCCATCCGCTCGCTGAGCTGGCGCATCAATTCGATATCGTAGACGATCATCTCGGCGCTGATGTTTGTTTCCGGTAAATTGAAGTCAACCATGCGGTAATGACGATTATTATACGGGGTTCTCAAGAAAATAAAGTTGACTCCCTTTTCGGCCATCATCTTTCGCGATGGTTCCTTTTCGTGTCCTATCCGGCCACGTTTTTTCAAGGGCAGACGGGCAATCTCCGAATCCGTGAGCCCGGAACCTTCGAGACAGGTTTTAAATCCGGCATAATAACCGAAACATGCCTGGCCGCGCAGTAATACGGTCACATCGAGTCCCTGGAAGTATGGACGAAGTTGTTCTCCGACCCGGCGATCATTCTCTATTATGTGGCCCTTTGTGT
>CBDUUV010000168.1:0-1934 GCA_965370495.1 uncultured bacterium
ATACGGTGTCTTTCCGAGACCAGGCCGCATCCGGACGCAAAGGAAGTGCAGCCAACACTCGAGGATTCGTACCTGTGGCTGCTTAAAACCAGGGGGACTCAATGAAACTACGAAATACGATAGATCTGATACTGAGATTATCGAGATACAACCTGAAGATAATCTTTGCCAACAAATTCGTTTACTTTCTTCTGGCAGCTTTCCTTTTTTTCCTTCTGGTTACCACAATCATTTTTTTCAGTTCTGATTCCGACCCGAATCCTGGCACGATCTACAACCTGCTTCTTTTTCCGGGTATACTGCTCATTTTCTATCCCACCGTCTTCGGAATACAGAACGATATAGATTCACGGATGATAGAGATCCTTTTCGGAATACCTGATTACCGCTACAAGGTATGGGGGGCGCGAATGCTCCTTATCTGGGCAATCGTCTTCTTTCTACTGGTCATTCTCACTGTTCTCAGCACTTTTGCGCTGATACGCGTTCCCGTGATCGCAATGGTTTACCAGCTGATGTTCCCCATCTTTTTTCTCGGCTGTATATCGTTCATGTTTTCAACACTTGTCAGAAACGGCAACGGAACTGCCGTCATAATAATTACTATCGGGATGGCGTTCTGGATCACGGCTGAAATACTCGAACACAGTAAATGGAATCTTTTCCTCAATCCATTTACTGATTTTGAGAACGAAGCCGTCTTCGCGGGCATTATTCTCAAGAACAGGATATATCTTACTGTCGGTTCAATCCTTGCTTTACTGTACGGTTTGCTGAATCTGCAGAAAAGAGAAAAGTTCATCTAGTTCATTTTTACTTGTATCCACTCCCTGGAATCGTGGATTATCCGTGTATGATGAAAACACGATCTGTCATAACTTTTATTATATGCAGCATGCTCTTTGTTCCCGCGTGTCATGTCCTCGCGGGCGAGATTCGGGTGACGCCCAATAAGAAAACAAGCCCTGCATCGACCGGCTCCATACCACCCGCGCATACTACACGGAAGAACAGCAGGCCGAAAATCGGTATCGCCCTCAGCGGTGGAGGGGCTATCGGGCTTGCTCACATCGGCGTGCTCAGGGTTCTCGAAGAATACGGGATACCGATAGATTACGTTGCGGGTAACAGCATGGGGGCTGTTGTCGGCGCATTGTATTCAATCGGTTATACTCCCGATGAGATCGAAGAAGCTGTAACAGGAACCGACTGGATGAGACTCTTCGCAGAAAAACAGGATAGAAGGTCCCTGCCTGCCGATGAAAAGAACAGGGGGTACAGGCACCTGGCCCGTTTCACGATCGAGGGCGGAAAGGCAGCCTTCATGCCCGGGCTGTTGTCCGGGCAGAAGATACACAGGTTCTTTTCACGACTTGCGTGGCCTGGCCTTCTGGTCGAAGACTTCATGAAACTTCCGCGCTCTTTCTCATGCGTTGCCACTGATTTAGAGACCGGAGAACCGATTGTACTGAGTAGGGGGTTCCTGCCCGACGCAATGCGGGCAAGCATGTCAATCCCCGGTGTATTCGCGCCTTATTCCATTGATGGCAAGCTGCTTGTCGATGGACTTTTCTCGAGAGATTTCCCTGTCGAGGATGTGATAAATATGGGGGCCGACATCATCATCGGAGTCAATACGGGATTTCAGCTTCTACCCGCTGACAGCATCAAAACTATTTTCAATATTATTTCGCAGTCCATGAACCTGAACATGCTCCCCGCCCGCAGGAAACAGGCTGCGCTTTGCGATATCCTTATCGCTCCGGTTCTGGATGATTACACGGTAATCAGCTTCAACAAAGCAGATGAGATCATCGAAGCCGGAGAGAAAGGGGCAAGAGAGATAGCCGACAGGTTAAGGACACTGGCCGATTCCCTGCACCGGTGGGAATATACCCCACCAAAAATGCCGCGGGCTCTCACCGGCGCAATCG